>JAGVUP010000165.1 GCA_019136215.1 Chloroflexota bacterium | reverse complement strand
GTTTATTATTTCATCAAGCTCGGCGTGGAGTCGTGGAAAGCGGAACACAAGCGCGTAATGGACCCCGGACGCTACCGCCTCGTGGTGCCGATGCAGCACGAAAGCGGGTTGGAAAATGTCGTCCGGCTCGGTACGCGCATCGCGAACTCAAGCAGCGATATGAACCTCTGCCTGCTTCAGGTGGTGGACCGCGGAGCAAGTATGCCATCGAACGTAATGTGCCGATGTATTCCAAAACTGTCAGCGGCACAACAGTCGCCGATGGGATCGTCGACGAAATGCGGGGAGACAACAACGTCCGCCTGATGCTCTTCAAATGGCCCGTAAGCGAAGCAAAGCAGGCGGAATTTGGAAAGAACCTCGAGATGATCATCCGGTCAGGATTGACGAATGTGGGCGTCTTGTTCGATCAAGGCATCGACCGCGTTGAGGAGATTTTGGTTCCGGTCGGAGGCGGGCTGCACAGCAAACTTGCCATCTCGCTGGCTGAGATGCTGGCGCAGGCAGATCACGCCAACATTGACTTCATCCGTGTGGTGGATGAGGACCTCGACGAAGACCTCTACGAAGATCAGATGGCATTCCTGCAGGAAGTGGTAATGACCGAACTGGGCAACATCCCCGGCAACGCCAACTTGCGCATCGTCCGCGGGAAAGACCCTGCCAGTGCAGTGGTCGGAGAAGCGCAGGAACGCGACTATGATTTGGTCATCGTCGGCTCCTTCGAAGGGCAGACCCAGCCAGGATTGCCATTCGGCGAGGTAGTGGATAAGATCGTCAGAACCTCTGTTTTGGTGCTGCGCCAACATCAAAGCCCGGCTGCTTCGTGGCTGCGTCAGCAATTCAAAGCAAGAAACAAGCGATCTTGATCGAATTCCTTACGAAACCTTACACTTCAAGCCCTGTCCATACTTTTTTTGAGCAGGGCTTGCGCTTAATGTAGAATCTAAATAGATTTTGAATGAGGTGAAAAATGAAAAATCGTTTCAGACTAATTGCTTTTTTATCTGTTCTCTTACTAGTGACCATGGCGTGCGGTACTTCACGCCGGGCAGTTACCACCGTTCCTCAAACAGGCGAGGAAAATCAAGAACTGTTAGTGAGTGAAACCCGACAGATGGATGTGTTTACTAAAATTGATATGAAAGGTGGCGCAGCTATCAACCTGGTGCAGGGCAATGAACACTCAATCAAGGTTGAGAGTACACGGCGCGTGGCAGATCAGTTGGTAACGGAAGTAAAAGATGGTGTGTTGGTGATCAACTATCGCGACAAAAAACTTTTTGATCTCTGGCTTGACAAGCTTACCCTGACGATTACTTTCAAGGATTTAAGCGAATTCAAATTGGATGGCGGCGCTGAACTGAAGGCTGACGGTCTTGACCTGGAGAACCTCAAATTCGAGATCAATGGAGGCGCAAGCGTCAGGTTGAATAATCTGGTCCTCAACACGTTGAACATGACCATGGCTGGAGGTGGTGATATTCGCGCCTCCGGAGAGGCGCAAAACCTGACCATCGATGTCTCGGGAGGAACTAACTTCGAGGCGGGAGATCTCAAGGTTGCCAATGTAGACATGAAAGTTGACGGTGCAGCCAGCGTGGTTGTTTGGGCGACGGACACGTTGGACCTAGATTTGGCAGGCGCATATAACGTCAGCTACTGGGGCTCGCCGGAAATAACGCAAAGCATTGGCGGAATTGGTCAGGTAAAAGCGCTGGGTAATAAATGAGTTGATCGATGAATTGGGCTAAGCCGTTGGCGTCAATCGCTGGCGGCTTGCCAGGCTTCTGAGAGCCGCTGGTAAGTCATCCCGAGGTCTTCGCGCATCACGCGCGTTTCGCCAATCACGGACATAAAGTTGGCATCACCCTGCCAGCGGGGGACCACATGCATATGCATGTGGTCGGCGATGCCGGCGCCGGCAGCCGAGCCCAGGTTGAGCCCAATGTTGAAGCCGTGAGGATGGTAAACCTTTTCCATGACGCGCACAGCTTTCTGCACCAGCAGCATCATCTCGTTTAAGGTCTCTGCGGGCAGGTCCGGCAGATGGTTGGTGTGGGTGTAAGGTACGACCATCAGATGCCCGCTGGTGTAAGGGAATAGATTGAGGATGACGAAACAGCTTTTCCCGCGGTGGAAAATGAGGTTTTCGCGGCAGTCTGGCTCCTTGAGGGCAAGGCAGAAGGCGCAGCCTTCGTTTTCTCGATCCCGCCCGATATACTCCGAGCGCCAGGTAGAGTAGATATGTTGCATGGGAACAATTTTAGCAGAAATTAGGCGGGATGAGGGGTGTTTGATTGGTTGGATTCTATTGATGTTCACGGTCTTTTTGCGGGTCAGAATTCGGGAAAAATGATGATCCTTTGAAATCCGGATTGCTCCAATTGCATCCATTTATTGGACAGATACAAAACCTGCCAAAAATTCAATCATAATGTAGGGGTACGGCATACCGTGCCCGCGAACGTGTTATTTAGGACATTCGATGTCATTATAGTTGTAGGATTCTTACTCCGCTGTACAGAAAGGTTTTTGTGCATGTATAGTATGGTAATAGTACATCTGCATCCATTCATTGGACAGACATGTTAACCTGCAAAAAAGGATTTCTGGCAAAAAAACAAATTTTATAAATGCGGATAATGATGGATGATCATATAAGAAACCTGGCTTTATAGGGTGAAATGTAGTGCCTTTTGGTAACCCTTGCCGTTTCCAATTCACCGTAACCGTAACCTTCATTTGGCGGGTTGAGGACGGTCATAAGGCTGCAAAATGATGGTTCGGATTGTCCTCAACCACGCATACAATAAATTCGCACCCAACAAAAAATGCATCCAATATAATTCGCAATTTTTTGTAACCTGTAGGGCAGAATTGGGAGCGTTGAAAACCTTGTCCTCTGGTCGCCTTCCTCGCTTCCTATTCGCCGCGATCGAATCATTCATTTGGCGGAATAAAGAAGACCATGCTCCTCAGTGCGGATTGGAGTTGTACGGATGGGGTTCGCTCCATCCGGTTCCTCCATCCGCAACCATCGGCGGGTTGAGGACGGTTATGAGGTCGCAAATTTATGGTCCGGATTGTCCCCAACCCAGCCCTACCGCAGGTATAAACCTGACCGTGCCAATTGTTTTTTTCGTAAGGACGAGGGGCGTGCCCGAGCTGTACGGATGGGGTTCACTCCATCCGCAACCATCGGCGGGTTGAGGGCGGTTATGAGGTTGCAAATTTATGGTCCGGATTGTCCTCAACCCAGCCCTACCGCAGGTATAAATCTGACCGTGCCAATTGTTATTTCCGTAAGGACGAGGGGCGTGCCCGCGCTGTACGGATGGGGTTCACTCCATCCGCAACCATCGGCGGGTTGAGGACGGTTGTAAGGTTGCAATATTATGGTTCGGATTGTCCCCAACCACGCCCGCAGGCACCAAATTGCCCTCTTGGTAAGGACGAGGCGCCTGCCCGCGCTGTACGGATGAGCTTGTATGGATGGGGTATGTGCCCACAAGGTATTGCTCCATCCTTATCCATTCATCGGACACATATAGAAACCCGCCAGGATCAAATATTGGGGCAGGAAGCTGACCTAACAGTCAAACACAAAATTTTCTCTCCCCACTTATAGTCTTTTTTAGCAATAGTTCTGGAACTGCACTATTTATTGTCGGATATTATGATTGGTTGTCCACACTTTTAGAAAACATTCCTGAAAATCGTTTTTTTGAGTCACCCTCCAAAGACCTGGCGGGATTATTCCCCCGAACGGATGGTGTCCGTAGCTGGTGTCCGTACCCTTCATTGACATCCAATTCCCCATGCTATAGAATACCTGACCAAACGGTCACATCGACCCCAAGGAGCCTTATGCCCACCGAAACATTCCGTAATCTGCCTGAATCCAAACGCCTGCAAATCGAACACGCTGCAATTACCGAATTTGCCGCCAAACCGCTGCAAAGCGCTTCCGTGAACGCCATCGTCAGCCAGGCTGGCATTGCCAAGGGGTCTTTTTACCAATATTTTGAAAACATTGCCGACCTCCATTCGCATATTCTGACAATCGTCAGCAAAAAAAAACTTGAGGTGATCAACAGCCTGCCCCTCGATAATGCCAATCTCGACACCTTTCGTTATCTGCGGAGGGTGCTCCAAGCCGCGGTCGAATTCCAAATCCGCTATCCCGAATTAGCCAGCATTGAGCGCTTTGAGCGTTTTTATTCCGATCAGCCGGGCAGCATTGATCCGGAAACCGGTGAGCGCGTGGGAGGAGACAGACGCTTTCATGCCTTCCTCACCCAGGGGATCCTCCACGATGACATCGCCACCTGGGTGGATGTGGACATGGCGGCATTTATGCTCGGGATCGTGGAAGGCGGGATCGCTCCCTATCTGGCGGAAAGGCTGGGCGAGCGGGCGTCCCAAATCGCTGCGGGTGAACTTTCCATCGTTGATGATAGCCCGATCCAGGATTTGTTTGATAACCTGATGGACATCCTCGAAGCCGGTTTAGCGCGCGACCCGCAGATCCGGAAAGATTTCTATTCCAAATAGCCCCGATTTCGCGACCGCTTATTCAAGCGATTCTTCGGCAACACCCAAACAAGCGCCCACCCTATAGGACCCGCGGATCCAGTCGTGATCGAGCGGGATCTGCTTCACCTTCCCCGCTACCTCACTCAGCGGCACATTGGTGACCGAGCCGTCGATTCGGCACGCCATTTGCCCAAATATCCCTTCCACTACCATTTTTACGCTCCATTCCGCAAGCTGGGTAGCGAGCAGGCGGTCAGCCGCCGTAGGCGTGCCGCCGCGGACAAGCGAACCGAGAATGGTGATGTGGGTTTCGATGTCGGCAGCTTCGCCGAGCCTAGAGTAGTTTTTTTCGATTTCTTCGTAAGCCCGAACCTGCTCCTCGGCATTGGCAGCGCGCCGGCTGGCAGCCAGCGCCATGAAGTCCACCAGTTCCTTCGACTTCGCTTTTTCAGCAACCGCCACCAGGGAGAAGTTGCGCCCCGCCTTCTTGCGGCGCTGGATTGCCTCGATCACCACGTCGAAATCATAGGGGATTTCGGGGATAAGAATCACGTCCGCGCCAGCCGCCAAGCCCGCCCCCATCGTCAACCAACCGGAATAGCTGCCAAGCAGCTCCACCAACATGATGCGGTGGGTAGCGTTGGCATTGGTGTGCAGGCGGTCGATTGCCTGAGTGGCAATCTCACGGGCGGTATCAAAGCCGATTGATTTATCTGTGCGGGGAACGTCATTTTCGCAGGATTTAGGCAGCGTGATAATGTTTAATCCAGCCTGGCTGAGATGATAAGCAGCCTGTTGACTCTTGTTGTCGCCAATGATGACCAGGGCGTCCAATTCATTACGGCGGTAGGTGTCGATAGCTTCTTGCGTGCGGTCTGTGGCGCCTTCCGGGCTGGGCATGCATTCGGGCACGTGGCGGCTGGTGCCCAGGATGGTACCGCCC
>JAGVUP010000133.1 GCA_019136215.1 Chloroflexota bacterium | reverse complement strand
GCGTCGCCTTCCGCCAGGGCATCGCAGCAGTTGAGATAGTAGCCTTTGCGGTGGCGAGAGAGATTTGGAGGACAGTTGGGCTTGGCATTGGCGCTTTTCAGCGCATATTCCCAGGCGGGGCGCCAATCCCGGTAAAGCTGCAGACTCATCTTGTCGTTGCCGATCAGTCTGGCGAGATCGCCGGAAAGAGGAGCTTGTCCCAGCGATTGAGCCCTGCCGGGGAAGTCAATCATGAATCGGCGAGTGGTCAGGGCTGGTCCATTGAGGGTGGCGATGGTATTCGCGGCTGCTCCGGTTGTCTTAAAGAAGAGGTCCATCCAATCCTGAAAGCGAATATCCTGCTCATCATTGAGGTCGAACCACTGCTGGCGGGCTTTCTCGCTGAATTTCAAAGATCGGGCATGAATATTTTCGGGGATATCGAATTGGGCGCTGACTCCCGCCTGAATAAACTCAAGCCAATGGTCTGTATCGTGCAGAATATTGTCGTGATTGCATAGAGGAAAACCTATCCAGGGATTCTGACGCAGCCGGCGGTGATAGGTGTAGAAGGACTGATGGTGGTGTTCGATATCCAGAGATATCTCATAGGTTACACGCAACACCTCGCGGCTCTGACTGGGATTTTCTTTGTGAACAAAGACCATGTCAATGTCGGTTGTGCCTCCCAACAAGGGTTCTTCGCTTGTGACAGATCCGGTCAGATAAACCGCGACGATATCGTTTTGCTGGCGCAGGCGTTTGGCAACAAAATTGCGCGCGGTTTTGATGAGCATTTCCGAATTGATTTGCATGGAGAACTCCTTAATCGGAAAGCGGCAGGCTTTCCTGGTAGGGTGCAAGCTGAAGCGCCTGACGGATGCGGTCAATCATGTACTGCAGCGCCTTTGGATCGGCGACGATATCGAGATCATCGGTATCGATGACCTGCAAGCGCTGCTCCCACTTGGGCAGGATGATGAATTTTTCGTAAGCATTGGCAAGTTCCTCAATGTACGCCTGATCCATGCTGCGCTCATAGGGTCTGTCGCGGTGGGCGATGCGGTGCATCAACGTTTTGGTGGCGGCGCGCAGATAGATCAGCAGATCAGGCTGAGGGATTTTATCTGCCAGGGCGGAATGTACCTTGTGGTAGATATCAAGTTCATCCCCGCTCAGGTTGATGCCCGCGAAGAGGGCGTCTTTGTCGAAGGTATAATCCGATACGATGTTCCTGCCGGCGGACATGGCGGATGGTATGACCTGATGCTGATGGGTGAAACGGCTCATCAGGAAGAAAATTTGGGTCTGGAAGGCATATCTCTGCCGGTCGGCGTAAAAACTGCCGAGGAAAGGATTCTCTTCAAAGACTTCCAGCAATACATCAGCCTCAAAGGCTTCATGAATCAGACGCGCGAGAGTGGTTTTTCCGACACCAATAACACCTTCAATGGCAATATACACAGTCCTTCACTCCGGTTTTTGAGATAATAAAACTATACCACAAAGGATATGACCGGCTAAGAGGAAGCTGCGATTGAGCTCTTGAGCTGCTCGCGCAACAGACGAGATGCTTCGGTGAATTCCGGGAGGTAGCGCATGGCGTCCGTGCGCGGACGGGATAAACGGATGGGCAGATCCATTGTCAGATGAGCCGGGCGGCTGGTGAGCACAAGCACGCGGTCTGCCAGAAATATCGCTTCAGCGATGGAGTGAGTCACCATCAACACGGTCTTACGCCGTTCGTTCCAAATGCGCAGCAGTTCGTCGCCCATGCGGTCGCGGGTAAGCGCGTCGAGTTGCCCAAAAGGCTCGTCCAGCAGCAAAATCTCAGGATCCTGCACCAGGCAGCGGGCGATGGCTGCCCTCTGTGCCATCCCGCCGGAGAGTTCGTGCGGGTATGACTTTTCGAACCCTTCCAAACCCACAAGGCGAATCATCTCCTGAGTGAACGCGGCAATTTCAGCCTCCGGACGGCGCGCGATTTCCAGTGGGAGGCTGATGTTTTCTTGGAGAGTCCGCCAGGGGAGCAGATTGGGCTTTTGAAAAACCAAGCCCGTCCGCGATTTTTCTTCCTCCGCGCCAGGAAACTCCACTGTTCCGCCGGTCGGCTGGATGAGCCCAGCCACTGCCCGCAGCAGCGTACTTTTTCCTCCGCCGGAAGGTCCGACAATGCAGACAAACGCGTTGCGTTCCACCGAGAAGCTGATTTTGTCGAGCACCCCAAGGCTGCCGTCGCTATCCACGAAGCTGACTTCGAGGCTGCTAACCCGCAAGGCTAAATCATTCGACGAACGCGTCACTGAACGCCTCCCGCACATCGATGCGCACTGCCATCAGACCCAGGTCCAGCAAAATGCCCTGCATATTCTCCCAGCGTTCCACCGCCGACTGCGCGGGCTCCGGTTCAAAACGCCAGAGTTTGATCGACTCGAGCAGAACCTGCTTTTGGATCGGGTCATCAGCTTCCAGGTTTTCTACGTATTTGCGGCTGATCTCGAAAGCCTTATCGGGGTCAGCAGCGGTGGCAGCCAGGGCTTCATCCAGCGCAACTGCCATCCGGCGAACCAAATCCGTACGTTCGGAAAGCGATTTTTCGTTCGTCACCAGGCAGTTGCCCACCAGTGAAAGCGAATCCGCTACACTCAGCAGGTTAATCTCGTATCCGCGCGCGCGAAGCTGCACAGGTTCGTTCGCTAAGTAGACCACCACGGCATCCACCTGCCCGGTTACCAGCGCTTCCACCTGCGTGAAGCCGATTGACCGCAGCTCGTAATCATCATCGCTCAGTCCCGCATGACCCGCAAGCGCCTCGAAGCCGATGTAACTCGCTCCGAATAAGCCGGGCAGCCCAATTGACTTTCCGCGCAGGTCCGCGGGTTCAAGGATATGACTGCTTTTTAGCGAAGCTACCCCAATCGGATAATGCTGATACCACTCCCTTACCGAGATGACTGGCAAACCTTGGGCACGGCTGAGCAGCACCTGTTCACCGGAAGCAATCATGAACTGCTGGTGGTCCGATCCCACAAGCGCGACCATATCGGCTTCATTGCCGTAAGCCAGGTTGACATCCAGCCCATGGTTGGCAAAAATCCCTTCTTCAATCGCGACGTAAAAAGGTGCGAACTGCACATTCGGGATATAGGTCAGGTTGAGTGTGACCTTCTCCAGCGTGGATTCCGGTTTAGCGGCTCTGCAGGCAGGCAGCGCCAGACAAAGGATAAGCATGATAAAGAGTAAACGTTTCAAAGAAGCCTCTCAATTTTCCTTTCGCCATGTTTGCCAGGAAAGGAGCTTTTTTTCAAGCAGCAGCACAAAGCCGTATAGGCTGGCTGCCAGCACAACAAGGCAGATGACTGCCACAAAAACCAGAGCGGTATCATACTGCCCACGTCCAACGTTGATTAAAAAGCCGAGCCCTTGATCCGAGGCGACCAATTCTCCTACGATCGCTCCGATCACGGAAAGGCTCGCTCCCACCCGCAAACCGCCCAAAAAGACCGGCAGCGCGGCAGGAATCTCGAGATAGCGCAGCGTCTGGGCGGGGGACGACCGCAGAGAACGCATCACTTCGCGCAGATCCTGGGGAACATCGCGCAACCCTACCAGCGTGTTTACCAAAACAGGGAAGAAAACGGTCAACGAACAGATCAAAACCTTGCTCAGCAAACCCGGTCCGAACCAGATGACCAGCAAAGGCGCGACCGCTGCCATGGGGATGGATTGGCTCCCCACCAAAAAGGGCGAAAGCATCCGCTCAGCTATTGGCGATTTGGAAAGCCCGTATCCAAGCAGTGCAGCGGCGCTGACGCCAAAAATCAAGCCCAGCAGGATTTCTTTCAGCGTGGCGGAGAAGTGCCGCCAGAGCATACCGCTCGCGAGGACGTCTAAGAATTTTTTTCCGACCTCCGCGGGGCTGGGAAGGATGAAGCTGGGAAGCTTCAACGCCAACACAAGAATCTGCCAGAGCAGCAAAAAGACTAACAAAGACAGGGGCAGCAAAAGCAGTCGATTTTTGCTAATCCGCTGCAGGAGTAGATTCCTGACGGCTGATAATGAACGCGCTTTCATAGTCTCTTTCGCCATCCAGACTATGAGTATACGATATTTGGCGCGTTCCTTGTAGAAAAAGGAAATCCATTGTAGATACCGTCTTAAAAGTCAAGATGAAAAATTGAATTGGCGGTCATAATCAGGGTCAAAAGGCATCTGAGACTTCAAAACACCATAAACAATATGCAGTAACTTTCGCA
>JAGVUP010000151.1 GCA_019136215.1 Chloroflexota bacterium | reverse complement strand
AGATGACCAGCGATGAAATCCGCCACGTGCGCGGAGGACAGATCTCCATGGTTTTCCAGGATCCCATGACTTCCCTGAACCCGGTCATGACGATCGGCAAACAAATGGCGGAGCCGCTCATGCTGCATATGGGGCTGAGCAGGGAGCAAGCGCGCGAACGGTCTGTGGAACTGCTTGAACAAGTTGGGATACCGCGCGCCAAAGACCGCCTGAAGGATTATCCCCATCAATATTCCGGCGGAATGCGCCAACGCGTGATGATTGCCATGGCGCTGAGCTGCAATCCGCAGATTGTTATCGCTGACGAGCCGACCACGGCGCTGGATGTGACCATTCAGGCTCAGATTGTGGACTTGATGATTCGCCTGCGCGAAGAAGTTGGTATGTCGATCGTGTGGATCACGCACGACCTGGGTGTGGTTGCGAGTATCGCCCATCGCGTAAACGTCATGTACGGCGGTTTCATCATCGAAGAATCGCCCATCCGCGACCTTTACGCCAATCCTTGTCACCCCTATACCATCGGGCTGCTCGGCAGTCTTCCGCGGATTCACCAAAAAGGACGCCAGCGGCTTTATTCTATTGAAGGCATGCCCCCCATGCTTTACCAGAAACCACAACGCTGCCCCTTCTCTCCACGCTGCCGCTGGGTCGTGGATCGCTGCCGCGAGGAAAATCCTCCGCTTGTGGAAGTGGGCGGAAAACATCGGGTTGCTTGCTGGGTAGATACCACCACCGGGAGAGAGCGCTAATGACCGAAAACAACAACGTATTAGTCAAAGTCGAAAATCTGAAAATGCATTTCCCGATTTATCGAGGAGTGATTCAGCGCAAGGTCGGGTCGGTGCGTGCTGTGGATGGCGTGAGTTTCAAGATTAACAAAGGCGAGACACTGGGCTTGGTCGGTGAGTCGGGCTGCGGAAAATCGACAAAGGCGAGACACTGGGCTTGGTCGGTGAGTCGGGCTGCGGAAAATCGACGACCGGTCGCACAATTCTACAACTTTACAAGCCAACCGCCGGTAACATATATTACGAAGATGTTGATCTGACGAAGCTCCGCTCTGAAGAGATGCGGATGATGCGCAAAAACATCCAGATGATCTTCCAGGACCCCTACGCGAGCCTGAACCCGCGCATGACCATTCGCGATATCATCGCCGAACCTCTGGTGGCATTTGGCACCGCCAGCGGTAAAGAAATCGATGACCGCGTTCGAACTCTGATGAACCTTGTCAAGCTGGATCCGGACTTCATGCTGCGCTACCCGCACGAGTTTTCCGGCGGTCAGCGCCAGCGCATCGGCATTGCCCGCGCGATGGCGAACAATCCAACTTTCGTTGTGTGTGATGAGCCGATTTCAGCGCTGGACGTCTCGATCCAGGCGCAGGTGATCAACCTGTTTGAAGACTTGCAGGCGGAATTCAACCTGACATATCTTTTCATTGCCCACGACCTCTCGATGGTCCGGCATATCAGCAATCGCGTCGCGGTGATGTACCTCGGTATCATTGTTGAACTCGCGGATCGAAATGAGATCTACGAAAATCCCATTCACCCCTACACGAAAGCGCTTCTTTCTGCTATTCCTGTTGCGGATCCGGAATACTATGAGACCCGCAAGCGTATTGTCCTCGAAGGCGATGTGCCTTCACCTGTCAACCCGCCATCAGGTTGCCGTTTTAGAACACGCTGTCCTATTGCCGAAGATTTCTGCGGGCAATCGCGACCTGAATTCAAGGAGGTTTCGCCTGGGCACTTTATTGAGTGCTTCAAGTGGGATCATCCGGATAATCAAAGGAGGTAGCCTTCTAAAAGATATTGAAAA
Organism: Chloroflexota bacterium; assembly: GCA_019136215.1. Lineage (GTDB taxonomy): Bacteria > Chloroflexota > Anaerolineae > Anaerolineales > Anaerolineaceae > Mesolinea. Next base: position 3,346 of record JAGVUP010000151.1, on the reverse strand, counting down.
AATCAAAGTTACACGTTTGTCAAAATACTAACCTAATTTCTCAAGGAGGAGAAACCTATGCGTAAGCTTTATGTTTTAATAGCCGTACTATTAGCCCTCGGAATGGTGTTGTCAGCATGCCAACAGCCTGCTGCCCCAGCCGAAGCGCCTCAGCCGGAAGTCCCTGCCGAGCCAGGAACAACCGCGCCCGAGACCACCGAGCCCGAAACAACCGCGCCTGCGGTCGAGTTCAAGTCGAAGGATCCCGAAACCTTATATCTGGCGTACGGTGACCTCAGTGTCGACACCCTCGATCCGGCTCTGGCATACGACACGATGTCTGGTGAAATGCTGCAAAACGTCTACGAAACCCTGATTTTCTACGACGGCGAAAGTCTGAGCGAATTCGTTCCCAAGCTGGCTGCTGAGATGCCCACGGTTTCCGAAGACGGAACAGTCTTCACCTTCAAGATCCGCGAAAACGTCAAATTCCACAACGGCGACGTACTGACCCCCACGGATGTGGCATACAGCTTCCAGCGCGGTCTGCTGCAGGGTGGCACGTCCTCACCGCAGCTCCTGCTGACTGAGCCCTTCCTCGGCGTTGGTATTGATGACGTTTCGCTGCTTGTCGATCCCGAAGGAAACCTCTACGATGATCAGGCTGGCATCGCTGCCGCTGATCCGGCTGTCCTGATGGAAGCCTGCCAAAAAGTGCAGAACGCGATCGTGGCGGATGATGCCGCTGGCACAGTCACCATGACACTCGCGCAGCCCTGGGGTCCTTTCATCTCCACGATCGCCAACAACTGGGGCTCGATCATGGATAAGAAATGGGTCGTTGAAAATGGCGGTTGGGATGGAACCTGTGAGACCTGGCAGAATTACTATGGTGTTTCTTCCGCCGATGATCCCTTCAGCGTGATGGCTAACGGCACCGGTCCCTTCAAGATTGACAAATTTGTCAACCAGGACGAGATCGTTCTTGTACGCAACGAAGATTACTGGCGCGAACCTGCCAAGCTTGCGAAAGTCGTCTTCAAGCAAGTTCCCGAATGGGGTACCCGCTTCGCGATGCTCCAGACCGGTGATGTGGACGTTGCTGACGTTCCCGCCGCCAACCGCTCTCAGATGGACGCCTTGGTGGGAGAAATTTCCGAGTACGATCCTGAAACCGACACCTATGGCCCGCTGATGCAAGTTTGCGATTACGACGGCTCCAAACTTGGCGCTGAAAAATTCGTCTTATGTGAAGAAGGTCAGACCTCAACGAATCCGTTCGTGGTTCGCATCGGTCGCCCGCGCCTCGCGATGGACGTTTTGTTGCCGAACTGGAACATTGCTACCACCGAAGAAAGCCCGAATCCTTACATCGGCTCTGGTCAGCTTGACGGCAATGGTATCCCCGCTGACTTCTTCAGCGACATTCACGTCCGCAGAGCCCTGGCATACTGCTTTGACTGGGAATCCTTTATTGATGACGTGTTCGCTGGTGAGGCAGTGAAATCCTTCCAGTTGCCCTTACCCGGCATGGTCGGATATGATCCTGATATGCCGCAGTATGAATTTGATCTTGCCAAGTGCGAGGAAGAATTCAAGCTTGCTGATATCGACAAAGACGGCATCCCCGCCGGTGAAGAAACTGACGGCACCGATGTTTGGAACGTGGGCTTCCGCGTGCAGATGGCATACAACCAAGGCAACAATACCCGCCAGACCATCGCTGAAATCCTCTCCAGCAACCTCGCTGCGGTCAATGACAAGTTCAGCGTTGAGACCCTTGGTCTTCCCTGGGCAACCTACCTGCGCATCCAGCGCGCCAAGCAGCTCCCGCTGCTGACCGGCGGTTGGCTGGAAGACATCCACGATCCCTACAACTGGTTCCAGCCCTACACCTATGGTGTGTATGGCGGTCGCCAGGGCTTGCCCACCGAACTGAAGCAGGAATTCCAGGCTGATCTGGTCAAGGCGGTCACCGAACCTGACGAAGCAACCCGTGCTGAACTCTACAAAGCGATCAGCATGAAGTACTACGAACTGGCAATCGGTATTCCTCTGCAAACCATTACCACCCACGGCTTCAGCCAGCGCTGGGTCCAGGGTCAGGTTTTGAACCCGATCTACTCTGGTGGTATCTACTACACTTGGTTCAAAAACTAAGTTCTGAACCTTTAGATTAAAAGATGTGGGGGCTCAATCCGAGCCCCCACACAAGGAGTTTTGAGCTGTTGGATGGGGTGGAGCACTTGTTTCACTTCATCTTCCAACTCAAAACTGTAGTGGAAGAGGTTGATTTATGACAACATACATTATCCGGCGCTTGCTCTTGGTACCAATCCTCTTACTCGGAGTGACGTTCCTCATTTTTGGAATGATGCAGTTGCTTTCCCCTGTGGAACGCACGGCGCTCTATCTGAAAGATTTCCCAAAGAACGATAAGGCGATTGAAGGTCTGATCAAGCGCTATGGGTTCGACCAACCCGTTTATGTCCAGTATTGGAACTGGCTGATGGGTGTTAAGAATCCAAACACTGGTGAACGCGAGGGCGGCATTTTGCACGGAGATTTCGGGTATTCCCGTTCATCTTCCATGCCAGTCGGTGATCTTATCAAACGACGCTTCCCGAATACGGTTGACCTCGCTTTGTGGGCAATGCTGCCCATGATCAGTATCGGCATCTGGTTGGGCGTGCAGGCGGCTGTTCACCAAAACAGTTGGATAGACCAGGGTCTGCGCATATTTAGTATTGTGGGCACCTCCTTCCCCACCTTCGTTTTTGGTTTGCTGGTCCTGATGGTCTTTTATGCTAAGCTGCAATGGCTGCCGCCTGGTCGCCTGAGCGGTTGGGCTTCGGCAGTGGTCGATTCCCCACAGTGGCGCACTTATATCAACATCCTGACCATCGATTCTCTGCTGAACGGACGTTTTGATATCTTCTGGGACGCCCTGCGCCACATGTTGCTGCCGGTCCTCACCCTTTCTTACATCAACTGGGCGGGCTTTTTGCGCGTGACCCGCAGCTCCATGCTCGAGACCCTTCGGCAGGATTATGTTGTCACAGCCCGCGCGAAGGGCCTGGCTGAACGGGATGTTGTGTTTGGTCATGCCCGACCCAACGCGCTACTGCCGGTGATCACCATGGCAGGCTTTTCCATCGTAGGCTTGCTGGGTGGGGTGGTCATCACCGAGTCGGTCTTTAGCTACCCTGGAATTGGCTCAGCGGCTGCCCGCGCTGCGGTGAGCCTGGATATCGTCACGATGCTGGGTTTCGCGATCTTCAACGGTTTGATCTTGATCGTCGCCAACCTGATTGTGGATATTGTTTATGCCTTCATTGATCCTCGCGTCCGGCTTTCATAAGGAGAA
>JAGVUP010000196.1 GCA_019136215.1 Chloroflexota bacterium | reverse complement strand
CATCACAAACGGGTCCGAAGCAATGTTGATGATACTGCCCCAGGAAGCCAGGGGATACTTGATGCCCAATCCCAAAAAGCCCAGGGTCGCTTCAAAGATAATAACACCGCCCAGGCTGCCGGTTGCGATGACAATCAGCAGTGGCATCACGTTGGGAACTAGGTGCCGGAAGATTTTGCGGCTGGTGCGGATACCAGTGGCTTCTGTGGCTATCATAAAGTCCTGCTCACGCAGCGAGAGGATCTGACCGCGGACCAAACGGGCAATACCCGTCCAGCCCATCAACCCCAGAATAGCCATCAGTATGAACAGGCGTACCATTGGCGAGACTTCCAGCGTATCCATCACCGAGCCAAAGATGATGATCATCGGGAAGTATGGGATGCTGTTAAAAAGGTCCACACCGATGATCACGCCCAGGACGGTTTCCAGAATAACCACAACAAAACCGACCATCAACGAGACACGACCTCCGTACATCAGACGGGTAAACTGATCCATGCCGTTGTTGTCCGTGCCCATCCAGTGTTTGGCGCTGGGGAATTCGAACATCTTGATGAGCATACTGGAGGTCTGACGTTTGATGTAATAGTTGGTGTTCACGCGGACAACAGTGTATTCCACCCCATCGTGCTCGAATTTATTATTGCGGTCGATAATCGCCTCACGCGCCAGGCGCTTGAACTCAACAGGCAAGAATTCTTTCTGATCCAACGGATTGACGATAATATTGGAAATTTCCGCGAACTCTTTCCCGTCTTCGGTGAAGATGGTTTCGGTGCTATCGTCATACTGGACGGTGTAGGTCTTGTCATCCATCTGAAATTGGGTAGATTTATCCCGCAAAGCGAGTGCGCTCGCGTAGCGGAAAGCGTAAGAGTCCACAACTGCCGCGTCTGCCGCATTATAGGGATCGTAGATATTCAAGGAAGCCAGCGCCACGCTCTGCTCGGTGGAAATATAGGTCTTCCTGCCTTCGGTGGTAATATGGTAGGTCTCGCTTCCAAATTCGAACTGGTTTTCTTTAGAGTCCGCGGCAGCAAGATAGGCTTTTTCGAGTTCATCGGAAATCGTATTGTCCCCAACAGGGATCAGCTCGCCTAGAAAATCTTCTGCCACTGGCAGCAGACTCAAAACGCGATATGTACCCTCACTTTCTTCCACGTAACTGTAGCCCTGATCACCAGCGGTAAAAGTGCGCTGATTTTTCCCCAGGGCTAACAGGAAATTCGCGCGGGCAAGAGCGCTGAATTTCTGCCCATCCGCAACCGTATAGCGCAGCTCATTATTGATGATCGCGCCGGCGTAATCCTTGGAAATCTCGCTTTGAGTATAGAAGACTTGGGTTTCTGTATATGGGGAAAGCAAAGGACCCAAAAACGAGAAGATAAACATGACCACCAGGATGACCAAGCCAATAAGCGCCAGCTTATTGCGGAAGAAGCGCTTTGCCACAAGCATCCCAGGCGAGAGCACCTTGATGCGGCGCTGATCGTCCAGGGCGAGTTGGGTGCTGCGAATTGGTTGAATTGGTTCTGGTGTCTCGGTATTTTTTTCTAAGTCACTCATTTCCAAATCTCCTAATTCACTCTAATTCGCGGGTCCACAACCGCGTACATAATATCGGCAATCAGCAGGCTGACCTGAGTCAGGATCAGAATGAAGGTCAGATAGAACATTGCGAAGGGAATGTCTCCGCGGATCAGCGCCTGATAGGCGATGTAACCAATACCCGGGATCTGATACATGGTTTCCGTGATCTGCGAGCCAGTGAACATGCTCGGCAAAATACCGCTCAGCGTCGTCACCAAGGGAATGAGAGTGTTGCGGAAAGCATGTTTATTGATCACGACCTTTTCCGGCAGACCTTTCGCCCGAGCGGTGCGGATGTAATCCGAATTAAGAACCTCAAGCATGTTAGTGCGGGTATAACGCATCAGACCGCCAATAGAAAGCATCATCAGCGTCAGAATAGGCAATACCATATGATAAGCCTTGTCCACCAATTGCATAAACGGAGTCATCGTCAAGTGGAAGCGACCGGTAAGCCCATAAAGCGGGAACCAACCAAGTTTGATCGCAAAGACATATTTGAGTATCGTAGCGAGGAAGAAAGTGGGTAATGAAATACCCATTAAAGCAAAAATCGTGATCGCATAATCGGTCACTGAATACTGCTTTCTGGCTGCCAAAATGCCCAAAGGGATCGCCAGGACGATCTGTACCACAAAGGTGATGATGTTGACTACAAGGGAGATTCCAATGACTTCATTAAATTTAGCAGTTACGGGTATTCCATAATGCCAGGAGTCGCCAAAATTGCCTCTGATGGCATTTTTTCCCCAGTCAATAAAACCGGGAACAATTCCTTTATTTAATCCATAAACCTCATTAAGCTGGTCCAACCATTCCTTGTAGCTCTTGGTGCTCAGCGGGTTTGAAGCTCTTTGCCTTGCAATTGTTTCAACATACGAAGTCGGCAAACTTCGTATGACCGTGTAAACGAGCAACGCACCGAAAAAGACGATGAACATGCCCAGAAACAATCTCCTCAGTATAAAATTTCGCATCCCATTTCCTCACTCTACTGCGTAGTTTGCCTTTTATTTAGGTGAGTTGATAAAGTGAGCCCACCCAAGTGGTGGGCTCACTATTACCATTATCGGTTTACATCCTTAGTTAGTTCATCTCAACAAGTTCGAGATCGTTCATCCAACCCCAGAAGGTGGTGATATCAGGGGTCAGGGTATCAATGTTGATGCGCTCGGTGCTGAAGATGACGACGTTCTTGCGCTGGTAAGTCGGGATTTCGACTGCCCATTCAATAACCTTCTCGAGGGCTTCCTTGTAGACAGCCTTGCGGAAGTTCTGATCATCGCTCTTGCGAGCATCAATGATCAGCTGATCGAGTTCTTCATCAGTGATGTGGTAGTGGTTGTCCTCAGTGGAGCCTTCCAGACCAACGATGTTGGAGCTGTGATAGATCTGGTACATGTCGGGATCAATCGAGGAGCCCCAGGCAGCGGTCCAGAGTTCCTGCTGACCGGAATCGAGGCTTTGCCAGAGGATGTTGGCATCAGCAGGATCATTGATGACCAGTTCCATGCCAATCTTGGCAAGGGAGTCGCGGGCGCCGGTGATGATGGCGAATGCAGGATGATCTCCAATACCATCACCAGGAACGATCAGCTCATAGGAGAGCTTGGCGCCTTCAGGAGCAGCAGTCACTTTGCCGTCTTCAACAGTGAAGCCGGCGGCTTCGAAGAAGCCCAGGGCAGCCTGTTCAGCAGCAACGTATTTTTCTTCCTGGGTCATTTCAGCAGTGTAGATGGGTTCGCCGTTCACGTCGGTTGAGAACGCCACTTTGTAGCCCTCATCGGTCGGCTGAGGAGCAGCCCAGGAGGTGTTCGAAATTGGGTAGTTGATGACTGCGGCGGCTTCGCCGTAGTAGGAGTCGATCGCGACATCGCGATATACTGCCAAAACGGTCGCGAGAGCGCGGCGCAGGTTCTTGGAGGCATCGGAACCGGGAGCGCCGGCAACGTTGACGGTGCTAGCGTTGATACCGATGTAGCCATAACCCAGGTTGTCAACCAGGCTTGAAGTGATCACAGGTCCGGTCATTTCGCCGTTGCCGTTGTAGGTCATAACTTCTTCGTAACGGGTCTTGTTATAGGACATTTCGCCTGCGTCAGCAGCGCCGGTTTCGATTGCGGTCACAACTTCGTTGGAAGCGGTTTCGCGGAATTGGATCTCGCTGATCTTGGGGCAGCCGCGATAGTAGTAGGGATTAGCTTCAAAGTAGACAACACGGTTGTCGTATTTGATGAATTTGTAGGGACCAGCGCCCATCGGGGTAGCGGTCAGGCTTTCCTGCTTGGAGAGATCGCCAAATTCGAAACCGAACATGTTGTTCTCGTAGTCATATTTCTCGGGATCGCCGTAGTAGTGCATCGGGGTGATGCTGATACCGAGGATTGAGTAGACTGCCGGAGCTTCGTAACCCTTGGTGGTTACTTCGACGGTGTATTCATCGATCTTCTTGATACCAGAGATGTTCGCAACACCTTCGCCGCCCATGGCTTCGTCCTTAGGACCCCATTCGCCAATGAAAGCGGACTGGGCATCCTTGAACACGTCAACTTCGTTCGTGGATTCGTAGGGGAAGGCTGCTTTGATATCGTTCTCATAAACAGCCATAACTTCGGTAAGATAGTCTTCCATGGTCGGGAAAGTCTCGACCAGATCATAGACAGTTTCGGTTCCGGCTGTCTTGAAGGCGACAGGATCTTTACAATCCGCAACTTTGATGGCTTCTTCGCCTTCAGCAACTTCGGTAGTGCAGAAGAGTTTGCCAAAGCCCCACATGCGCATGGCATAAGCAACTTTGGTACCGTCGGACATTTCGTCCCAAACCGCACCGTTGAAGTACTTCGTGGTGAAGTCATCATTGCCGTAATTGGCAATAACACCAGCCGTATAGACATCCTCGAAGAATTGGAAGTATTTGTCATAAACTTCGGTGGTCGTCTGGGTCCGATAGTCGCGCAGACCAATGATTGGGTAGGAAGCAAGGGTCGTGGACCCGTTATAGCTAGGATCCAGGAATGTGTAATACGTGAAGATCACGTCGTCGGCGGTCACAGGCTCACCATCGGAGAACTTCAAGTCATCGCGCAGGTGGGCAGTGTATTTGGTGGTATCGCTGGCTTCGTCATAATCGACAGCTAAATCAGCAACACCATTGTAGAAGTAGTCCACGCCGTTATAGGTGCGGGTCTCGCCTTCGATGGCATTGAAGACAATGGCGCCAACACGATCAGTGGTCATCATACCAATCTGAGTCATATTAGCAACATCGTGATCGTAGGCGGTGTTGGCGTAGAAGGGGCTGAACTTCTGAGAAAAGTCCTGATAGGCAACCACTAACGGGGTTTCGACAGGCTCAGTAGGTTCTGGTTCGGTGGTTTCCTCCGCCACAGGAGCAGGTTCTTCCACCACGGGCTCAGCGGGCACTTCTGTGGGGGTTGTGCCACAGGAAGCAAGCGCCACACCGAGCATGATCGCAACGATCAAAATGGACAGGGTTCGTGCAAATTTACTCATTTTCTTCTATTTCTCCTTATATTGATTTTAACAATTATATTTTATAAACAATATCGTGTCAACAAAGGCACTTCATGCCGCCTCCGCTGCCACGGTTGTTTTCTCTTCCTCCGGGACTTTGTTGATCACAACCTTTTTCAGGGATATATAAATCACCAGCCCCAACGCTATCGCGGCACATTCCGCCACCAAAAAATAAGCTTCGCTTGCGCCAGCGCCTCCTTTCGAGAAGAAAACTAAATACACAACCTCCCCCAGGATGCAAACCCCCAATGCGATCAGCAGGAACAGGCTGTGGTTGGTAAAACGTTCATAGGTAACGCTGATTTCTTCCCGGCGGTATTTTCGGTCTTCGATAGGCAGACGGATCCCGGAGCGAAACAGGTTAAATATAGGCAGGGCGGCAAAAGCGTAAGGGATGGCAACGTAAAAGTTGCGCATGCCTGGATTGTTTATCACCCCCCCAAGAATATGCACGAGGATGACTCCCGCAAGGGTGAGCATGAAAAACTTTTTGAATTTCCGCATTTGGGCAGAATCAAACGGCAACTTGTAATAATCTCCCTGGTATTCATAAGTCCGGACTTGTTCGCCTTTCTCATTGATACTCAGAATGGTCTTATAGTCACTGTCGTATTTTTTCATTTGCTCTTTTACATGTCTATGGGCTGTATAGAAACACGCAAGTCTTAATAACTGCGGTTAGCAACAGACGCAGCCCATACGCTTATAAAGTATAACACAAACGCATAGGAATCAATCTGAGTCTGCATTTTTTGCATTACTTTGTGGGTTGAAGCAGGCAGGGCGAGACGAAGCGACCTACAGGCATTTGAAACCTCGCCTGCGCAAATCCTGCTTGCTATTACGGAATTGCTGGACTCCAGAACCGCAAACCGCCAAAATACTCCGCGTCCGCCAAATCCACCCTGCTTGAAGCCGCCCAAAGGCTGATCTGCGGCATCAAAGGGATCGCTGGCAGGTACTCCGCGATTGGGTCCGCACCCTGCGCGAGCCGTTGGCGAAGCTCCGCGTTTCCAACCGCGGCGCACATC
>JAGVUP010000143.1 GCA_019136215.1 Chloroflexota bacterium | reverse complement strand
GGCTGATCCAGGATAGTGTAGGTCAGCGGAGCTCCTTCGGGATCTGTCGCCGTGAGCGTGATATCGATCGGAGTTTCTTCCGGTGTTGTCACGGTCTGATCATCAGCCGCAGGCACTGTGTTGAACAGGATGGAAACTTCCACCTGATCTCCCGATCCGGTCGAGCCCATGACCGTGCCGCTGAACGTATAGAGACCGGGGCAATAATCGCCGTTCACGCGTAGCGGGTTGGGATCACCCTGGAGACCGTCAATCAGAGAAAGCGTTTCGCCATCCACCTTCAGGTAGAACATGGGTGCGTCGCCATTGATGATTTGCCACATCTGACCCTGCCAGCCAGTTGCCCCCTCAACCACACCCTGCTCTGCCCAGTAAGCGATGAAAGCTTCACCCGGGTTGGCAGTGATGAAGAAGGGATAGCTGCCATTTGCCAGCGTCCCGTTGGAGGTGACGGTATCGGTATCGAGATAGTACCAGGGTACCGTCGGATCCAGATTCATGGTGAACCCGTCCGCCAGGTTGCCCGGCAGGAGTGTGCCTGCTTCTTCAAGGGTTGCCGGGTCTGTTGAGGTCAGCAAGTCCGCGTCTGTAATCTCGAAGAAGCCCAGAGTAGCAATGACCGGATCGTGGTCGGAAGAGCGGTAGGCGTCCGGCGCGGGCGTGATCCAGATAGCCGGTCTGCCCATCGTAGACATAACCATAGGCAAATTCGCCGCGTTTTTCGAAGATCATATCCAGGTAATCGTCATCCGTATCGGCAGTGTCATCAGAACCCAGCTTGATCATATCGATCGGGTCTTCCTTATCATAGGAGTTCAGATCGCCGATGATCAGGGCTTTTTCGATCTCCGGGAAATAAGTTGGATTCGCCAGCCAATCCACGAGGGCTTGCGCGGCTGCCTTGCGGGTCAGGTTGCAGTTACCCTGTCCATCTCCATTATCCGGATCGTCAGCGCAGGCGGAACCTTTGGATTTGAGGTGATTGACCGCCACCACAAATTTGACGTTATAGACATTATCTTCAAAGACCTGCGCCAGGGCTGGGCGGTTGGCGGTATCGATAAAGCGGGGATCCACGCCGCTGGTCAAAATCTTATAGTCACCAACGGGGGTCACCGCCGCGGGTTTATAGAGGATAGCCTGCTTGATGGCGTCCGTGCCAATCGCGCCAGTGGTGATGTAGGCATAAGTACCTTCACCCTTGATCCCGTTCAGACCAGCGACCAGGTCCGCAACCGCGTCTTCGCCGCCTGGGCGTTCGTTTTCGATTTCCATCAGACCGAAAATATCCGCGTCAATGATCGAATGCCAAAGAGCCACCATCCAGGGTGACAAAGTAGTTCAACACGTTGAAGCTTGCAACTTTCACGTCCGCTTCGACGATATCAGGCGCGGCAGTGCGGGGATTGGCGTCCGCGTAAGTCGCGCCCGCGGTGGGCTGGATGCGGTAAAGGTTAGAAGAGTAATCCATCACGCCCGTCACGCCGGTCACCGTGCCGCCGCCGCGGAAGAGGTTGGTCATGGTGAATTCCGCGCCATTGGGGTGAATGGCGGGGTCAGGGTTCTGAGCGGTGCGTCCGTCATCGAGGGTGATGCGGTCAAGCAGGTAAGCCTGAGCTGCTGCCTGTGCGTCCGCGCCCGGTTCCACAAAGGCGGTCGGGGTCATATGCCGCTGGGAAGTCAAAACGATCTCGCCGTAGCGGTCAAAGTTGAAATATTCAGAGATGATCAGGCTCTGTGGGAAGGTGACCAGCATGCCTTCATATTTTTCAAAGTCGCTGACAGCTTCTACTGGCAGGGTCACTTCGGTCGGCGTGATCGTCTCACCTGTAGAGCAGACCCAAACCTGGCTTACCAAAGAAATTTGGGTCAGGCCGTTAAATTCCCCCGCCGTTCCGCGCACGCGGACATGGTCACCAACGTTCACATCGGTTGCGGTGTTGTAAATGAAGATGCCGTCAGAGGTGGCGGTGTTGTTATCTCCTGTCGGGTCCTGAATATAATAGCCTGCCCTACCGCCAACCTGGAAGTCCCCTACCACCACGCCTTCGGTAGTGACAGTCTGACCAGCCAGTGGTGAGGTTTCGCCTGTACCCTGGATATCGTAGATACGGGTAAATGTGTCGCCGCAGCCGGGGCAATCGTGAAGCTGAAGGTGTGGTCAGCCACCATAGCGTCAGGCGGATCAATCAGATCGTCATCAGTGACATTCTCAGCCAGGACAGTTACGGCGCAGGTTTCACCAACATGGAAATTCTCATCTGGATCGAGTGTAAAGACCGGATTCTCATCGGTGACCGTGGCGGTGTGCGTATCGGAGGTCGTGCAGGAGATGCTGAACCAGGTCTCCTCGACCGTGACGGGCTCACTGAAAGTAATAACGATGTTATCGGTCTTCTGTGCTGTACCGCCATCGGCAGGAGCTGTGCTGGCAACTGTTGGAGCAAGATCTGCACCTAATGGAGTCCCCGTTATTGAAATATTATCAATACCTATCCATTCGTCATTACCTACTGCGTTTGTAGTCATTATTCTTAATTGCAGCGCCATTTGATTATTTGCCTCGGCAGGGAGTGTGACAGATACTGGAGTCTCTTTAGTTAAGCCTGGTCCAGCGGATGCATCTGCAATATATGCATCTGCAACATTTATAAAGTTGCCACTACCACCAACCCGGTAGTGTAAAGCTACTGGTTGGACTGAGTTATCTTCACTCCCATCTATATCTCTGAGTAAATAACTAACAACAATATTCTGAAAACCACTTGAGTTTAGATACATCAATAAATAAGGAGCATCTGCCGTTCCTGACCCTTGTAATGCAACCACGGGATTTTCAAGATGAAACTCGGCAACCCCTCCCTGTGTATTAGTGTTTGGATATAATTGATTAGCGATAACATCTATAACTCCTTGTGAATCGGGACTTAACACAGTCTGTGGATCAACGCCAGTTGTTGAGGTCAAATTATCTCCGCGGAAACCGATAATACCCGGTATAAGACTCCAGTCATCATTTGTGCTAATCAAATTAATATTAGTCCAATCCTGTGAGAAAGGTAAATTCTGCAGACTATTGTTAGCCTCGACAGACTTGGAAGGCTGGATACCCACCATGCCGACCATCAGCAGGATAGCCATCATTACTAATGTGAAACGTGATCTTACGTGCATTTGTAATACCTCCAAATTTAAATGTTCAGAATGGAAAAGCGTTAGCATAATCTTATCATGACAAGTTCATTTTTTACGTTATGCACACCCTCAATCAATCCATCATTTGTATTAAAGACAGCCGGTGTTGCATGCGCTAAGTAATGACACCGCATTGAAACGTCCCCGAGCTTCTTTCTTTTGCCAAAAGTGGGGTGCTGTTGAGGATAAAGCATTTCTCAAGGCGCGGAACAGGGAGCTCAGGAATTAAGCTTCTCTCCTGGAGAAGGGTCGGCATAGCCGGGGTGGGGTTGGCAATCGATTTCCGGGATTCATCCGCATCAGTCATCCTTCCCTCGCAGGGTAAGGAGGGGCTTGCTGGTTACACCGAAGCGAATAGGGGGATTCCTTGCGGTATCGAAACTCCCCTGTCTCCATCATCGGAGAATGAGGCTTTCCAAGCAGGCGTTATCGAAAATTCAATTGGATTGATGATCTTGTGATCATAGATCCCAAAGGGAAATGCTCCCAATTCCCCGGGTTTTTCCATTGAAAAGGTATCCCGGATTCAATTAGGTGTGATTGCCCTGAAACACAGGCTTGACGGTAATCTTATACCGTAATTATAATCAGAGGAGGGATTTCCCCGCAGTTTGACGCGATTATGTTAAGATTAACAGACGAATAGGATGAAAAGAACCTTAAATCACTTTAGCGAGGAACGACAACAGAGATGATATCCCACAGTTCGCTATCGGGAGCATTTATTTTAATTTTGCAGGAGTTGGCTTAGCAGGATGACCAGCTTCAAGCACGTGTTACGAGAAGAAGCACACGCCAGCGGTTTTAGGCGCGTGCTTTTTTTAAAAAATGACTGAAACGGAGCATTAAAACATGATGGACAGCGGTTTAATCGGTAAGATCGAAAAAGCAAAACGGTACGCGGAAGAAACAGATCGCATCAGTTTCAGCAAATTTGAAGCCAGGATACGAGGGGAAAATAATGACCATACGGTCACATACGAAAACGGCAAGTGGAACTGCACTTGCAATTACTTCCAGGGGCGCGGTGTCTGCGCCCACACGATGGGGATGGAAATGATCCTCAAAGGGATGGTTGAGGCGCCGGAGCAATTAGTTTGATCCTCCCCACGTGAGGGGTCGGGAGATTGCGATCTGACTGAGGGGTTCGCGGGTCTAAATCCGTCAGGAAGCCGCCCTCAGCAGATTACGCCCAGCCTTACCCAAAACCGTTAAGGCGCGTGCGCTGAATTTTGGGCAGGAAGAGATTGGAGTTTTCATGGACATTGTTAATCAAGCCGAGCTGGCAGTGAATCTGTTCTTTCAAAGCCTGGGAGAGGGGCTGCAAAGCCTGATGGGCGTGATCACAATCCTCGGAAATGAGATTTTTTACATCCTTTTTATGCCCACCATCTACTGGTGCGTGGATGCCTGGGCAGGGCTGCGGATCGGGGTGATGCTGCTCACCAGCATTTGCTTCAACGGTTTTTTTAAGCTGCTCCTGAAGGGACCGCGTCCGTACTGGATCAGCGATAAAGTTCTGCCGGGAGTTCATGAGACCTCCTTTGGCATTCCTTCCGGGCACGCGATGAATTCCACAGCGGATTGGGGATGGAGCGCACTCGAAACCAAGAAGCCCGGAATGCTCGCAGCAGCGGCTGTGTTGGCGCTGCTGATTTCCATTTCCCGTCTCGTATTGGGGGTGCATTTCCTCAGTGATGTGCTTTTGGGACTGTTCCTTGGGGTGGTCTTGCTGGCGGCGTTCAGCAAGCTATGGCAGCCTGTCGAAAGATGGCTGAAAAAGCAGAACTTGAGAAACCAAATCTTACTGGCGTTCTTCAGTTCGCTCTTCATCATCGGCATCTCCGCCATAGTTGTCGCGCTTTCCGCTAACTGGCAGATGCCCGCGGACTGGGCTGCCCGCGCCGGGGAAGCGAACCCGCTCTCGCTGGACGGCGCCCTGACGACAGGCGGAATGTGGTTCGGCATGTTGGGCGGTTTCGCCTGGCTGAGGGCGCGCAGGGGCGTTCACCAGGGCAATTTCGGCTCCTGGCAGCGCGTCGCGCGCTATCTGGTGGGCATAGCTGGGGTCTTCGCTCTCTACGCAGGTCTGGGCTCGCTTTTCCCGCGCGATCTGGGGTTTGTCAGCGCTGTGCTGCGCTACTTCCGCTACTTTCTGATTGGGCTGTGGATATCTGTCCTGAGCCCGCTGCTCTTCGAAAAAATGAAAATCGGGCGGATCGAGCCGGATTTTGAAGCCGGAAGCAGCGCGCCGTCCGTCTGATTTGCGTTCAATAAAAATGCCGCTCACTCAGGCGGAGAGAGTGGGGTTCGAACCCACGATGGGTACAAGACCCATAACGGTTTTCGAGACCGCCCCGATCAACCACTCCGGCATCTCTCCAGCAGGTCTCAGATTATACCTTAAAGGTCAAACTCCTGCCCTTTTTCCGCGTAAACCGGAACCGGCATTTCGGGATATTCAGCCAATTTATCCATCAGCGCCTGGGCTTTATCCGGCTCACCATGGAAGAGGATAATCTGCTTGAGGCTGTCTTTGCTCGCCAGGGCATACTCCACCAGACCGCTCTGCCCCGCGTGGGAGCTCAGACCGCCGATGGTTACCACTTCCGCTTTGCGGTAATACTCCTCTCCAAAAATCTTCACCTTTCGGTCGCGATCAGCAAGACGCCGTCCAAGCGTATCGGGAGCCTGCCAGGAGACGATCAGGATGGTGTTGCGTCCGTCCTCGATGTTGTTTTTGAGGTGGTGCAAGATCCGCCCGCTTTCCGCCATACCGGAGGCTGAAATGATGATCATGGGTTCTTTCCATTCGTTCAGCGCCTTGGATTCGTCCACCGAGCGGGTGTAGATGACGTTGTGGAAGTCCAATCCCTGCATGCGGTGTTCGGCGATAAACTCCCAGGTTTCATCGTCAAAGCACTCGGTATGTTTGCGATAAAGCATGGAGGCGTTGACCGCCAGGGGGCTATCCACAACAACGGGCACATCAGGGATCAAACCATCATCAATTGCCTGGCTGAGAAAGTAGGTCAGATTTTGCGTGCGACCAACCGCGAAAGCCGGCACGATGACCTTGCCGCCGCGTTTGACCGTCCGTTTGATCACATCAATGAACTCATCGTAAGCGTCGTCCATCTGTTCATGCGGTTTGTCACCGTAGGTACATTCCATCATCAGCGTGTCCGCCCCTGTGGGCAGCACCGGATCGCGCAGAATAGGGGCGTCAAACCTGCCGATGTCGCCTGAGAACCACAGGCGTTTTTGTGAACCCTGATCATCCTGGTAGTCTATAACGATCGCTGCCGAGCCAAGGATATGTCCGGCATCCACCAAATGGACGGTCAAGCCCGGGATGGGTTCAAACTTCTGCTGATACCAAACCCGCTGGAAGAAAGGCATCGCCTCAATCGCGTCCCGCTGGGTGTAAATCGGTTCCAAAGCGCGTTCGCCCCGCTTGCGGCGTTTTTTGTTGATGTATTTGATATCGTTTTCCTGGATATGTCCGGAATCCCTGAGCATGATATCCGCCAGGTCTTCAGTGGCATCGGTGGCGTAGATCTTGCTGCTGAAGCCCTGTTTGACCAGGTTGGGGATGTTGCCGCTGTGGTCGATGTGCGCGTGCGAGAGGATCATCGCCTCGATCTCGCGCGGGTCAAAGGGGAAATGGAGGTTGACGAAGTAAGCCTCATCCCGCTTGCCCTGAAAGGTACCGCAATCGATCAGGAGTTTGTGTCCTTTGTGTTCGATCAGATGCATCGAGCCGGTTACGGTTCGGGCAGCGCCAAAGACGGTCAGTTTCATTCTTTTGTCCTTTCCAGTGCCTGAAAAATCGCTTTGCCGTAGCGTTCAAAACGGTAGGGGAAATATTGCATTGCCTGCTCAAGCTCATCAATACTTTCAAACTCAAGATGCGCCAGACGTTCGAGCAGTTCGCGGGAGATAATCGCGTTGGAGGGCAAGCCCTCATCCGCAGCTGTTTGTTTGCGCCACACCGAGATGGCTTCGCGCCGCTTCATTTCCGCATCGCTCAGGCGGAAAATACGGCGCTGGCTCACTTTGTGCGGATTTTCGCGCCAGGCTCCCACTGCCTGCATCAACTGGCTGCCGAGCCGCTGCACCTGACTTTTGGAAAGGGAGGGCAGCAAGCTGAGCTCCTCGATATAGCGGGGCTGCGTTTGGGCAACCTCAATCAAAGCCCGGTCTGAGAGCACCTTGAAGGGCGGCACGTCGCGCCGGCTGGCTAGCCGCTCGCGCATGTGGTTCAGCGCGTCGAGCAGGGAAAGCTGCTCCGCGGAGAGATCCTGCGCGCCTCTGACGCGCCAGATGTCTTCGCAGTGGGGTTCGATTGGCTTCACAAGGCGCGCCATACCTTCCCCCTCTTCCAGAACGAGCTGCAGCCGGTTGGAGGCTTTGAGACGGGGCAAAAAGACCTCACGCAGGGGGATGAGGTAGTGTGAATCGTACTGGGCATAACTGAGCATCTCATCCTTCAAGGGTCGTTCGCCCCAATTCGCGCGCTGATACTTTTTATCCAGGGTGACGCCGAGATATTTCCCAACCAGAGCCGCAAATCCCAAATTGGGCTCTGCCAGAGCGGTCGCGGCGATCAGGGTGTCAAAAAGGTTGTGAAACCTAAAACCAAAATCCCGTTTAAGGCAGCCGATGTCATAATCGCCGGCGTGGAATACTTTTTGAATGTCGGAGCGGGCAAAGAGCTCTCCTAATGCGTTCAGGTCAGTGAAAACGAACGGGTCCAGCAAAAAGTCAGCCGTGGGGCTGGAAAGCTGAATCACACAAACCCGCTCGTGGTAGGCGTGCAGGCTGTTTGATTCGGTATCGATAGCGATGGTGTCCTGCTCAGCCAAATGCGCTAGCATTTGCTGATAAGCTTCAGATGTGTTGACGATGCTGGCTTTTGGCATCCTGGATGACTGCATA
>JAGVUP010000108.1 GCA_019136215.1 Chloroflexota bacterium | reverse complement strand
GTGCCGAGCGTTTCGGTCTCCGTGCCGCAGCGCTATCTCCACTCCCCCGCCGGATTGATCCGCATTGATGATGAACTGAACACCTTGAAACTGATCCACTCGGCTCTTACGCGCCTTGATAGAAGCATCCTAAACCTGCAGGAGAATAACTGATGGCAAAGAAATACAATACTTTATGGACGAATGTTCAAACCCTGGTTGAAACGCCCGGACCTTCCGGCTCGGAGCACATCATCCGCGAAAAAATAAGAGCGGAGATCGAAGGCTTTGCTGACGAGGTTCGCACCGACGCTCTCGGCAACCTGATCGCCCGCAAAGGCGCCCTGAAAGAAGGCGGCAAGCGGATCATGATCTCGGCGCATATCGACGAAATCGGTTTGATGGTCACACACGTGGACGAGAACGGCTTCGCGCGCTTCATGCCGATCGGCGGCATCAACCCGATGACATGCACTGGCGGAAGGGTGATCTTTATGAACGGCGCGCGCGGCGTGATCGGAATTGAACGCCTCGGAAAAGACGAACAGCCAGTTCCAGCAAAATTTTACATCGACACCGGCGCCACATCCAAAGCCGACAGCAAGATCGGCGTTGGCGACGTCTGCGGATTTGACCGCCCCTTCCTCGATTTGGGAAAACGTCTTGTTGCCAAGTCGATGGATGACCGTGTGGCGGCGGCAATCGCAATGGAAGCCCTAAAAGAGGTCAAACCAGGCGTCAATGAGCTCTATTTCGTCTTCAGCGTCCAGGAAGAGGTTGGCATTCGCGGCGCGATAACGGCGGCTTACAGCGTGGACCCTGAAGTGGGGCTCGCGGTGGACGTGACCCGCACAGGCGATACTCCGATGGGCGTCAAGATGGAAGTGGCGCTGGGGAGCGGACCTGCCATTAAGGTGCGCGATTCCTCGTTCATCGCTGATCCGCGGGTGGTCAATTGGATGGTAGCGGAAGCCAAGGCGCAGAAGTTGCCCTACCAGATGGAAGTGCTCGAAGCGGGCGGCACAGACGGCGCAGCCATTCAGCGCACCCGCGCCGGCGTGCCCGCTGGCTGCCTCTCGATCCCCTGCCGCTATATCCACAGCCCTTCCGAAATGGTTGACCGCGATGATGTGGAAAATGCGGTCAAACTGCTCGTGGGTCTGCTTGAAAAACCGGTTTGCCTGGAGTAAGCTCCTGGGCAAGATGCTTTACAATTGCAGTAAAGGCTGACAGCGTGAAAAGGATCAAGGTTTTGCTAAGGGTGCTGATAGTCATCAGTCTGCTTGGGCTGACTGGCTGTGAGATGCTGCCCGAAAACTGGCAGCTCCCCTGGCAGCAGTCCGCCATCGTCAGCCCGGAAGCAACCAACATTTCTCTGCCCACCGGCGTCAGCGATCCAACCACGCAGAAGCCGCCTGACCAAACCCCAACATCCGCGCCTCCGCCGGCAAAACTGATCCTCTGGCTGCCCCCCGACCTTGACCCCAACGGCGAAACAGCGGCAGCCGCGATCCTCAAGGACCGCTTGGAGGAATTTGCCTATCTTAACTCGATTGAGATCGATGTCCGCCTCAAGGCAGTCTCGGGCAGCGGCGGGCTTCTGGACGCGCTACGCACGACCCATGCAGCCGCGCCGGCATCCTCCCCGGATGTGGTGGCGCTGACGCGCGAGCATTTGCTTCTGGCTGCCGGGGATGGGGTGCTCTTCCAAAATGAGGGGCTCGATGAGATCATGGGCGGACTGGATTGGTTTAACTTCGGCAGGGATGCCGGCACAGTCCATGGCGAAGTGATGGCGGTGCCGTTCAAGGGCGTGCCGATGGGTTTGGTCTACCAAAGTGCGAGTCAGTTGGTCCCGAGCGATAAGTGGTCGGACACCAAGCTGAACTATGGGCATTTTGGCTTCGCGGCTGACGATCCGCGCGGAACCTTCCTCTTGCTGCTTTATCTGAGCCTGGGCGGGCAGGTGCAAAACGAACAGGGGACAACCATCCTGCAGGAAGCGCCTCTGACCGCGGCGCTGCAAATCCTGAAAGATGGTCTCAACACGCGCCACTACAGCAACGCGGTCGTTACGATGCAGACCCCAGACCAGGTTTGGGCTGAATTTGCCGCCCGCAGGATAAATACCGCTTTCCTGCCTGTGGATGTGGTGTTGCTGGGGAGAGAAAATACAAGCGAAGCGCCCGATCCGGCGCTGACCTCACCGGCGATAACGCTGACGGATGCCTGGGTGTGGGCGCTGGGCAGCGAAGAGCTCCAAAGGCAGGAGTTGGCTGTCGCGCTGATCGAGCATCTCGCGGATACTCAATTCCTCGCGAAATGGAGCGAAGCCCTCAAGGCAGTCCCGGCAAGACCTTCCGCCCTCGGCAGTTGGGAAGAAACAACCCTCAAGTCCGCATTGGAAAAAATGGCAAGCGGCGCAATTTTGTACCCTTCGGACGCGATCATGAATAATATCGGACCCATTCTGCGCAACGCGACCCTGCTCATCCTGCGGGATAACGCCAATGTGGCAGAGACTGCCAAGCAAGCTGTGGAGAGTGTCAAATGAGTGTGGAAGCAGGCTCCGAAAAAAACGCGGGCTGGCTGACCGCCTTGATCGTGCTGGCGTTGGTGGTCGTCAGCCTGCTGGCTCTCGTCCTGATTGTAGAGCCAGCCAAAATTATGCCTGCCCCGACCCAGACCCCTGACCTGACCGCTGTCGCCCCCCAACTGACGCCGGCCGAGTTGGACGCGCTCGTCTCGCCGGTGGTGAACATCGATGGCATCGCCATCCTCGGCGGTATACTGGTGCTCATCATCCTCGCGGCGGTGTTTCGGGAAGTCCTCATTCACAGGCACACGCCGGCAAAATAGCCTTGGAAAACCAGCAGGAGGCTGACCCAAAAGCGGTTGGATCAGCCTCTTCTTAATAGGGATGCTTTTAAGTTTCTGTCCCCGTTTTGGGATTTTTAATTTGTAAGACTTCACGCGCGTCCTGAACTTGTACCCGCAGATGGCGCGTTTCAGTCCCCGTTTGGGGATTTTTTAATTTGTAAGCCATCGAAGATCACGGTTGTGATGATACCGAGTGGCATTTGTTTCAGTCCCCGTTTGGGGATTCTTTAATTTGTAAGAAGCCCTAGGCAGAAAAGGGATTGTTCCAAAAGAACAAGTTTCAGTCCCCGTTTGGGGATTTTTTAATTTGTAAGACTGAAAACGCCTGGGATAAGGTGTGGATAAACAAAGTTTCAGTCCCCGTTTGGGGATTTTTTAATTTGTAAGGCGAGAGCGATGACCAAGTAGCATCAATGTCTTGCGTACCAAGTTTCAGTCCCCGTTTGGGGATTTTTTAATTTGTAAGCTTTATGGACAAATGGGTAGTAAATGAAGCCCCTCAGTCACGTTTCAGTCCCCGTTTGGGGATTTTTTAATTTGTAAGACTGAAAACGCCTGGGATAAGGTGTGGATAAACAAAGTTTCAGTCCCCGTTTGGGGATTTTTTAATTTGTAAGAAGCAATGCTCGCGCGCGTTTATCAGCAGGACAGAGCTTTTCAGTCCCCGTTTGGGGATTTTCTAATTTGTAAGATTATACCATCAGACTTTGATATAATTGAAGTAGAGATTAAGGTTTCAGTCCCCATTTGGGGATTATTTAATTTGTAAGTCAGATTGGCGGCGGATGGAAGTTCTTCCGCTATCAGGGTTTCAGTCCCCGTTTGGGGATTTTTTAATTTGTAAGGGCAAAGAAAAAAGTTTGAAGTATATTTCCCGTACTACGTACGTTTCAGTCCCCGTTTGGGGATTTTTTAATTTGTAAGGAGGCAGGGCGAACCTCTGGCGGACCGGAAATGCTCGCGGTAGTAAAGGTTTCAGTCCCCGTTTGGGGATTTTTTAATTTGTAAGGGTGGTAAGTCCCAAGCAATGGGACGGTATCACCACCAGTTTCAGTCCCCGTTTGGGGATTTTTTAATTTGTAAGCAACGTTAAGGCCGGTTTCATGTGTTACTTCTTCGTTGAAGGTTTCAGTCCCCGTTTGGGGATTTTTTAATTTGTAAGTTGGCGGAGTAGTTTTGTTGTTTGTAGTACTAGTTGGGTTGACTAGTTTCAGTCCCCGTTTGGGGATTTTTTAATTTGTAAGGAGGTTGGGATGTTCTCTTCGGAGAAGCATCCGAATATCGTTTCAGTCCCCGTTTGGGGATTTTTTAATTTGTAAGCAGTCCCACTTGATAACGCCGTAATTTCAAGGATTTGGCCTGACGATCAGGTTTCAGTCCCCGTTTGGGGATTTTTTAATTTGTAAGGCGATCTACGAGCGAATCACAGAAAGGAAATGCAATGGACGGTTTCAGTCCCCGTTTGGGGATTTTTTAATTTGTAA
>JAGVUP010000042.1 GCA_019136215.1 Chloroflexota bacterium | reverse complement strand
CCAGGTTGGAGACCAGGTGAGCGTGCACATTGATGGTATCGGAACGCTCGTAAATCCCGTTGCAGCTCAAGAGTAGTTTATGCCTTGGTTCATCGCAAGTCTCACGCTTTCGTTACCAGGCTGCCATAGCCTGAAGGAAAAGCGTTCCGCGCTATCGCCTCTAATTTCGCATCTGAAAAAATGCAATCTTTCCGTCATCGAAGCCTCCCATCAGAATAGCTGGCAAAGTGCCGTGCTCCAAATCGCGAAACTCGGGCAAACCCGCGCACAGCTTGACCGTGACCTTGCGCTGCTTCTTTCTTCAATTGAAAACGACTTCCGCGATATTACGTTAGCGGATGTTCAGCATGAATTTTATCTTTGAAGGGTAAATTTGAAGACGATTAACCTTCATCAACTCGAAAAAATCCTCTACCACGTTGAAAAACCGGGTCGTTACGTTGGCGGAGAACACAACCAGGTCCTCAAGGATTGGGAATCCATTCAAACGCGCGTCTGTCTTGTCTTTCCGGATATTTACGACATCGGACAGCCAAATCTGGGTTTGGCTATCTTGTACGACATCCTCAACAAGCAGCCCGACATCCTCGCGGAACGCTCCTTCGCTCCCTGGCACGACCTCGAAGCCCGGCTCAGGCAGGATCATATACCGCTCTTTTCGCTTGAATCCAAACATCCGCTCAGCGATTTTGACGTCATTGGCATCAGCCTGCCCTACGAGTCGCTCTACACCAACGCCCTCAACGTTCTGGACCTCGCTGGCATCCCACTGCTGGCAACTCAACGCACAGAGGCGCATCCTCTTATCATCGCGGGTGGCTCAACGCACAGAGGCGCATCCTCTTATCATCGCGGGTGGTCAGGCATGCTTTAATCCGGAACCAATGGCTGATTTTATCGATGCCTTCGTCATCGGCGAAGCAGAAGAGGTGGCTCTTGAACTATTAGGCTCTTTTGAAGAGTGCAAACGATCTAAGGTATCCAAACAAGAAACTCTGCTCAAGCTTTCCCAGATACCCGGAGTATACGTCCCGTCGCTGTACGATATAATCTACGCGCAAGGTGGCTCGATTACACGGATCATACCTGCAATGCAGGATGTTCCCCCATTTGTAATCAAGCGCATTGTGCCCATTCTCCCTCCGCATCCCACCCATCTTATCGTGCCTAACATCGAGACGGTTCATGACCGTCTTTCCATCGAAATCATGCGCGGCTGCACGCGCGGCTGTCGATTCTGCCACGCCGGCATCGTCAACCGCCCCGTGCGCCAGCGTCCTGTTTCGGAAATCCTTCAAATTATCGAGGACGGATTGGCATCTACTGGTTACGAGGAAATTGGTTTGCTTTCCCTCTCCTCTTCAGACCATACCCAAATTTTGGAGCTGACCCGCGCGGTCTACGAAAAGTTTCATGACCGCAGGATATTCGTCAGCCTTCCCTCTTTGCGAATCGCGTCATTCTCGGTGGAATTGATGGACGAATTGCGCGATTTGCGCCCCGGCGGCGGATTCACGCTCGCCCCGGAAGCTGCCTCCCCGCGCATGCAGGCGATCATCAACAAACCGCTGGACAACACCGTTATTGAAGAGACTGTCCGCATGATCTTTGAGCACGGCTGGCTTTCGCTCAAGCTCTACTACATGATCGGTCTTCCCGGCGAAACGCTCGAGGACGTCCAGGCAATTGTGGACGCGGGCAAGCGCGTCCTCGCCATTGGTCGTCAAATCCGCGGAAATCGCGTCAGAGTTCACCTCTCCGTGGGCAATTTTATTCCCAAACCCCACACGCCTTTCCAGTGGTATCCGCTGAATTCCATGGACGAACTCCAAACAAAGTTAGACCTGCTAAAAACCGGAGTTTATCGCACAGGAATCAAGCTATCCTACAACATCCCCGAAACAACCCTGCTTGAAGCCTGGCTTTCCCGTGGAGACAGGCGGCTTGGGCGCGTCATCCACCGCGCCTGGCAGCTTGGAGCCAAGTTTGACGCCTGGGGTGAGAACGACAATATGCCATTTTGGCGGCAGGCTTTCACGGATTGCGGCTTGGACCCCGATTTTTACGCCTATCGTCAGCGAGCAGTGGAAGAAACGCTCCCATGGGACCACATTCACACCGGCGTTACCAAAAAACACCTCCTGCGGGAATTAGAATTTAGCCAGGCTGGCAAGACCAGCCCGGACTGCCGTCAGCAATGCTATGCGTGCGGCATTCTCAACACATTCGGTGATAAACGACCGGTTTCACCTCTGGTCTATTGGGGGTGCCCATGAACGCCGAACCCATCCGCGTCCGCGTGACTTACGCCAAACACGGCAACCTGCGATTTATCGGGCATCTCGACTTGCAGCGCCTCTTTGAACGCGCCCTGCGCCGCACAAACCTTCCTCTTCGCTACACTCAGGGGTTCAGCCCGCATTTACGCCTCAACCTCGCTTCCGCTCTGCCGCTCGGTTTTATCGGCATTGCTGAGCAAATGGACTTCTGGTTGGATGAGCAACTTCCTTTGGAGGAAATCAGCGCGCGTCTGTGGGCGGCTCTGCCCGCGGAGCTTATCCTCAAAGACCTGCGCTTCGTTTCCAACCAGTCGCCTTCCCTTCAGGCATCGCTCCTTTCCAGTGATTACGAAGTTATCCTGCCAATGGAGATTGATCCTTTAGACCTGCAGGGGAAGCTCGCCGCCCTGCTCGCGCGGGATACCATTCCCGTACAGCGGCGCAAAAAATCTGTCGACCTGAAAAGCCTGATTTTGGACTGCGGTATTTCCGGCATCCCAGCCAAGCCTGTCATGACCATCTCAATGAAGTCGACCCCGCTTGAAAATGGACGCCCGGATGAACTGCTCACCTTACTCAGTATGGATCCTGCCGATTGCGTCATCACCCGCACAAAATTGAATTTTTTGGAGGAGTAATGGAAGAAAATTGCGCTTTTTGTTCCATCGTTGCAGGTAAAACGCATGCCTGGAAGGTCCTCGAGACCGATACAACCCTCGCATTCCTCGATACCTATCCGGTAGTGCATTATCACACACTGATCATCCCAAAAGCCCATTACAACAGTGTGTTCACCGTTCCTGCGGACGTTTTGGCAGACACGATGGAGACCCTTCGACAGGTATGCCTTCTCTACAAGGAAAAATTGGGAATCAAAAACCTCCACGTTTTCAACAATTCAGGGCTTTTGGCTCAGCAAACCGTCTTTCACCTTCATTTTCACATTCTTCCGCGTTATCCGGGTGATGGGAACGATTTTCCGCGAATGAAACGGCTTGCTCTCGCTGACCAATTTGATGAGATGATCAAAGCATTACAATAAAAGCGGATCATCCGGATCAGAAAGATTGCGGTGGTATAATGTGAAATCCTGTTTCCGTGGCCTAA
Organism: Chloroflexota bacterium; assembly: GCA_019136215.1. Classification (GTDB taxonomy): domain Bacteria; phylum Chloroflexota; class Anaerolineae; order Anaerolineales; family Anaerolineaceae; genus Mesolinea. Next base: position 1,803 of record JAGVUP010000042.1, on the reverse strand, counting down.
TGGATAAGGCACTGGCCTCCGAAGCCAGTCATGTGGGTTCGAATCCCACCGGAAACATTATGGTTTAATCTGTCAGGTTCATAAACATAAGGAAGCTATCATGAGCGATGATGAACTACTCAAAGAACTATCAGAACTGAGGCAAGCAATTGCCTATCACAGCTACCTCTACAACACGCTCGACCAGCCGGAGATATCGGATTTTGAGTACGACCAACTCTTTATCCGCCTGAAAGCAATCGAATCTGAACATCCTGAGTTGATCACACCCGATTCACCCACCCAAAAAGTCGGCAGCCAGGTCTCGGAAAAATTCCGAAAAGTCAGCCACCCTGCCCCCATCTTTAGCCTCGCGAATGGTTTCGGCAGCCAGGACGCGCTCGCCTGGTATGAACGCATTCTGCGGATGGACGCGCGGGTTGCCAGCACGGATTTTCTCCTGGAACCAAAACTGGACGGATTGACTGTTGTTTTGCATTATGAGAACGGTGTCTTTACCCTTGGCGCGACCCGCGGCGACGGTATCGTGGGCGAGGATATCACCGCCAACCTGAGAACCATCCCGAGCCTTCCGCTGCGCATTCCCGCTATTCCCGGCGGTAATCCGGCACCCCAGCATATCGTGTTCCGCGGGGAAGTTTTCATCAACAAAAGCGACTTCCTCGCCCTGAACGCGGAACTGGGAAAAAAAGGTGAAAAGGTTTACCTCAATCCCCGCAACACCGCGGCAGGCTCTTTGCGGCAACTGGACCCGGCAATCACTGCTTCCCGTCCGCTCAAATTCTTCCTGTATCAGATACTGGAATCATCCGAGCCCCTGCCCCAAACCCAATCGGGTATTCTCGATTACATTGCAGGTTTCGGTCTGCCTGTCAACCACCTGAGGTGGCATGCCCCTAATATCGAAGAGGTTATCGAAATTTGTGAGAAAGAAGGCTTGAACCGCCACGCCTGGGCATATGATGCCGACGGAATGGTCATCAAGATCAACGATCTCGCGCTATCCCAATCGCTTGGGTATGTTGGCAAGGATCCCCGAGGTTCCCTCGCCTACAAATATCCCGGTGTTGAAGTTGAAACGACGCTCCGCGATATTCAGGTTAATGTCGGGCGCACAGGCGTGCTCACGCCGCTCGCGCAGCTTGAACCCGTCAGCATCGGCGGTGTGGTCGTGCGCCAAGCCACACTGCACAATTTCGACTTTATCGAGGAAAAAGACCTGCGGATCGGGGACCAGGTTTTGCTGAAAAGGGCTGGCGAGGTCATCCCCTACATCGTTGCCGCGCTCAAAGAAAAACGCGACGGCAGCCAGCAGGTTTACGTTCCTCCCACCCACTGCCCATCCTGCGGAACGGAAGTTGAACGGGCTGCCGGTGAAGTGGCGTGGTACTGCCTTAATGCCGCTTGCCCCGCGCAGTTGACCCGCAACATCGAGAACTTCGCCTCCCGTCAGGCGATGGACATCGCGGGGCTTGGGGAGCAAATCGTCGCGCAGCTCGTCCAAAGCGGATTGGTGAGCAGCTTTGCCGACCTCTACCGCCTCACCAAAACCCAGTTATTGACGCTGGATAAATTTGGCGATAAGAAAGCCGAGAACCTTCTTGCTGCCATCCAGGCTTCAAAATCCCAGCCATTACAGCGATTGATTATTGGTTTGGGGATAAAGGGTATCGGTGAGGTGGCAGCGCGAAAATTAGCCCAACAGTACGGCAGCCTGGAAGCGCTGTCACGTGCGAGCATGGAAGATTTGCAGCAGCTCGAAGGCGTTGGTCCCAACCTGGCTAAATCCATCGTGGAATGGTT
>JAGVUP010000060.1 GCA_019136215.1 Chloroflexota bacterium | reverse complement strand
AGGGTCTTGCGCTTCTGACCAAAGCCCGCGTGCGCCAGGCGGAAGAATTGGTCGAGCTGACTGACGGAGATAAGCGGTTCGGGATACAAGCTGATGCGCAGAATGGCTGAATCTACATCCGGCGCTGGGAAAAAGCTGCCTGCCGGGATAACAGCGGCGATTTCAGGCTGACCGAAAACAATTACCGACAGCGAAAGCAGGCTCATTTTGCCATCGCGCGCTACGACGCGCTGAGCCACTTCTTTTTGGATGGTCAGGATCAGGCGCGAAGGCTTTCGCTCTGCCGCGAGCAGGTGGCGGATGATGGCGGAAGTGATGTAGTAGGGAATATTCGCCACCACCACGTAGTCTTCCTGCTGTACCAACTCTGAGGGGTTCAGTTCGAGGATGTCGCCCGGGACGACGCGGACGTTTTGGTAGGGTTTCAAAGCTTCATCCAGAGGCGGGAGCATACGCGGGTCGATCTCCACTGTGGTCACGCGCTTGCAGGTCTGCGCCAGCAAGACAGTCAGACTGCCCAGCCCGGCGCCGATTTCGAGCACCTCTTCGCCGCTCTCCAGCCCGGCGGCGCTGATGACTTTCATTAAGCCAGCGGGTTCCACCAAAAAGTTTTGTCCAAGCGACTTTTTGGGTTGGATGCCGTAGCGTTTGAGCAGGGGGTGAATGTCCAGAAAATCAAGGCTCACGGCAGCACCGCCTGAACGTACGCGGGAACGGGCGTGAGAAAGTAAATCACAGTCCATTCGTGCCAGGAAACGTAGTTTTCGTCATCATAGCCCAGGTCGATCCAATAACGCCCGGGAATCCCATATCCGGAGTCGGCAATCGTTCCGTAGCCGTAGCCGGGCACGTAAACCGGCTGCATCTCCAGACCGCCGTACCAGGAGGCGGCGACTGCCACGATGCCCTTGGTCAGAGGGATCCCCGAGCGGGTTTGCGCGCCGTAGCTGAATTCGGATGGGTGATAAGAAGTGGCATAGACACTTAATTTGCGCCAATACTCAAGCGTCTGCCCATCCACGACTTCGGTCTTGATGACCACTTTGGTGCCTGCGCCCATAATGCCGTCGGAGGGGTCGGATGCTTTCCAGGGACCTTCTTCGAGCGTTTGGATGATTTCGCCGTTCTCAATGCGGCTGCGCTGGCGTGTAACGACCAGACCGAGCTGACCGGCAGCGATGATCTTGGTGGTGTCCAGTTCGGTTTCGGGGTCGAGCTGGTAGGTGTAGCTGAAAGGAGTTTCATCCTTGACCAGGGAGATGCTTTCCGAGCCCTGAATGAAGGTTATTTGCCCGTCAGGGGGCAGCGGATCGTCCTCGGGAGGAACGGTGCGGTCGAGGTATTGGGGAGCGAGCCCTAGGTCCGCCAGGGCTTCGCCGACCGTCCGGGCAGCGGACAGCCCGACCAGGGTCTCTTTCCCGACCGTAACTGTCAGGCTCCGCGCGAGGTCAAGGCTGAAGGTATTTTGAGCCCCGAGAAGCGTGTCCGGCTCAGCGGAAAGGCGGTCTTCGGGCTGCAGATGAATGCCGGCTTCGAACAGCGCATCTGCCAGCCTATCTTGCTGCGTGTAGATTGTCCGGGTTTGCCCATCCATCTCCAGAATGATTTCCCGGGCTGGGAGAAAACGCAGGCTTGCTTCCGCGCCGATGGGCAGGGCTTGGTTGGGGTCGAGCGTCTGACCGTTTTGAGTCAGAAGGTCTCCGGGGAAGAGGCGAATGCCTGCAGCCTGCAGCAAGTTGGCTGGCAGGCGTTCGGGGCTTCGCAAGGTCAGTTTCTCGCCTCCAACGGTGATTTCCACGAGGCGGGCGCGCTCGAGGTACATGCGCTCAGGCAGGTTGAACGAGAAAGCGTCCGGGTCGATGGAGGCGCGGTCTTCAGGCTGGAACTCGTAGTTGAGCTGGCGGAGCAGCCCGCGCAGGCTGAACGCGATGGTGCGCACCTGCAGGGGCTGCCCATCGACCACCAATTGGTAAGGGTGCCAGAGATGGAAAAAAATCATGCCGAGCCCAAGCAAAATGAGGGCGAGACTCAGCAAAGCCCAAATTTTTCGTTGATTATTCATCAGAGCTTAAATGTATCACAAGCTGGAAAATCGTCAGAGAGGCTATATCTGACCTGGATTCTGCGCGGATTGGAGGATTTTTTGGAGGATGCCCAGGAGGCGGGTCTGCCATGCTTCTTTGTCCAAGTTGGCGATGTTCACCCAATAGGCATTCCTGCCTGCCCTGGCGTTGGGGTCAACTTCGGGTAAGCCGCGCTCCTTAATGCCGTTGGGAAGGGCGGGGTAGGAGAGCAGAATCTGATTGTTGTTGATGCTGATGGACTCAATGCCGGCAGCTTCGCCGCGCAGCTTGACCTTCATCTGAAAGAGCAGGTCCAACACTCCGGCAGGTAATGGACCGAAGCGGTCGGCAAACTCGATTTCAGTTTGGGCGATTTCCGTTTCGCTGCGCAGGGAGGCAACGCGCCGGTAAAGCTTGAGCCGCAGTTCCTGGTCGGGGATGTAGCTGGCAGGAATCTCACCAGCGAGCGGCAAGTCAACGTTGATATGGAGGCTGGGGGCTTCAACAGTGCTTTCCACTGGCAGGTCCATGTCGCCGCGCAGCGCTTTGACAGCCTGACCGAGCAGCTTGGTGTAGAGGTAGAAGCCGACCGCGGCAATGTAGCCGGACTGGCGCGTACCAAGCAGGTCGCCCGCTCCGCGCATTTCCAGGTCGCGCATGGCGATGGCATAACCCGCGCCAAGCTGGGAATTTTCCGCCAGGACTTCCAGCCTTTCTTCGCCTTCGGGGGTGGGGGCGCGGCGCTTATCGCGGAAGAGATAGGCAAAGGCTCTCTGCGCGCCGCGTCCAACGCGACCACGCAGTTGGTAGAGCTGCGCCAGCCCAAATGCATCCGCGCGGTCGATGATGAGCGTGTTGGCGTTGGGGATATCCAATCCGGATTCGATGATCGACGTGCACAAAAGGACGTCAATTTGCCCGGCAGTGAATTGCTGCATGACCTCGGCGAGCTGTTCTTCGGGCAGCCTGCCATGCCCGATGCCGATGCGGGCTTCAGGCACGAGGATGGACAGGTGGTTGTAGACCGCCGGAATGGACTGGATGCGGTTGTGCACAAAAAACACCTGTCCGCCGCGGTCCAACTCGCGCACGATCGCTTCGCGGACGAGTTTCTGATCGTAGGGACCGACATGGGTGATGATGGGCAGGCGTTCTTCAGGCGGGGAATTGATGTTGGATATGTCGCGAACGCCGCTGAGCGCCATGTAGAGCGTGCGGGGGATCGGGGTGGCGGTGAGGGTGAGCACGTCCACCTCGGAGCGAAGCTTCTTGAGGTGTTCCTTGTGGGTCACACCAAAACGCTGCTCTTCGTCGATAATGACCAGCCCAAGGTCACCGAAACGCACGTCAGCGGAGAGCAGGCGGTGAGTGCCGATGAGGATATCTATCTGTTTCTCCGCTGTCAGTCGGATGATTTCGTCCTGGGCTTTGTTTGAGCGGAAGCGGGAAAGCATTTCGACCGTGACGGGGAAAACGGAAAGGCGCTGACGGAAGGTTTCGTAATGCTGTTGGGCGAGAACGGTCGTGGGCACCAATACCGCCACCTGCTTGCCGTCCATGACGGCTTTGAACGCCGCCCGCAGGGCAACTTCGGTCTTGCCGTAACCCACATCCCCGCAGAGCAGGCGGTCCATCGGGCGTTTGGATTCCATGTCGGCTTTGACCTGTTCGATTGCCAGCAGTTGGTCCGGCGTTTCAATGTAGGGGAAGGAGGCTTCGAGTTCCTTTTGCCAGTCATTGTCCGGGTTAAAGGCGAAACCCTCCACTGTCTGGCGTTTGGCATAAAGCTCAAGCAGGTCCTGCGCCACTTCCACGACGGCATGGCGCACGCGGCTTTTGGTCAGGTCCCATTCCGAACCGCCCAATCGGCTCAGGGAGGGGGGACCGCTTTCTGGTCCAACGTAGCGGGTGATGCGGTCTGCCTGGTGGATCGGGACGTAGAGGATGTCATTATCTTTGTAGGCAATGCTCAGGTATTCGCGCTGCATGCCGTCGATGGTGGGCGTGTGCAGACCAATGAACTGCCCGATGCCGTGGTCGACATGCACGACCCAGTCGCCCGGCTTGAGGTCGGCGTAGACCGCTTCCGGGGCTTCGGTGCTGAGCATCGGGCGCCGACGGGGCTGCGGACGGCTCCAACCGAAAATCTCGCTGTCCGAGAGCAAGTGCTGCTGATCCGGAGCATGCGTCAGCACCCAACCTCCCGAAACAGACCCTTCCAGAAAATGATGCTGAGCTTCTTCTGCGCTTAGCTCAGGATGCGTCTCCATCCAAAGCTGCTTCAGGCGGGCAGCCTGGCGCGATATGACCGTCCAGGGGATGTTTTT
>JAGVUP010000083.1 GCA_019136215.1 Chloroflexota bacterium | reverse complement strand
AGAACATTAACCTGGTAGGCGCCCGCTTCCCGTGTGCCAACCAACAGCACGCCCGCGTCCAGCGGGTCAAACGCCAGAGCCTGTACAGTCCATTCAAAGCTATGCGCAGTCCATGTCTGACCACAGTCCTTACTCACCCAAACCATGTTTTGGTTGCCCACAGCCCAAGCGCAGTTTTCAGCTCGGGATCTTGCGATTGTCATTCCACGCGGATCGAGGTTCTTAACCTCTTCAGGCAACGCGATCGCATCCAAATCCGCCACATAATCTTCTAGCGCAGGTACTTCAAGTCGGCTCAGGCTCTCAGCGGTCAGATGATAGCCACCGCAGGATCCCTCTTCGCCGCAGGCGATGACCATCGTTCCGAGTCCGGGCAGGGAGAAAACCCTTTCGATAGTCTGGTTTTGGAGCCCGACCTGCTGCCATTGCTCCCCACGCACTTCCCACAAGCCAGATCCGGCAGTCCCAACCACCAACGCGCCGTCCTGCCATGCCATGCTGCTAGGCTGCACGCGCCCGATCGCTTCCATCCAAAAGGCTTCATCCGGCAGCAGCGCACGTCCTCTGACCCAATCCTCTGCCGCTTCCACCCCCTCAGCGTCGGCTTCAGGAAGGCTGAGATCATTCCACCTCGCACCGTCCCAAAGGCTCAACCAGCCTCTCCCGATGGCATAGAGACGTTCATCCGCGACCGTCAATGAAAGCACTTCCAGGCTGTTCAAACCTTCGTTCATCTCCTCCCAGTTTTCGCCGTTGCTGCTAATTCTAAAAACCCCTTGCCCGTAGATGCTGCCGGCAAGCGCTTCCGGATCACCGGGCATATCTGTTAACCCTGTCACGGCTGTCAGGGAAAGATCCGACATGATGGTATTCCAGTTGGACCCATAACTGTTTGAACGAAAAATTCCGTTGTTCTCTGTTGCAACATACCATCGCTGCGGATTCCCGTCAGCGATTACGAAATCATAGATCCGCTGTCCCGAAAGCCCTCGCGTTGACCAATTATCCGCAAAGTTATCGGAGGAGTACAGTCCATAACCGTAGGTACAGGCAAAAACCCGCTTTTGTTTACTTCCAAAGGGATCCGCGTAGACCTTCAAGATCCTGGCGTCAGCAGGCAGACCAACGCTCCTGTTTAGCCAGGAAGCGCCACTGTCCCAGGTACGATAGCCCCCACTCCCATGCCAGACCACTCCGTAGACCAGCCCGGGATGGGCGCTGTCGATGGCAAAAGAGCGCGCAGAGAGATCGCTCACCCCCGCGTTGATCGGGCTGAAGTTCACTCCGCCATTCGTGCTCTTGTAAAATCCATGCTCATGCGCTGTCAGGTAAATAACATTGCCATTCGCGGGATCAATATCCACGTCGTAAAAGTAATCCAGGGATGAAAAGCTGTCGCCGGTCAGGAGGACTGTCCAGTTTTGACCTCCATTTAGGCTCCTGGAAAGGTATCCTCTCAAACTGCCGCTTATGCGCGAAACAGCAAACATGCGCTGAGGATTATTCGGATCGATCTCAATATCATAGATGATATGGTTGTTCAGCACCCCGCCACTATAGGCATGCCAGTTTTCACCGCCGTTGGTCGACCGGTAAATGCCTCCACTATAGGTGCCCGCGAAGACGATATTGGAATCAGTAGGATGGGTGGCGAGAGACTGGATTGTTAAATTTCCCAAACCGGCGCTCTTGCTGTACCAGGTCGCACCCTGGTCAAAGGTTTTATAGACACCGGTGCCAAAATGTCCGGCATAGATATTGTCGTTCTGACCCGGGTCGATCGCAAATGAAGTAAATGTTCCTCCCACAGGACCAACAGGTACAGGCTTGCTCGCAAAAATCAGAGGAAAATAATAGTATCGGATTTCAGCCGTAGGGATGGATTGACCGGAAACAGCCTTCGGGGCAGGAACCGCGCCAAACAGGCTGACCAAGATCGCCAGCGCGACCAAGGTTTCCAGGGAACGAAAAATCTGCCAATTCCTTCGCATATAAACCTCGCGAAGTTGGCTGCAATTCCCGTGCCTGAATCAAAGTAACAGCTTAACCGATGACTTTCCGGAATGCCTTCACAGCGCACTCGACTGCCTCGTCGGAGATGCCATGGTGGGTTACCATACGGTATTCCCCGGGGCTCGAATCCATCAGCAGAACGCCCTCCTGCTTCATCGCCGCCAGGAATTCCGGTGTGGAAAGCCGGACGTTTTCATCCAGCCTGAAGAAGACCATGTTGGTTTGAGGGGAGTTTTTCGCCAGGCGGATTTGAGGGATGCCGCGAATGCCTTCCGCCAGGGCTGCCGCGCGCAGATGATCCTCCGCGAGGCGCTCCACCATCTCATCCAGCGCGACGATTCCCGCGGCTGCGATGATCCCTGCCTGGCGCATGCCCCCTCCCAGTATCTTGCGCAGACGGTGCGCTTTGTGGATGAAGTCCGCGTTCCCGCAGAGCACCGAACCGACCGGCGCGCATAATCCCTTACTCAGGCAGAAGGTGACGGAATCCGCTGGAGCAGCCAGCTCACTCGCGGACTTGCCCAACGCCACCGACGCGTTAAAGATCCTCGCCCCGTCCAGATGCAGCAGCAGCTTGTGCTTGCGGGCGAAGTCGGCAGCGCTTCGAGTGTATTCCAGGCTGATTGGTACGCCTCCGCAGGCGTTTTGTGTGTTCTCCAGAATGACCAGCTTTGAAATCGGTTCGTGAGCATCCTCCGGATTGCGCAGCGCAGCCTCGAGGTCTTGCAGAGCGATCGTCCCATCCGCCTGGTTGGGGACGGTATGGATCACCACTCCTCCCAAAACCGAAACACCGCCCGCCTCATGCAGGAAGGTGTGCCCCTGCCTGCCCATGATGGCTTCCTCGCCTCTCGCGCAGTGCGCCATCACCGCCACCAGGTTGCCCATTGTGCCCGAAGTCACAAAGAGCCCGCGCTCTTTCCCGAGCATCCGGGCTGCTTTCTCCTCCAGCGCGTTGACAGTGGGATCTTCCCCGTAAACGTCATCGCCCACTTTCGCGCTCGCCATTGCCTGTCGCATTTTCTCGGTGGGGTGAGTGGTGGTATCAGAGCGAAAATCAAAATATTGCATGGTTCATTCCCTTTCAAGCGTGGTAAGTATTGCTTTCAAGTCAGCCGCGAGTGGAGCGGTAAATTCGGTGGTTTCGCTCTCTCCCGGCAGTTTGATGCGCAGTTTGTAAGCATGCAGGAAGAAACGCGGAATGTCAAGCGATTTTTTCCGGCGCCCGTAGATCCGGTCTCCCGTTACCGGGCAGCCGATAAACGCCAAATGCACGCGGATTTGGTGGGTCCTGCCGGTCAGAGGGGTCACCTCCAGCAGGGTATGACCCTGAAACCGTTCCATGGTGTGGTATTCGGTGACCGCTGGTTTGCCCTTGTCGCCGTATGCCACCGCCATACGCTTGCGGTTCTTTTCGTCGCGTCCGATTGAAGTTTCTATCCTGCCGCTTGGGGTCGGCGCCTCTCCGTCTACCAAAGCCAGGTAGGTTTTTTGCGTCTTTCGCGATTTGAACTGCCGCACAAGCCAGGTGTAAGCCGCCTGATTGCGCGCCAGAATCAAAACTCCAGAGGTGTCCTTATCGAGGCGGTGCACGATGCCCGGGCGTCCAGCCTCCCCAACCTGCGCGATTTCAGGCCAGCGGTGAAGGATCGCGTTTACCAGAGTGTCTTTCATGGTGCCGGCGCCGGGATGCACGACCATGCCGGCAGGTTTATTGACAACGATCACATTCTCATCAACATAAATCACATCCAAGGCGATAGCCTGACCTGTTAGTTCGTTTTCTTCCCGGCATGGGGACTTATAGCCGACCAGACTTCCGGATTCAAGCTTAAAGGCAGGTTTTTGCTGGACTACACCGTCCACCCATACCCCGCCTTCCGCGATCACCTGCTGAAATTGCGCGCGCGAAAATTCCGGTTCAGATTGGGCAAGAAACTTGTCGAGCCGGATTGATCCTTCCCCTTCGTAGCGCAATTCCTTAGGCATTTTCCTCGGTTTCTTCCTGGTCTGAATCGGGTTTGCTTTTCTCCTTGAGCAACATGTCCAGAAGCATCAGCCCGACCCCGACCGTCACGCAGGAATCCGCTATATTAAAAATCGGAAAGCTGCCAACCGCGATGAAGTCCGTCACGAAACCCATCGTGAATGTATCGATCAGGTTGCCGATCGCGCCGCCAAGCATCAGGCTGAGCGCGACTTTCATCAACCTGTCTTTCTTCTCAGCCTTTTGGTAAACCACGACAATAAAAATAACGATCGCGATCCGCACAACGGTCAGTATTGGTCCGGCGAAGCGGAAAAACTCACCGATCGCTGGGATCGGAGCCCAAAAGTCGCCCAATGCCAGGTTTTGTCTGACCAGCGCTTTGGTCAGTTGGTCTGTTGCGATAACCGCGGCGCTGATTAGAAACAAAAGCCCGTTATGTTGCAGGTTTCTCTTCACTCGGCAGCTCCCCGGGCAACCTGCAGGGCAAACTGCAAATCTTCTCCGTCGAAGGAATCGCCTGCCTGGGTCAAACCTCGCGGCAGCGGATCATCCAAAACCGCGACTGCCAGCGTTTCTGCGGCAATATACGCTTCATTTTGTTTCACCGCCTCGCTCAGAGCGGGCGTCGCCTGGTAGTAAATGCGAATCCGGTCAGCAATATCCAAGCCGAGGCTCTTGCGCTGATCCTGTACCCGCCGCACAAATTCCCGGGAGAGGCCTTCATAGAACAATTCCTGACTGATGGTCGTGACCAGGGCAGCCATATAGGGACCTTCCGTCGCGACGGAAAAGCCTTCTTTCGCCGCCGCGTGCACTTCAACCTCTTCCGGCAGGATTTCGTAATACTTGTCGTCGATCTTTACCACCAGGTTCAAGCCTGCCAGCAGCCTTTCAGCGCTTTCTTTCGCGGGCAGCTCAAGGATCGCC
>JAGVUP010000114.1 GCA_019136215.1 Chloroflexota bacterium | reverse complement strand
AAAATTAGCCCAACAGTACGGCAGCCTGGAAGCGCTGTCACGTGCGAGCATGGAAGATTTGCAGCAGCTCGAAGGCGTTGGTCCCAACCTGGCTAAATCCATCGTGGAATGGTTTCATCTGCAAACCAACCAGCAAATGCTTGACGAGTTACGCGGGCTTGGTCTCTGGCCTGTTGAGAAGCCAGAAATTTCAGTGGATTCCCTCCCGTTTGCTGGCAAGACCTTTGTGGTGACCGGCACTTTGGAAGGGTTCACCCGCAACGGCATTTCCGAATTTATCCTCGCGCATGGAGGCAAGGTTTCTACCTCCGTCAGTTCCAAAACCTCCTACCTCGTGCTCGGCGCCGACCCTGGCTCCAAATACCAAAAAGCGCTCCAACTCGGCATACCGATCCTCTCCGAGCAGGATCTCCGTGACCTTGCTGCGGACTGATTACTAAATTAATCTTCAGGTTCAATTGACAGCTCTGTACGGAGTTAGCATGTAGGGTATCACACCCTCCGCCGAATAATAATTCAATACATGTATAGATAAGTCCTAATATACGGATTAAGCATTCCACCGCAGGCAGGGTCCTATGCTTTATAATCAGACCAGGAAACAGCAAGATGGCAAACCCAAAGCAGTTTGGAAATCTTTTTATCGTCGCGACGCCGATCGGCAATCCGCAAGATATCACTCTCCGGGCGATTGAAACGCTCAAAAACGTAGACGCGGTGATCTGCGAGGAGCGCAAGGATGGTTCACGCCTCCTTAAACAGTTGGGAATCACCGGCAAGCCGCTCATTGAACTCAACGAACATAACGAATCCGAGATGATCAACCAAGTCCTTATCGAGCTGATGAACGGTAAGCACATGGCGCTGGTCTCGGATTGCGGAACGCCAGTCTTTTCGGACCCGGGCAAACAGCTCCTCAAGCTGATGCCGGAAACGAGGGTGAAAGTGGTGCCGGTTCCCGGGGCTTCATCGCTGATGGCGGCGCTTTCCGTCTGCCCCTTCGACATGGAAAGCTTTACTTTTCTCGGCTTTCTCCCGCCAAAAACCGAGCAGAGAGCCGCAGTTTTGCAAAAGCATACGATCTCGGACCGCCCCCTCATCCTGATGGACACACCCTACCGTCTGTCCAAATTGCTGGATGAAGTCGGCAAAGCCTTTGGTCGCCAGCAGCAGGTTTTTCTTGCGCTGGATCTGACCCTTCCTGGCGAATCGCTGCTGCTCGGCAGCGTGCAGGATGTTTCCGCGCAGGTGCAGGGCAGAAAGGCTGAGTTCATCCTGATCCTCGACCGTCCCCAGCGGAGGCGTTTTTGAGCCCGATACGCTCGCTCCATATCCGCGGTAAGACGCTCGAACTGCCCGTCTTCATGCCCGATGCCACCTACGGCTACGTCCGCAGCCTTAGCTCGGCGGACCTGCGCGAAGTCAGTCTTCCGATCCTGATGATGAACGCATTTCACCTGATGCAAAAGCCTGGTTCCACAGTCATCAATACTCTGGGCGGCTTGCACAGGATGGCTGCCTGGTCCGGTCTGATCATGACCGATTCCGGCGGCTTCCAGGCTTATTCGCTGATCCGCCAGAACGCGAAGTTTGGTAGCCTTGGCGACAAGGGCATCATTTTCTACCCGGAAGCGTCTTCGCGCAAACTGCTCCTGACGCCTGAAAAAAGCATCCAACTGCAAATGAGTTACGGTTCAGACATCCTGGTATGCCTGGACGACTGCACCCACGTCAACGCCAGCCGCGCCGAACAGGAAGCCTCCGTCACGCGCACACTCGCCTGGGCAGCCAGAGCGAAATCCAGCTATCTGGCACAGCTCCGTTCCCGCAAGTGGTCTGAGGAAGAACGTCCGCTGATTTTCGCGGTCATTCAGGGGGGAGGTGAACTGGACTTGCGCCGCCGCTGCGCGGAAGGACTTTTGGAGATCGGTTTTGATGGGTTTGGCTTTGGCGGTTGGCCCCTCGATGAAGACTCGCGCCTGCTCACCGACATTCTCGAGTACACCCGTTCTCTCATCCCTCGCGAGTTTCCTATCCACGCGCTTGGCATCGGTCATCCGGCAGGGATCGCCGCCAGCTACCGACTTGGGTACGAAATGTTCGACTGCGCCCTGCCCACCCGCGATGCCCGCCATGGACGGCTCTTCACCTGGTCCAAAAGCGATCCTATTCTCAGCGCTGATGGCGATTGGCTCAAATTTCGCTATATCAATTCCGAAGAAAACTTCCGCGACACCGGTCCCATTTCCCCGGATTGCGACTGCGAATGCTGCCGCGATTACGCGATGGCGTACCTCTTCCACCTCTACCGCATGCGCGACCCGGGATATATGCGCCTGGCGACCAAACACAACCTGCGTTTCATGACGCGCCTCATTGAAAGGCTCCGCGCCCAAAATGCCTGATAACGACCAGGACAAAACTTTAATCGAAGAAGTCAGCCGCTCGCCGAAATACGCGCAATTAGCCCCCACGCTCGTCTCGCGCGTTACCCGCGAAGAATCCAAAAAGTACAACAACAAGCAGCAAATCGTCCGCTCCGCCCGCACGCGCCTGCACCAACTGACCGGCGCTTACCTTCCGACTAAGCTGATTTACGCGCAGTGGCTTGATAGATTTAAGTGCCTGGGTCGAAACAACCGCGCGGGGTTGGAAGCCCTCAGCCTGAGCATGATGCGCCTGCACGCGTCCACGGCTGAACGGCTCGAAATCCTGCCTGTTTTTTTTCAGCAGGTTTTAGCTCCCATCAGTCCGGTCAGTTCCATTCTGGACCTTGCCTGCGGATTAAATCCGCTCTCCATTCCCTGGATGCCCCTCGCGGACCATTTCACCTATTTCGCCGGTGACGTGGTCAGCCCTCTGGTGGATTTTCTACAGGGTTATTTCGAAGCTACCGGAGTAAACGGATTCGCCTCTCTCCAGGACCTCTCTTTCGCTATTCCTTCCGAGCAGGTGCAGCTCGCGATGCTGATGAAGACCCTCCCTCTGATGGAGCAAATCGAACGCGGACTTTCCCAAAAGATTTTGGAAAGCCTCAATGCCAAACATATCCTGGTCACCTATCCCCTGCGCAGCCTTGGCGGTCGTAAAAAAGGGATGGAAGAAACCTACCGAGCTCAGTTTGACTGTCTCCTCGCCGGAAAGGACTGGGAAATCCGGGAATTTCATTTCCCGAATGAAATCGCATATCTGGTCAGCAAATGAACGTTGAAGCGTCATTTCTCGACTCCCTTATCCAGGCGGTGCAATGCTCCCGCAAGTACCGAGATCTCCAAATCCCGCGCGCCACGCTGGAAGACATCCTGGCATATGAAATTCAACACAGTGCCACGCGCAAGGAGCTTGAAGCCAACTTTCGCAAATCGCTCCACAACGTCATCGCGCCGTATCTTGAAAGCATCGACTACCCCGACGAAGCAGCAGCAGTGTTGGAGCTGCGCGCGCAAAAACCCTCGACGGAAACTCTCAAAGCCTGGTGCGTGAGCAGGATGCGCCTGCACGCTTCCAGCCGCGAACGCCTGCTCTTCCTTGAAAGCTTCTATCAGACAATCTTTGCCAAAACAGGAACGCCCAAAACCATTCTCGACCTCGCCTGCGCGCTCGATCCGCTGGGTCTGCCCTGGATGGATTTGCCCGCCTCAACGCGTTTTCTCGCGTACGACCTCCACCAGCCCCGTCTGGATTTCTTGCAGGCATTTTTCGACAGCTTCTACCCGCAAGCCCGGGCTATCCATCAGGACATCCTCGTGGAAAGCCCAACAGAGGCAGCCGACTGCGCTTTTTTCTTCAAGGAAGCCCACCGCCTCGAAAAGCGCCGGCCAGGCAGCAACCGAGAGCTCTTTGCCGCCCTGAACGTCCGCTGGTTGGTGGTCAGTCTGCCCAGCCGCGACCTCTCAGGGCATCACTCACTCGAAGCCTATCATACCCAGCTTATTGAAAGAGCCATCGCTGGTCAGTCCTGGCAGCTCACAACTGACCTTGCGGGCGATGAGATTCTCTTCTTCATCCAAAAACATGACTGAAACCGACGCTTCTCTCCCTCCAGAATTACTTCAGGCGATGGCTCGCTACCGTCCCTACCTCTCGCCCGCGGACTACCAGAAACTCCTGGCAGCCTCCAACATAGCCGCGCCTTCAGCCGTCCGGGTGAACCTGCTGAAATCTTCTGACCCCGCTGGAGACCTTGGCGACTGGTCGCGGCGCTACGGTTGGCAGACTTCGCCGGTGCCTTTCTCCGCCTCTTCCATTCAGGTTCTCTCCAGCCAGACCCCGCCCGGGCAGACACTGGAACATCGCCTGGGATATTATTACGTCCAGGATGCGGCATCTATCCTGCCGGTATCTCTCTTTTCACCTTCCGAATCCCCAAAACTTGTTCTCGACATGGCAGCCTCCCCCGGAGGGAAAACCACCCAACTTATCGACCACAATCACGACCGCGACTTTGTGATTGCCAATGACTCTTCCGCATCGCGTCTTTCCGCCTTGAGGACCGTCCTGCAAATCTGGGGCGGCGCCAATTAC
>JAGVUP010000037.1 GCA_019136215.1 Chloroflexota bacterium | reverse complement strand
CTGAGGGGTGTGGTTCGCACCAGTCTGCGATATTTCTCTTCGGAAATCAACTTCTTATCTTTTAAGGCGGTCCACCATCCTTTTTGGGCAGCTTGGATTCCAGGAACGATAGGAAAATCGTCTCCTTTTTGCCGGTTCGCGGAGCTTTCAACCAGAACGAGGTTGTTCATCAGACTGTCATCTTTGGTTTGGGAACGGGGGTAAATGTGGTCGATATCGTAGAAATCGTTGTTGGCGGAATCCTTATACAGCGTCCAAGCTGTGTGAAGTAAAGATAGAGCTTTTTTCGGCGCAGGTTCTCTTCGGATTTGGTATCAAGCTCCTTTTTGAGGCGATCCTCGATATCCTTATTGGCTTTGAAGATCTGCTTGATTTGATCAAGACGGCTGGTGGTGCGTTTTTTCTCACCCTCTTCCCGAGCGACCTCAATGAAAATCTTTTCGGGCGCTTGCTTCCGAATTCTGATGATTTCATCGACAATCTTCATGGTTTGCCAAATCATTTTCTTGACTGCTGGAGAGGTGGGGTACTGGTCGACCAAAGAGTAAGAAAAGTTTTGTTGATCTCCGAGCATGTCCTGCTTGTACTGTTTGACGGCATCCGCAAAGCCGTAGTCCTGGCTGAGCAGTTCCATCAGATTGAGGTTGTAATCCCACATCGCTTCGAGGATGGTAGTTTCGCGTCCATCGGGACCGTTAGCTCTCAGACCAGTCAGGAATTTCCTCGAAAGCTGCCCCCACTTCGCGAATTTTAATTTACTGATCGCGGTCAGTTCGGATTGAGTGAGTTTATTTCCGAACTGACGCGAAAACCGATTTCGGAGCATTCGGTTGCTCTCCGGAAAAACGGTGATCAGGCGGACGATTTCTTCTTTATCTTCAAGGGAGAGTTTGCCGGGCGCGAGAGCCTCAAGCTGGCGCTCCGCTTTGAGGGAAATGGGGATCTCCAGGTCCATTCCGCCGAGCTCTGCCTCGGTGACGGGATATCCTTCGGCGTTGAGATAGGCGCAGATTTTCTTTTTGGTTACTTTTCCGCTGGTTTTTGGGTGGAGGAAAAGGTCGTTGTAAATGTTTTGCTTGACCAGAACCGGCAGGCGCTGCCCATTGACGGAGAGCAGGTTGAGGATATTCAAGAGCATAAACCTGGCATAAGTAGGGGAATCTTTGCTGAGCACATCCTCGCCTATCAGGTAGGTGCACTTGTTGGTGAGGTTGTTGATGAAGTCGGTCGCGGATTGTTCAAGGTCGATGACGCGCTCAAAATTCCATGGGCGCACTGGCTCGGCGCTGATTTTCGTGACCCATGCGTGTCTTGATCCGTTTGGCTTCCCGGGAATAACGCGGTGGGCAGGATTGACCGGTCCAACGTAATAGGGAATGCGGAAATCAGCGATTTTCTCGATCATCTCTGAGATCGTCAAACCATCCTCTCCTTGCCGGTTTAGGAAGGGCAGGTAAGTCGCAGCATTTTTTAGGATCTGGCGCAGCTCGGACAGCTGAAGCTGGTTGGGTATCAGGCTGTTATCTTTGCTGACCTGTTTGGGCAGGAAGGTTTCGTTCTCAATTTCGAGCTGAATGGATTTGACTTCCTCGCCATCCCGGATGGACTCAGGCAGCTTCGCGAGGATTTTTTTGAGTTCCTCGTAAAACGCCGTTTTTTGGCATCGATATGCCACTGGTTGTTTCTTTTTATTCTTAAGGCAGTGACCTGAATAGGCAACGTAATTACAGAAGTCTTTTTTTGATTCAGAGAAGTATGCAGTATATGCCTTGGATTCCAGGTTGGTTTTGAGGAGTTTCTTCAGGCGCTTGAGATCAGATTTGTGTTTTTCATACAGACCGATTTTTGAGGCTGAAAAACTGGGATATCCCTGAAGCAGGCTATCAAGCTGGATTTGGGCGTAGAGGTTGAAGGCGGACTGCAGCAGTGAGAACTCAGAGTCGGTGAGAATCTGTTGGAGTTCGATTTGCTTTTCATCCTCAAAACCAGCGCCGCTGAAAGAGACATCCTTTGGAGATTGCTCTTTGTACTGCTCGCCGAAAAGCTTGCTGATGTTCGCAGATAAGCCGGCGAAAAGCTTTGATAATTGCGCTACCATGTCGTCATCAACGGCAAATAACTGCTTGAGAAGTTCCTGTTTCTCGGAACGGCGGGTGGTTTTATCGGTCAGGACTGCTTGGATTTGATCCGCAATATCCGGAGGGAGCTCAATTGCGAAATCTTCGGAGAGTGAGACGAGAAACTGCGAGTAGCAGGATTGAAGCTGACCGCCGAGCTCTCCAAGTTCGCCGGGGTTTAAGAAATGACCGCGGTGTTTCAAAATGTGATGGATTGCGAGAAAAACCAGACGGACATCGTGCGGCTGCTGGCTTGTCATCAGCTCGTGTCTCAGGTGGTAAATCGTGGGGTACTTTTTGTGATAATTGCGGTCTGTGAAGTCCGGGTCATTGAACAAAGTGTTCGGCTGCTCTTCCGTCTTATGAGCTACCATAAAAAAGCTTTCTTTCAGACGTTGGAAAAACCCAGGATCCACTTTAGATATTACTGGACTGAAGAGGTCTTCCAGGAGCGCAAGCCGCTGCCTGCGCCGCTCCATGCGGCGCCGGTTCACGCGGGCTAGCCTACGTTTTGCGGCAGTTTGGGCTTCATCAAAAAGCCGCACGCCAATCATAGGCTTTTGGTGCGCTTTCAGTAACTTGTATTCTTCATCAGCCACCGCATAGCCGACGGAGTTTGTTCCCATGTCCAGACCGATGTAGTATTTCATGACCTTTCTCTCCTTGACATAATAAGATTATTAATGTGGTAGAATCGAGGTAATTCGTAACTAACACCCTACGAATTACACACCAAGTTCAAATAAAGATTTATCCCAACCGTCACGCAAGTGACCCCACTATGAGTGGAAAGAGACCTGGCGACAGGTCTTACTTTTTAATTATACCTGTAGAGTAATTTTTTAACAGGAATAAAACGGGAAGAGGCAAAGAGGTATCAGGATGCCAGGACGGTGATGCCGGAGCCGGCAGCGACGGAGCCGATTTGCCACATCGGAATCTCGCGGGAGTCGGCTTCCGCCTGAAAACCTGCAGCTTTTTCCTCCGGGACGGCGATCAGCAGCCCGCCGCTGGTCTGAGGGTCGTAAAGCAGGGTTTGGAAGTTGACGGAAAGTTCGCCCCCAACCGTCACCTGGCGGCTGAAGTAGTGCAGGTTAGTCGCCGCTCCGCCGGGGAACGTGTAGGCGATGGCAAGCCTTTGGGCTGCTTTCATCAGCGGAATGCTTGGGTAGTGGAAGCGCAGGGCAACTCCGCTGGCTTCCGCCATCTCGGAAGCATGACCCAGCAGCCCAAAACCAGTGATGTCCGTTGCTCCGCGCAGATCGAAATCGACAGCAAGTTGGGCGGCATCGCGGTTGAGGCGCTTCATCCACGCGACGGCATTGGCAAGGTCTTCAGCGGATGCCTTATCTTGTTTGAGGGCGGTCGTGATAACGCCTGTACCAAGCGGCTTGGAGAGGAAGAGTCGGTCGCCAGGGCGGGCGCCGGATTTGGTCAGCAACCGGTCGTTGCGGGCAATCCCGAGCACGACCAGCCCGAATTTAGGTTCGTCATCCTTGACCGAATGTCCGCCGGCGATGATCACCCCGGCTTCACGGGCTTTTTCCGCGGCGCCGCGGACGATAGCCTGGGTGAGCTCGAGCGGCAGCGAGGCGGGGAGGGCGGCGATGTTGAGGGCGAAAAGCGGCTTGCCGCCCATCGAATAAACGTCCGAAAGGGCGTTCACGGCAGCAATCGCGCCGTAGTCGTAGGGATCATCCACAACAGGGGTGAAAAAGTCCACCGTGGCGATGAGGGACTGCTGCTCGCCGAGACGCCAAACAGCAGCATCATCGGCGGAATCGAGCCCGATGAGCAGTTCAGGGCAGGTAATGCCCTGGAAAGTTTCTTTGATTGGCTGCAGAACCTGCGCCAGCGTTTCCGCGTCGACTTTCGAAGCTCAGCCCGCGCAGGCGGAGAGCGAAGTCAGGCGGATGGGTGGGTTTTTTGTCATGCGCCTATCATACCTGATTTTCAGGCGTTTTGTATCCCCCGTGTGCATGCAGTCAGTTTATTTATCCGCTAATTGGCTGTAAAGCTATCCGGATTCTTTTTCATTCACGCGGCTGAAGAAATCGTCGCAAAACTTATCCCATTGCACCTGATAGTCCGCATGACTCAGCGTCTTAAGGTCGTGGGGAGAGAAAACCATTCTGGCTTTCGCCTCCTGAACAAAGGTTTCGATATAGTCGCCAGGCGGCGTCAGGTATCCCATGGCATGAGAGATTCCCTTTTGAATCGCCGCGACCATGCGCGAGTGACCGTCCAGTGAGACGTATTTTCCTGAGATCAGCGTTAATGGCAGAATCAACTCATGGGTGGAATGAATAAAGGACGAAACCGCTCTTACTTTATCCTCGTCCACGAAGAATTGGGAGGGTTGTATCTGTCTTAGGTCAATGGCAAATAATTCAACGGGATTAAACTGCTTTATTAGTTGTCCCTTATCGTTATAGAAGCAGTCGATATGCTCTGCGTAAAAGCGAAATTCGTCAATAAGGATATCCGGGACCTCTATGCTTTTGGAGTGAATAATGGCATGGTTTTTTCCGATGATTTCAAAGCCGAAGCACTCGCCATCACAGACGAATGCGCCATGCTGGGCGAGAACATCCTGGCTGAAACGCGGGTCCTCATAACCGTCAATTCTTTGGATTTCCACTGCCTGAAACGTTTAATCCTCTCAATTCTTAATAAACCTCTCTTGAAATTATACTCAAGACCAGCTTCCCTCTATTTTTTCGGAAATTGCTCTCCCAAGAAGCTGGCATAGAGGTATAATATTACTATATGCGGATAAACGCATATAGTGAGACGTATGAACAAGGATTATCTTGACGAAGAATTGCAATTAGTGCACGAAGAAATTTGTCCGGCACTAAACCACCCTCTGCGGATGAAAATTTTGTATCTCCTGAGGGAACAAGCCCGGAGTGTTGGCGAACTCACTGGGGAAATGGGGATTCCCCAGAGCTCGGTTTCCCGGCATTTGCGTGTGCTGCGCGAAAGGGGGCTGGTCATAGCAAACCGGCAAGGCACAACGGTCTGCTATGACTTGGCGGAACCAGAGCTGGCAATAATCATCGATATTTTGCGCAGAATCCTCGGCAGGAAGCTGGAAAGCCGCAGGAACCAGGCGCAGACAATTTTAGAAAATATGGCTGAGGAGGCAAAATGAAAGTAGTGATTGTTGGCGGTGTTGCCGGCGGTGCGAGTACCGCGGCGCGCTTGCGGCGGGTGGACGAAGAAGCAGAAATCGTAATGCTGGAGAGGGGACCCTATGTCTCCTTCGCGAATTGCGGGCTTCCCTATTACTTGAGCCGCACCATCGACGAGCGTGAGAAGTTGCTGGTGACGACTCCGGAGAAACTGAAAGACTTGCTGAATATCGATGCGCGTCCCAACAGTGAGGTAGTGGCAATCGACCGGGAATCCAAAACCGTGTTGGTGAGGGAATTGCCCGAAGGCAGGGAGTACCGCGAGAGCTACGATAAACTCGTTTTGGCACCCGGAGCCGAGCCTATCGTTCCGCCGTTGCCAGGCGTGGACCTGGAAGAGGTCTTCGTGCTACACAACATCCCCGAGCTGGACGCGCTGGATGGCTACATTCGCGCGAGGCAAGTGAAACGGGCGGTCGTCATCGGCGGCGGTTTCATTGGGCTGGAGGTGGCAGAAAACCTGAGTGAGAGCGGCATCCATGTTAGCCTGGTGGAGATGCTCAACCAGGTGATGGCTCCTGTCGATTACGAAATGGCGTCGGAGGTGCATGAGCACCTGGCGCTGCATGGAATCAATCTCGTTTTGGGGGATGGGTTGAAGGCGATTGAGAAAGTTGAAAACGCTGACAGCCTGAAAGTCCGAACCACCAGCGGAAAGGAACTGGAAGCTGATCTGGTCGTTCTGGCGATTGGCGTGCGCCCCAACACGAAGCTGGCAAAGGAAAGCGGCATCGAAGTGACCCAGAGGGGGCACATCGTCACCAACGAACACATGCAGACCTCGGACCCGGATATCTACGCGGTCGGAGACGCGGTGCAGGTAAAATCCGCGATTACCGGTCTGCCCACGACCCTCGCGCTGGCAGGTCCTGCGAGCCGACAGGGGAGGGTGGCGGCTGATAACATCGCCGGCAGGAACATGACCTTCAAGGGCGTGAGAGGCACCTCAGTGGTAAAAGTTTTCGACCTGACAGTCGCTGCTACGGGTATGAATACCCGCCAGCTTCAGCAGGCAGGAATCGCCTTCAACTCGGTGTCGACGCACAATTACAACCATGCCAGCTACTACCCGGGCGCCAGCCTCATCCATCTCAAGCTCCTTTTTGGACCGGAGGGGCAGATTTATGGCGCTCAGGCAGTTGGAACTACGGGCGTGGAAAAACGTATTGACGTCATCGCGACGGCAATGCACGGCAATCTGACTGTTTTTGACCTGGAAGACCTGGAGCTCAGTTACGCGCCGCCATTTGGCTCATCACGGGACCCCGTGAATATTGTCGGATTCACCGCGGCGAACGCGCTGAGAGGGGATAGCCCTGTCAGGCATTGGGACGAAGCAGCGGAATTGACAGGCGAGGATTGGTATCGCCTGGATGTCCGCGAAACTGAGGAGCTGGCGGTCGGGGCTCTGGCGGACGCGCACAACATCCCCCTGCATGAGCTCAGAGAGCGCCTGGCGGAACTACCGAAGGATAAAAAGATTCTGGTGAACTGCGCCAGCGGTCAGCGGTCTTACTTCGCGGTGCGCCTGCTGCGCCAGAAAGGCTTCGATGCCTACAACCTCTCCGGAGGTTACAAAACATACAGGCTTGGAACTGCGGCTCCCGCGGAACCCAAACTGATGGAGGTTAAACCTGCTATGAATATCGAGAAACAAGAAAAAACCGCGCCGAGCGGTAATCAGTATCATCTGGATGCCTGCGGATTGCAGTGCCCGGGACCTATTTTGAAGCTTTACACGAAAGTCAAAGAAATGGCAGATGGCGATCAGGTGACCGTCAGAGCAACCGATTTAGGCTTCGCCAGAGATGTGGAAGCCTGGGCGAAGTCAACGGGCAACCGTCTGCTTTCACTCGAGACGAAAGCTGGTGAAATCACCGCTGTTGTCCAAAAGGGTACCGCGGAAGCAGTGCAACTGAACCCGGTGCAGGCGCCAAAACACACTGCCGGGCAGGACCTGACGATGGTAGTGTTCTCCGGCGATCTGGATAAGGCAATCGCGGCTTTCATTATCGCCAACGGTTTTGCTTCTCTCGGGCAGCAGGCGACCCTGTTCTTTACCTTCTGGGGACTCAACGTCCTGAAGAAACCGCAGGCACCCGCTCTGAAAAAGACCTTTATCGAGAAAATGTTTGGTTGGATGCTTCCGCGCGGCGCGAATAAGCTCAAACTCTCACAGATGCACATGATGGGTGCCGGCACTGCGATGATCAAAGGAATCATGCGTAGATACAATGTCGATTCCCTGCCTGAGATGATTAAAACCGCTCAGGCAAACGGCGTGAAACTGCTGGCTTGCCAGATGTCCATGGAACTGATGGGCATCCGACAGGAAGAACTGATCGACGGCGTCGAACTGGCTGGCGTGGCGACGATGGCTGCAGCCGCAAGCAACTCGAACACACACTACTTCATCTGATATTCCGAAAACCAGAAACACAAAGACCCCAGCCCGGGGTCTTTGTGGGTTAATTCGGGAATACTCAGCGGCGGGATCTCCGCGGGATGTCCTTGACGCCTGTCATCAGCAAGGCGGAAACCGCAATGAATACGATTGAGACGATGAACATGACCGTGTAGCCATAGCGGGCGACCAGCGAGCCAGCCAACACCGGTGCGAACAGCAAAAACGAACCGGTGAGCGTGCGCCCCATGCCCAGGTAGGTGGGTCTGAGTGACTCCTCGCCCAGTTCCATGATAAGCATACTGTCGCCAACACCCACCCCGGATTGATAAAGTCCAAAGAGCACAAAAACCAGGTAGTAGATCCAGATGAGCTTGCTGAAAATCGCGAAGAGAAGCGCTAAAAACCAGCAAACAAATGATAGAACCATAATTTTCTTAGGTCCGATGCGGTCTCCGACAACCCCCCAGAGCGCGTAGCCGATGACGCCGCTGGCGAGAATAACGCCGGTGAAAACCGCCGCTTGCTCATCCGGAAGCTGAAAAGCCTTGATGGCATAGACAGCGATAAAAGCGGTTGCCATGTTGCCGATGAAAGAAATTGAACGGGCAATCAGGTAGAGGCGGAAATTGCTGTCCTCTTTTAATATCCGCCCAAACATGCCGAAATCGATCACGGATTTCTGGGATTCCCGCGCGCTAGGTTCGTCAGCGGGGGAAGCGACATTTTCCGGTTCGGGCTCCCTGTTCTGGATATAACTGGCGAAGGAAAACCACTGGATAATGACCGCGATGCCAAAGCCGAGAGCATAGTTGCCTGGATAGCTCAGGTTGGCGAGAATGATCCCGCTGAGCACTGAACCGAGGATTCCGGCTGCCTGCCCGAACACACGCGAAAAACCAAAAAAGCGCGCGCGGTGGCTGAGGGGGATAACACGCGCCATGACCTCCTGCCAGGGCAGCGCTGACATACCGCCGGCGATCCCGCGCCAGGTCATCAGCAGGATGAGGAGCGTAAGGGAAAGTGTTTTGGGGATGTGCGGGATGGCAAGCGCAAGCGCGGGAAAAAGCACGTAGGGTATGCGTTCTAAAATGCCCATACGGATTGAAAAGGGCAGGATCTTCGGAGCGCGGCTGAGCCTGGAAGCCATGAACATCTGCGGCAGGAACCAACCAGCGTTGACGATGGCGGGCATCAGTCCGATAATGAAAGGGTTTTCGGTGAGGGTGGCGGCAAAGACCGGCATAATGGTGTTGATATTCCAGAAGCTGTCTGCCATGAAGAAAAAACTGATGTCCAGCGTGTTGATAATGGCGTTATGGCGGAAATGCCGTGCGACCGCCTCAGGGACATTATCTTCTGGGCGGATGCGGAATAAGTTCGAGAAGAGGAAGCGAATGCGTTTGTGCATAGTCAATTCTTTACCATTATAAAGTGGAATTAGGAAACAGAGCCCTTATCAGCATCGTTACACAGATAACCGTACTGTTTTGGGAAATTCTCGCGTCAAACCTGCAAAGCTGGTGCAAACACCTTCTAGGCTGACACCGATGGCGGCGATGGTCTTTACAAAAAGACCTTAGAATGTTAAGCTTACTACCATGGCAACCGTATCCCTGACTACAGATTTTGGTAATTTGAATGGCTTTGTCGGTACGATGAAGGGAGTCATCTGGAAGATTGCTCCGGAAGTTAACATTGCTGATATCAGCCATGAAATTCCTGCCCAGGATATCCGGACGGGATCAATTGCCCTTTGGCGCGCGTCGGTTTACTTCCCTGCGGGGTCGGTGCACGTTGCCGTGATTGACCCTGGTGTGGGGACGGCAAGGCGGGCTATCGCTGCGCAGCTGGGCGATCAGTATTATGTGATGCCAGATAACGGTCTGATCACGCCCATGCTTGAGGATGCTGAAGCCGCTGGTCTGGAAGTTCGAATCATTCACTTAAATAAGCCCGAATACTGGCTGCCGCAGGTGTATACAACCTTCCATGGACGCGACATCTTCGCACCGGTTGGCGCCCATCTGGCTGCTGGTGTACCACTGGAGCAGCTCGGCACCCTGATCGACGACCCGGTGCGTTTGCCCCTTCCCAAGCCGGTCCGAACGGACGAGGGAGTGGAGGGGAGCATCGTCGTCATCGATGTGTTCGGCAATTGCTCAACCAATGTTCGTGTCTCCGAAGTACCTGACCTCAAAAACGCCATCGTCAGGATTGCCGGGCAGGTCATCCACGGCATCTTGCCCTCCTACGGTCACGCGAAGGTTGGCGATCTTGTGGCAGTAACCGATAGCGAAGGTTTCATTGAAGTTGCTGTGGTCAACGGCAGCGCGGCGAAATCTTACGGTATCAAACTCGACGAAGCCGTGAGGATCGGCTTCAATGACTGATTCGCTGCCTCTGCCTCTGGTTATTCGGGACCTCGGTTTCCGCTATAACTCACGGACAACTCCCGCAATTGAGGATATCAACCTGCATTTGGAACCTGGTCAGATTGTATTGTTGGCTGGGTCTTCCGGTTGCGGCAAGACGACCTTGATGTGTTGCGTGAACGGACTCATCCCGCATACCTATCAAGGCTATATGCAAGGTGAGATCGAGCTGTATGGGAAGTCAATAAAGGGGATGGGGCTTGCGGAAATCTCAAAACATGTAGGGACCCTTTTGCAGGACCCTGAAAGGCAGATTTTAGGGACCTACGTCATTAATGAGGTCTGCTTCGGATTGGAATCGCAGGGGATGCCCCGCGAAGAGATGATCCAAAAAGCTGAAAAGGCGCTCGAACGCTTGCATATTACGCATCTGAAAGATAAAGAAACCCACTACACCTCCGGCGGTGAGAAACAAAAGGTTGCATTGGCGGGCGTGTTGGCGATGGAGCCGAACATTCTGCTCCTGGACGAGCCTCTGGCTTCGCTGGACCCGGCATCGGCGCGGGAAGCCCTGCTGGCATTCCGCGAACTTGCGGATGAAGGTCTTTCCATTTTGCTTGTGGAGCATCGGGTTGAGGATGTGCTCGAAATCAATCCTGAAAAAGTTATCTACATGGATAACGGGCGTGTCGTTTATCAGGGTGACGTAAAAGGTCTGCTCGAAACCGCGGACTACACCCGCATTAAGCTGCCAGCCCAAACTGTGATGCGCCGTGCCAAAGGGAAGCCTTTTGAGGAATGCTGTTTTGCGGTACCTGCGTTCGACCCTCAAAGCGAGCCGCTGGTTTCCTTCCAGGACGTCTGCTTCCGTTATAAGGAGGATGGTCCGGAGGTGCTGCACGGTATCAATCTGGATATCCGAGCGGGGGAGGTGATCGCCATTCTGGGACATAACGGTTCGGGCAAAACCACCACCGTGAAGCAAGCCCTGGGACTGCTCAAGCCCACCAGCGGGCAGGTGCTGCTGGAGGGTGTGGAGACCAGGAAGACTACTGTCGCAAACGTGGCGAAGACGATCGGCTACGTTTTCCAGAGCCCAAGCCAGATGCTGTTCGCGCCGACGGTGCGCGAGGAGCTTGCCTTCGGACCTGAAAACCTGGGAATGGACAAAGAAACCGTTAGTCAGAATGTGGACTGGGCGATTGAGACGGTGCATCTCGAACATGAGCTGCCCATGCCGCCCCTCGCGCTTTCTTTCGGACAACAGAAGCGCGTGTCGATTGCCTCGGTGCTTTCGATGAAATCACGCATCCTGATGATGGATGAACCTACGTCCGGGCAGGATTACTGGAACTATCAGTCTTTCATGAATACGATTTTGCAGACTCCCGGGTTTGACGCGATTTTGTTTATCACGCATGACCTGGACCTGGCGTTGACTTATGCCAATCGAGTGGTCGTTTTATACGGCGGGCAGGTCATGGCGGATGGCAGCCCGTACGAGGTCTTTGCGGATGATGAGCAGCTGCGGCAGTGGCGTCTGCTCCCCACTTCTCTGCTTAAATTGAACCGCGAGATGTACGCACAAACAGGGCAGTTTCTGCGGGCTGAAGCTTTGAGTCAGCTTGCAGGTTGATTTATTAATATTTATTAATGTAAGGAGAAAGGTATGTATTCAAACGAAGTTAGCAAACAAGAAAAGAAATCTTTGTGGCGCTTTGGCACAAAGGAAGTCGTCTATGCCGCTATCGGTGCTGCGCTGTATGCTGTGGTGACCTGGGCATTCAATGTTTGGCAAATCCCCGGTGCGGGTAATGTTGGCGTTCGCCCGGCAGTGGTTCTTCCGATGTTTTTCGGTATCGCTTTTGGTCCGATTGTCGGTTTCATCACCGGCTTTGTGGGCAACATCCTCGCTGACCTGCTCAGCGGCTATGGTTTTTGGGTCTGGTGGGATCTTGGGAACGGCATCATGGGCTTGATCCCCGGCTTGTTCTCTGTGCTCATCACGAACTATAAATCCGGAGGCTCCATTCTGCGTGCAGAAATTTCTGTGGTTCTAGGCGTGCTATTTGGAATGGGGCTGGCAGCCGTCTCAGAAATGTGGGTGTCAGGGGCAGATATGAACACGGTTATCTTCGGCAACTTCCTGCCTGCTTTCCTCACGAACGTGCTCTGGGGTCTTGTGCTGCTGCCGCTTCTGATGGTCGCCTATTCCGCGATCGTTTCCCAAAGCGGTCGTTGATAGGATGAATCGCTTCCAGGCGGTCCAAATCGACCGCCTGGAGCTTGAGTTATTATGCTTGTCGCCTGGAATTACCGCTACCGTAATAGTCTGATCGACCGCATTGATCCGCGGGCGCGGCTGATTTTCTCGTTCGCCGTGCTGATTGCTGCCACCAGCACCTGGAATTCGCTCTTGCTGGCAATCATTTTTATGATTTCCATTCTTTGGTACGCAGCTGCAAAACTTTCCTGGAAGGATACCAAACGCGGATGGATGATGATTTCCATTTTGCTATTCACGATGATTGTTGTGAATACAATCATCACGGGCGGCGGAGCAGGTGGCGTTGTGCCGGAGGGCGGGCAGCTTGTTTGGCCTGATGGCTTCAACTTGTTTGGACGCCACCTGACCTTCGGCTTGACAGTTGAGCGGTTGTGGTTTGCAGTGGCGCAGTTGATGCGCATTCTGTCCATTTCCCTGGTGTTCATTATGATCCCCTATACGATGGATTCACGCGCCTACGGAGTTACCTTCCGCAAACTTGGTTTGCCAGATCGGCTTGCTTACACGATGGAGCTTTCTTTTCGCTTCATCCCAACGCTGGCGCGAAATTTTCAGGTGACGCTGGATGCCCAGCGTGCGCGTGGGTTTGAGCTGGACTCCGTCAAAGGTGGCATCTTTAACAAGATCAAACGCATTGCTCCCTTGATTATCCCGGTGACGATGAACGCGATTGTCTCAAGCGAAGATATTGCAAACGCGATGGATTTACGCGGGTTTGGGCAGCAAAAACGCACCTGGCTCTACGAACTCAAATATCACTGGTGGGACTACGCAGTTATTGCTTTTGCAGTGATCATGCTCGGAGGAGTGCTTTTCCTTGCTTTTGGGCGGGGAATGCGCCTTTTCCATGTGCCGCAGTGGTGGTACGGCTTGTTTAACTGATCGGGTCTGAACAATTCAGTAACTTCGAATAAAGAGGAAGAACACAGGCTGGAGCAAAAATCCCACAGTCATAATCAGAACATATACCCGCAAGAACCAACTTGTTACTCCATCTGTAGAAGATTTACAACTTGTGGGAGATCTGAAGAATAAGTGGTTTGAAAACACTGTGATATTCGCGTTGAAATTAAAGATGCTGACTTGTGCATTTTCATGAAAGACCGCTTCTGTCCATGGTTTTGAGCATGGAGAAGTATATATATGCCGGAAATAATTCTTCCAACTGCTTTTGTGAGACTTCCGGATGATGAGAACAGAACATTCCTTCGATCCAATCTCCCCACAATCTGCCACTTTGTTGTAAAATAGGTTATTGCCGATTTTAGGAGTAGAGAGGAAGTAATGCCAATACAACTCCAAATAGACACCAAACTCACCAAGAAGGAGAAAAGATGAATAAAAAGTTGTTAATGTTGGTTAGTATGTTCTTAGTTTTAAGCATGTTCCTGGCGGCTTGCCAAACACAGGAACCTGCTGCCCCCGCTGCAACTGTGGACTGCAAAGCAGAATCCGCTCTTGAAGCTGAAGGCGCTTACCAGGTGCCTGCTCCAATCGAAGGCTGCTTCAACGTTGCTTTCGTCTACGTCGGTCCCCATGACGATGGTGGCTGGTCTCAATCCCACGATGTCGGTCGGTTGTACGTACAGGATAACGTTCCAGGTGTCCACACCGCCTACGTTGAAAACGTCGCCGAAGGCGTCGATTCCGAACAGGTGACCCGGTCGCTGGCTCGCAAGGGTTTCGACATGGTCATCACAACCTCCTTCGGATTTATGGACGCTACCGAAACCGTTGCCGGTGAATTCCCGGATAAAGATTTTATCCATGTTTCCGGCTACAAGTTTAACGGAACCAACTTTGGCAATCTCATGGGCGCCATGGAAGATATCAAATACCTCGCCGGAATGCTGGCTGGTTCCCGCGCCAAAGTTGATGGTAACCCTAAAGTCGGCTATATGGCGACCTTCCCGATCCCTGAGGAGCTGCGTCTTGGCAACGCCTTCGCACTCGGTTTGGCAAAAACCTGCCCCGAATGCACCCTCGATGTCCGCTTTGTCTATACCTGGCATGATCCCACCATCGAACAGGAAGCCGCCAAATCGCTCTTCGATGCCGGCGCCCAGGTTGTCATGACTGGTGCGGATACCCCTGCCCCCGCAATCGCCGCTCCTGCTGGCAAATGGGGCATAACCTATGACTATATCAATAACTGCACGCTCGATACCTGCCTCACTACCATGTACTGGAACTGGGGTCCTCTGTATGCTGTTGAAGTCAAAAAATCCATGGACGGGACTTTCGCTGGTGAGGCTGTCTACTTTGATGCCGATTCCGGCGGTCTTGGTCTCTTGGGCTTCCATGAAGGTCAAGAACTGATGCCCGGTGCCAAAGACCTGCCCGAAGAAGACCTGCAGATGATCCGCGATGAACTTGCTATGTTCCTCTCTGGCAAGATGACCCGCTTCGACGTCTTCAAGGGACCCATCACGGACAACCAGGGCAACCTTGTCCTTGCTGAAGGCGAAACCCTTCGCCAGGTAGACCTGGACTGCTTTGCCAATGCTGAAGGTGCCCCCTGCGCTGATGGAGTTGGTATGTACTGGTGGAACGAGAACGTTATCGCCGAACTGCCGTAAGCTTAATCAGACTTTTTGGGGAGATAGCTCTAAGAGAGCTATCTCCCCTCAACCATTAAAAAGAAAACCAAATGACATTTCCTGAAGAAAAAAGCACAGTCCCTACTGTTGAAATGCGGGATATCGTCCTGCGTTTTCCTGGCGTTTTAGCCAACGACCACGTCAATTTCACTCTATACCCGGGCGAAATTCACGCGCTTTTAGGTGAAAACGGCGCTGGCAAGAGCACCCTTATGAATGCGCTGATGGGGCTTTATCGCCCGGAATCCGGAGAGATTCGCATTCATGGAGAAAGGGTGAGTTTTAATTCTCCCAAGGATGCCATTGCTGCTGGAATTGGCATGGTCCATCAGCATTTCATGCTGGTCGAAAATCAAACCGTGACTGAAAACATCCTCATCGGTCTTGACACGCCCCATTTTGCTCTTGATCTCAAGAAGTTCGACCACGAAATCAGCGACCTGGCGGAGCAATTTGGCATCCACATCGACCCGACTGCCAAGATTTGGCAGCTTTCGGTCGGCGAGCAGCAGCGCGTTGAGATCCTGAAAATCCTGTACAGAGGCGCTGATATCCTCATCATGGACGAACCAACCGCTGTCCTTGCCCCTCAGGAAGCTGATGAGCTGATTGCCACGCTGAAAGGGATGGCTGCCCAGGGCAAGTCCATTGCTTTTATCAGCCATAAACTCAACGAGGTGAAGCAGGTGGCTGATAAGCTGACGGTGCTCAGGCGCGGTCGGGTCACCGCTGAACGGGTGGAATTGCATGACTTCACCCGTGAGAGCCTCGCCTCTTTGATGGTCGGTCGCGAAGTGATTTTTAATCTGCATAAATGTGAACAAACTCCTGGTCCGGAAGTGCTCCGTCTGGAGAATGTTTCAGCGCTCAACAACAAAAACCTTCCCGCCTTACGGAATGTGAACCTCTCACTGCATGAGGGCGAAATTCTCGGTATTGCCGGTGTTGCTGGCAACGGTCAAAGCGAGTTGGTGGAAGTGATCACCGGACTGCGTCCGTGCAGCGGGCAAATTTGGTTGGGAGGCAAGGATATCGCTAACAAACCGCCTGCCTTCTCCATCCAACAAGGGCTTGCCCACATCCCTGAAGACCGCATCGGGGTCGGCACAGCCCCCAACCTCTCGATCACCAGCAACATCATCATGAAACGCTATGATCAAGAGCCGGTCAGCCAGAAATGGCAGCTCGATTACGTGGCTGCGGATGACGTCGCCAGCGGTCTCAAGACCGAATATGATATCCAGGCGCCCAATGTGCACACGCAGGCGCGCAAGCTTTCCGGCGGCAACCTTCAAAAGCTGATCCTTGCCCGCGAGCTGAGCAGCCTGCCCCACCTGATAGTTGCCATGCAACCTACCCGCGGTTTGGACGTTGGCGCGATTGAGGGTGTGCAGCAGCTACTGCTTAACCAGCGCTCTCAAGGCTGCGCAATCCTCCTTGTTTCCGAAGATCTCGACGAACTACTATCGCTCTCTGATCGCATCGCGGTAATGTATGAAGGTGAGGTGGCCGGGGTCATTTGCAGTGAGGATTTTGATATCACCCAGATTGGTCTGATGATGACCGGCACAACCTCGCAAGACCTCCAAACCCAAAAAGAGAAGCCGTCTGCTTCAAACTTCGATAAAGTGCTCAAAAATCTTCACCAGGCTGAAGAACCCGCGCAAGCCGGGACAACGGCAACGCCTGAATTGCCCTTCGAAAGTAAAACGCAGGCGGACGAGCTACCCCAAGAGGGGCTCACCTCTCCGCATGATGATTCCTACCAACATCTGACCGAGAAGGAACGAGTCTTGCGCAAAGTCTTGGGCGATAAATACAAACAGGGAGATACTGAATGATGATTCCCTATCCTGTTTTCGTAAAACGCACAGAAGACACACCCAAATGGCTGCCCTTTGTCACCTCTGTTGGGGCGGTCCTCTTAGCCTTTATCATATCCGCCATTATTCTGGCAGCCACCGGCGCGGATCCGGTCAAGGTATATTCCTATCTCTACAAAGCTTCTTTTGGATCCTGGGGCGCTTTTTCGGACGTCATTGTAAAAGCCACGCCGCTCGTGCTGATCGGGCTTGGCTGCGCCCTGGCTTTCCGGATGCGCCTTTGGAATATCGGCGCGGAAGGACAATTCTTTGTGGGAGCCTTTATGGCAGCCGCGGTCGTCATGGTGCCACTGGTAGACCTGGATACCACTCCCCGTTGGATGATCGTCTCGCTGATGGCAGTGCTAGGTATGCTTGGCGGCGCGCTGTACGCCCTGATCGCCGGTATCCTGAAAGCCAAGCTGAATATAAACGAGATCATCATTACTTTGATGCTCAACTACATCGCGGTTTTGTGGAATAACTACTGGATCTTTGGAAAATGGAGCGAAGCCGGCTTCCAAATGACCAAGACTTTCCCCAAAGTGGCGTGGCTGCCGCGCCTGGCGGACTATGCCGCAAAGGTGCCCGCATTTTCGGGGATGACCCTGCATGTTGGTATCCTGTTCGGGCTGATCGCCGCGGTGATTGTTTATCTGATCATCTACCGCAGCAAATGGGGTTATAAAATCACCCTCATCGGTGATAACCCCCGCGCAGCCCGCTACGCTGGCATTAATATCGCCGCCAACACCATCGTCGTTTTCATGGTTTCTGGCGCTCTCGCCGGCTTGGCGGGGATGACCGAGGTTTCCGGTGTCGTCCACCGCTTGCAGGAACGCATCTCGACTTCTTACGGTTTCTCGGGTGTGATCGTCGCCTGGCTGGCAAAGCTCCACCCCTTCGCGGTGATTGTCGTTTCGATATTGTTTGGCGCGCTCTTGGTTGCCAGCCGCGAAATCCAACCTTCGGGGCTTTCATTCCTCATCCAGGGCATCACGCTTTTCCTTGTCATCAGCAGTGACGTCCTGCTCAAATATCAAATCAAATGGGTCCGCCCTGCAAAGGAGTCTGCCCAATGAACTGGATAGAAATCTTACGCTCTGGTATTTCCACCGGTACGGTCTTGCTTATCGCTGCGATTGGCGAAATTCTGACCGAACGCTCTGGCATTCAGAACCTCGGCGTTGAAGGAATGATGCTTGTCGGTGCGATGGCTGGCTTCAGGGTTGCCTTCACCACCGGGAATGTTTGGATGGGTTTGTTGGCCGCGGTCGCTGCCGGCGGACTGCTGAGCCTGGCTCATGCGGTCGTAACTATCCACTTTCAAGCCGACCAGACGGTCAGCGGGCTTTCACTGACCTTCCTGGGCACAGGATTGGCGCTGGTATTGGGTGAGGGATTCACCGGTCACACAGCTCCTGTCATCCCCCGCGCCAGCATCCCGCTGCTCTCCCAGATCCCATACCTGGGGCAGATTTTGTTTACAGATCATAATCTTCTGGTTTATTTTGGATATATACTTGTGCCGCTGGTGGCATACTATATCAATAAAACCCGTCCAGGTCTTCATCTGCGTGCTGTGGGTGAGAACCCTGCTGCCGCCGATACCTTGGGCGTCAACATCTACCGAACCCGCTACATCTACACTTTCATCGGAGGATGTTTTGCGGGATTGGCAGGCGCGGCAATCAGTGTCGCGATCGCGCCGGGATGGTACTCGAACCTGACCGTGAGCGGGCAGGGCTGGATTGCTGTGGCGCTGGTGATTTTTGCCCATTGGAATCCTTGGCGGGCGGCATTGGGCGGATATCTGTTTGGGATTTTGCGGCGCTTTACGCTCGACCTGCAGGGTCCGCGGGTTTTATTCGGGTTGGCAAATCCCTTCTTCTTCAATACCAACCTGGTCTTCTTCCTGCAAATGACGCCTTATGTGCTGACAATCATCGCGCTCATCTGGGGCAGTTCAGCGGCCCGCAAGAAGCGCATCGGCGCGCCAGCCGCCCTCGGTACCCCTTACCAGCGTGGTGAACGGGGACTGTAGCGGTTTTCTCAATCAATCCTTGTCTAAAAGCGGAGTGGAATACCAAGCCATTCCGCTTTGTTTTGGATTTCTCTTCCACCGCAAGCACTCTACGCTTCTCGAAAGCGAAAGGCTGAGGCGTTCTGCCTTCGTCTCGGGCACGCAATGTTCCTCACCAACGAAGGAAGAAGTGTATCATTGCGCTATTCCGCACCGTCGAACCAGATCGGGTTGGTGATCAGGGCAGGGAGAGCGGGCAAGAAACTGAAAAAGGTGCGCCAGACCTCTAAACGCCAGTAACCTGGGTTCTCTACAGGCAGCGTGGTCTCAAACTCTCCTTTTTCCGGCGCGCTGAAGATATCACGGGAGCCTTCGCGTGTGATTAGACGGACAAGATCCCCTTTTTCCAATCCCGATCCCTTCAGGGAAGCTAGCATGTCCTCGCGCCAGGCGAGGCTTGCGCCGAAGGTCTGCCCTTCCACGTCCAGTGTCAGCCTGAGCGGGGTGGGGCTGAAGGCAAGGTAGCTTCTTCCGGCTTTGACCGCTTTTAGGATGTCCGTCTCGCTGTTGGAATCTGCCAAAACGTAGATACAGGGGCTGGCAAGGCGCTGGAAGAATGTGTCTTCATGGTAATCGCTGCCGCTTACGGCGACCTGTTTGCGCCCCGCTTTCAACATCCCATCCCAACGGGCGATGGCTTCCAGGTTAGTGGGTCGCATGGGTCCGTTCCAGACCTCCATCAGGTCATAATCCAGGGCGTCAAGGTCGTAGCGAAATCCAAAATCAGACTCGCAGGGATGGTTGATACTGATCAGAGCGCCGTTTTGATGGGCTTCGCGGAAAATTGCCTGGGCTTCTTCCTGGCTGTTGGCGATGAAACTGCCTTGGAAGGGCTGTTCGAGCCCGAAGAAGTTGCTGTGTCCCTTGTAGTGGGTCCATTCCAGCCCGGGGATGATCGTGAGACCTTCAACGTGCGGGAAGGATGCTCGCTTGACCGGCTGATTGTGGTCGGTGATGGCGATAAAATCCAGCCCGTGGAGGCGGGCATGCTTCGCAAGGTGCTCCAGCGGCAAGATGCCGTCCGATGCCAGCGTATGGACGTGCAGATCACCGCAGAGCCAACGGGGCGATTTAGGCATGAATGTGATGCTTATTTTGACGTCAACTCCCTCAGGGGCGATGACATATGCGCCGAGGATGATCTGCCAGTTTCCCGGTGTGAGTGGGTGCGGTTGGTAGCCAGGCGTTGACTCAGTTTCTGAGACCATGATTTCCGAGCGGCTCGAACCGCTCGCTCCCACCTGCGAGCCATCCGGCGCGATCAGCCCAATATCGACGGTATTGATCCGCTTTTTTTTTGAAAAGAAGACTTCCTCCGGAACGGTGAGAGGCTCACGCGCGAGCTTCGGATACGAGTAACACACGTCAATCCGTGCGGTGTTCGCGGGCATCTCGAAGGGTACAAGCAGGTAAAGTCCTTGTTCAGAATGAGCGATATGGCGGTGAATGGTAATTTCTGGCATTGAAGCATCCTTTGGCAGTGATAATGGTTTGATTGTACGCTTAATTGCGATCGCCGGAAGAGAATCGTTAGAGATTTCAATCTTTATTCGTATGAAGTAAACGCGGATATTCAACCAAAGGGATGGC
Source organism: Chloroflexota bacterium (assembly GCA_019136215.1). Lineage (GTDB taxonomy): Bacteria > Chloroflexota > Anaerolineae > Anaerolineales > Anaerolineaceae > Mesolinea. Next base: position 1,924 of record JAGVUP010000037.1, on the reverse strand, counting down.
TCCTTGTCCCTGCAAAATGGATCAGGAGCCATCACGACAGATCAGGCGTTTATCAAACCCCCTTCAATTAGAAACCTTTGAACCCAAAATTCTATCCAAACCTAGGGCACACATTCTCCAGTGACCGGGTCAGCGTTACCAAAGACAAGCCCCGCGCCGAATCTCGAGCCAAAGATCGGCGAGAGATCGCCCAAATTGAGTCCAAACGCCTTGTCGATGACGCCCAAACCGCCTTGGTATAGGGTCGCTCGCGGGAGAGACTGTCCGTTCACTTGTAAGTCGATCACGCCTTTGTCCCAGCAGAGTTTGAGATTTCCGATGTTAGCAGCGTTAATCAAGGCAAGCGTTTCCGGTGTTAGCTCCATTCCCGTTGGGAAGCCTTCCACGCTTAGTGCGCCTTTATCATTGACTTGCAACTGGACCAGTGTGGCAAGCGAGATATCCAGAGGCTTGCTTAATTCTTTGGATTTGCGCAGTGAGATCTCTACGTCAGCTTTGTCCAACCAGACTTCAGCGCGCTCGATATCGATATCCCCAAGCTCGATATAGGCGTCAAGGATGGTATACAGGATTTGACGGGAGCTATCATCCCAGGTAAGGGAAAGCAAAGGCTGGTCATCTGTAAAAACATCGATCACGTCATCATAGATTCTGAGAGTGGCATTATTAAGCAGACCAAGCACTTCCCAGACTTCATCCTGGAACTCAGGCGCGCCTACCTGGCGCAGCTCTTCCGCTGAATAGCCTCCCAGGCTGTAGGTTTTGGTTCCAGGGTCATAGGTAACATCTATATGAATCAGGTTGGTTGGAGCTTCCTGCCAGGCGATTTCGGCAGTCGCCATTGGCGGCTGCTTGATCAATATTACGCTGACGACCAGGACAAATGCCAGAAGTAATTTTACGATGGTTGGTGTTTTGTTCATGTTTTCCTCTAATTCCTTCTAGATAATTACTAAGCTGTATTTATGGTAAAGCGATAAGTAAAACAGACAAGCGAAAACGAATCACATGGTAGTAATAAGCGATGACCCAATTGATCACCTTCCGCAAAAAAGGAGAGCTTCTTGAACCATCTCCATCACTTTGGACAATTTTTCGCGCTATAAGCAATCTTTCGCCCAGGTCGAGCGTGTTTTCAAAAGTCTCCGGTGTGTAATTCAGGGAAACCACTGATTGCTGTCCTGAAACGATCTCGATATCACCGGCGGTATTGAGCGTGAGCTTTAGCTGATCGGCGCCGTTTGAGGTGATGATGGAATGCAGCGGCTGTCCGGGTGAAACTTTGTAGGGGATGCTTGGCAGGGGGATAACTGGTCTGCCCAAAGCGAAATAGATGCCGTAAAGCACAAGCACAATGACCAGGGATATCAATAATAATCGCCAAAAACGGGACACTTTAATCGTCCTCTTCCGGGGCGACTGGTGGATTTCTCGACCATCTTCTCCTCCATGATTGTAAACGATAAGGAGGAATTACTCAACAACATACTCCCTACAGTGTCCCTACAGTGAAACGAAAACCTCCCTACATGGAGAGCGATTGTTTCAATTAGATGGCTTCACAGACAACCTTCATCTCATAGAATAGGCAGCCCTGATCCCACGCTGGGAATCAAAGAGAAACAATACATTACTCAAAGGCGGGATTTTGGGGTTAGCTGCACTATAATTACCTGCGTAAGACATCACCATCCCCAGGAGGCGCATTTTGAAATCCGACAAACTGAAAACCTTCAATTACTCCATCGGTATGTTCGGCACGTCCATCCCCATCAATTTACTTAAAACTTTCGCCTTTGCCTATTATGTGGATTCTCTCGGCGTTACCACCGGACAGTGGGCGACAATCATGCTGATCTACACCTTCATCGATGCCGCAGACAATCTGGTTTACGGCTACTTTTCGGACCGCACACGCACAAAG
>JAGVUP010000002.1 GCA_019136215.1 Chloroflexota bacterium | reverse complement strand
CCGTATTCATCGCGGTAGCGTTCTTCGGGCAGCATGGGATAACCGCGCAGGATCGCGTCCACCGAACTGGCGACATCGCGGTGCACCGAGACGCGCTCGCGGTCGATGATTTCGACCATAACGGTGAAGGTAGGGGGCGAACGGCGTTCGAGCACGGTTTTTTGCGTGCCGCGGCGCCGCGCTTCGTCATCCGAAAGCGTCACAGACTCAATCCCGCCGACGAGGTCGGAAAGAGTCGGGTTCAGTAGCAGGTTTTCGAGACCGTTGCCGTGTGCGGTGCCAATCAACTGAACGCCGCGTTCCGCGATCGTGCGGGCGGCAAGCGCTTCGAGCTCGCGCCCGATCTCGTCGATCACGATCACTTCGGGGTTGTGGTTTTCGACTGCTTCGATCATCACTTCATGCTGAAGGGAAGGCTTGGGCACCTGCATGCGGCGAGCCTGTCCAACCGCCGGGTGAGGCACATCGCCGTCCCCGCCGATTTCATTGGAAGTATCCACGATGACCACACGGTGTTTTTGCGCCAGGGTCCGGGCGGCTTCGCGCAGCATGGTGGTTTTGCCGATGCCGGGTTTTCCCAGGATGAGAATGCTCTGCCCGGACTCGACCAGGTCTTCGATGATTTCAATCGTTCCGTAGACCGCCCGCCCGATACGGCAGGTGAGCCCCACCACTTTCCCGCGCCGGTTGCGGATCGCGGAGATGCGGTGGAGCGTGCGCTCCAAGCCAGCGCGGTTATCCGCGTCGAAATCGCTGATGCGGTCGGTGACGTACTTCAGGTCGTCTTGGGTGACAGGTTCCCCGCGCAGTTCCACTTCGCCGGTGGTGAAGCGCGCGCTTGGATTACGGCCAAGGTCGAGAATGACCTCGAGCAAATCGTCAAAACTATCTTTGGACTGCACTGCCTGGGCGAGTTCCGGAGGGAATACTGCCAGCATCGCCTCCAGATCGTCCGTGATGCGTTGCGTTGTCGTCATTTTCTTGTTTAAATCAAACTCCATTGTTGGGTTGATTCTATCTCATTTTGCCTGTTTTTTCTTATTTAGGGGTATAGGATGAGCAGGGCGATTCCATCTTAATCGTTTAACATCCTAAACAGCTATCCCTCAGGTATCAAGCCTTCTTGTGAGGGTCGCCGTGGCGGGGTCGAAGGCAGCATTGAACATCCAGAACCCTCATCCTAACAGGGTGTCCGAACGATGAATGATCTTATGATTATCGATTCCAAAAGGAAATGCTGACAATTTCGCGGATTCACCCTTGGAAAATGGTTCGATGATTTATTAGATACGATGAGCCCTATTCTGATTTTTTAAATACAATGGTAAAATCAGATATCTAAACGGACTGTCTGAAAACAGGAGTGACCATGTCAGAACAAAAACCTCTCATCGTTATGCGCTCGGGACCCATTCCCGGTTCGAGTTTTTATCTCGAAAAACCAGAAGTCACCCTTGGTCGTGACCTCGCCAATGACATCCCGGTGCCAGATCAGGAAATCTCTCGCCGGCACGCGCGGTTTGTGACCCGCGCCGATGGCGTGTACATCGAAGACCTCGGTTCCACCAATGGCAGCTTCCTGAACGGGGTGCGCATCAATTCCCCTCAAAAGCTGACCAACGGCGATCTGATCACCCTGGCTGAAGCGACCGTCATGAGTTTTGAATGGCTCGACCAGGAGAAGACGCCCACCTACAGCGCCTATCCCGCCGAAGCCGCCCCTCAGCCCGCGCCCCAGCCAGCCTACCAGCCGATGCCGAAGCCCGTCCCCCAGCAGCCGCTCCAACCCGAGCCGACTCCGGAGCGAAAGCCGCATACGCCCTGGTATTCCAATTTCTTTATTCTGCTGCTGATCGCGATCATCATTATCATGGTCATTGTGATCTTCATGCCCGCCAGTTGGTGGTGCTTCTTCTCCGCCAACCGCATTCCCGGTTGTCCGGTCCAATAATCCCCGATTTTTCAATGCCCGGGTCCAGCAGCCCGGGCTTTTTGTTTAAATTGCGGCTTTTAAACCTTGGAGGCTTCGCCTCAGGGTTTTCCGCTCCGCTGACATCAGGGTAAAAAAATCGGGCTTTTTTGGGCTTACCCGCTTTCCCCTTGTTTTTTTTGAGGTATAATAGCATGATGCTGATAGCACTATTTTCCAGCAGCGAAAGAAAAAATAATGACAGAACAATCTGAAATTCCAGAAGAAAATCCCGAAAACACACCCGAAGAACCGATCGTGAACAATGCCGGCAGCCTGCAACCCGTCGGCATTGACGATCAGATGCGCACGGCTTACCTCGACTACGCGATGAGCGTGATCGTTGCCCGCGCGATTCCTGATGTGCGCGACGGTCTCAAACCTGTCCACCGGCGCATTCTCTACGCCATGCAGGATATGGGCATCCGCGCCAATACTCCCTACAAAAAATCCGCCCGTATCGTTGGCGAGGTGCTGGGGAAGTACCATCCCCATGGCGACTCAGCCGTTTACGACTCGATGGCGCGCATGGCGCAGGATTTCTCCATGCGCTACCCGCTCGTGGACGGACAGGGCAACTTTGGCTCGATCGACGGCGACTCCCCGGCAGCCATGCGCTACACCGAAGCCCGCCTCTCCAAGATCGCGGATGAGATCCTGGCAGACCTGGACAAGGACACCGTCGATTTCCTCGACAACTTTGACGGCTCTCTGAAAGAACCCGAGGTTCTGCCCGCCCGCATCCCAAACCTGCTGATGAACGGTTCCAACGGTATCGCGGTGGGCATGGCAACCAACATCCCTCCCCACAACCTGCGCGAGTTGGTCGCTGCCCTCAACCTGCTGATCGACCGCTTCGATGAGCTCGACGAGGTCAGCGTTGAAGACCTGATGCAGCTCATCCCCGGACCCGACTTCCCGACGGGCGGTATCATCGTCGGCAGCGAAGGCATCCGCCAGGCTTACAGCACTGGACGCGGTCATCTCACCATGCGCGGAGCCGCCACTATCGAAGAAATTCGCGATGGTCGTTTCGCGATCATCATCCGCGAAATTCCATATCAGCTCAACAAGACCAGCCTGATCGAACGCATCGCCGCCCTCCACCGTGAAGGTCGGCTCGACTCGATCTCGGACATGCGTGATGAATCCGACCGCAACGGCATGCGCATCGTCATCGAGCTCAAGCGCGGCACGCAGCCCAATCGCGTGCTCAACCAGCTCTACAAGTACACCCCGCTCCAGTCAACCTTCGGCGTGCAGTTGTTAGCCCTGGTGGACTCCGAACCCCGCATGCTCACGCTCAAACGCGCGCTGACGCATTATCTCGAGCACCGCCAGGTGGTCATCACGCGCCGCACGCTCTTTGAACTCGATAAAGCCAAAAAACGCGCGCATATTCTGGATGGGCTGCTCATCGCGATCGCCAACCTGGACGCCGTCATCAAGACCATCCGCGAATCAAAGGACGCGGACGTCGCCAAGACGAATTTGATGACCCGCTTTAACCTGACCGAAATCCAGGCGCAGGCGATCCTCGATATGCAGCTTCGCCGTCTGGCGGCGTTGGAGCGCCAGAAAATTGAGGACGAGTACAAAGCCCTGATCGAGACCATCGCCGAGCTGGAAGATATCCTCGCCAACCCCCATAAGATTCTCGAGATCATCCGCACTGACCTCAATGAGGTCGCCGAAAAGTACGGCAATGACCGCCGCACGCATATCGTCCCCGACCTCGAACTCGACCTCTCGGATGAATCGCTCATCCAGGATGAGCCCGTTTTCGTGTCCATCACTGATCGCGGTTACATCAAGCGCGTGTCCGATCAGGCATACCGCTCTCAGGGCAGAGGCGGGCGCGGCGTGATCGGGCAGAGTATGCGCGGTGAGGACGCGGTCACCTTCTTTGTGCGCGCCAACACGCTTGGGACGATGCTTTTCTTTACCAACAAGGGCAAGGTCTATTCCGAACGCGTGTTTGAGCTGCCCGAAGAAGCCCGCCAGGGGCGCGGCATTCCGCTGGTCAACATTATCAACCTCGAAGCGGACGAGACCATCACCGCTCTTCTGCCGGTTGAAAACTTCAACGACGCCAAATTCTTCGCGCTTGCCACCAAACTCGGGCGGATCAAGCGCGTGCCAATGTCGGACTTTGCCAGCGTGCGTCCTTCGGGTCTGATCGCCATCCGCCTCAATGAAGGGGACGAGCTTGGTTGGGTCAAGATGACCAGCGGGCAGGATGACCTCCTGCTGGTGACAAGGAAGGGCAAAGCCCTGCGCTTCCACGAGAAGCTAGTCCGCCCAACCGGGCGCACGACTATGGGCGTTTCCGGAATCACCCTGCGCGGAAGTGACCGCGTGGCGGCATTGGAAGTGGCAGAGCCCGACGGATACCTCTTCGTTCTGACCGAAAAAGGGCAGGGGAAACGCACTCCGCTGGAGGAATACATCCCCAAGACCCGCGGCACGCTCGGCGTGGCAACCATCAATCAGGACGCGCGCGCAGCGATCGGCGAAGTGGCGGAAGCCTGCGTGGTGCTTGCTGGCGAGGAGGTCACGATGATTTCGCGCGGCGGGATCGTACTGCGCACGAAGGTCGATGAGATTTCCATCCAGGGGCG
>JAGVUP010000139.1 GCA_019136215.1 Chloroflexota bacterium | reverse complement strand
CTGACGCGCTCCAACCGAAAAGATATCACGATGTTTGTCAACGGACGCTGGGTGCAGGACGCGATGCTGACCTCAGCGGTCATCCGGGCGTACAACACCATGCTGATGGTCGGGCGCTACCCGGTGGCAGTCTTGTTCATTAACATCCCGCCGGAATTGGTCGATGTAAATGTGCACCCTGCAAAGGCGGAGGTGCGCTTCAGGGATCAGGACGCGGTTTTCAGCGGAGTGCAGAGGGTGATCCGCCGCGGATTGCTGGCGTTCACGCCCGTTCCGGACCTGAACGCGAACCGGCTCTGGGGCAGGAGTCTGCCCGAAAGTGGTGATACCCAGCCACGGCAGGCAATGAGTCCGGAATCTGCGGCTGAAACCCAGTCGCCATCTGCAGCAAGCCAACTGCAGTTTGGCGGGGAGCATGCCGGCGCGCAGCCGCAACCGCCTCTGCCGGGCAGTAATTTGCCGCTGCTGCGCCTGGTCGGGCAGGTCGCTTCCACTTATCTGGTGGCGGAAGGACCGGATGGTCTCTACCTGATCGATCAGCATGCCGCGCATGAGCGGGTGCTGTTCGACCGTTTGATGGCGCAGTTTAACGCCAAAAGCATCCCTTCGCAGACTCTGCTTGATCCTGTCGTTTTGGAACTGACGCCCGAAAAGGCAGGGATTTTGGAGGAGGAGCTTGATGCGCTGCAGAGTTTGGGTTTCGTCATCGAGCCTTTCGGACCGAATACTTTCGTGATCCGCGCCATACCAACGATCGTGGAACGGAGCGATCCAAGGCTGGCGGTGGAGGCGGTGGTAACCGCTTTTGAAGAAGACGAAACGCCGCTGATGGCGGAGGTGGAAGCACGAGTTGCGGCGCGGGTCTGCAAACGCATGGCGGTCAAAGCCGGACAGATCCTGACGGAAGCAGAGCAGCGCAACCTGCTGCTCAGCCTGGAAGCCAGCCAATCGCCGCGGACATGCCCGCACGGCAGACCAACGATGATTCACCTGAGCGTCAATTTGCTCGAGCGCCAGTTTGGCAGGCAGGGAGCTTTCTGATGGACGAGACGATGCGGGGACTTTGGCTGGAAGACCAACCCTTATCCTTCCGCGCGGATCTTCCCATGCCGGAATTGGACGATGATAAGGTATCGGCAAGGTGCATCTGGCGGGGGTATGCTCCACCGACCTTGAGATGGTAAGAGGATATTACCCTTTTGAAGGCATTCCAGGGCATGAGTTCATCGGCTTGGTGGCTGATGAGAACGGTCACCCCGGACTGCGCGGAAACCGGGTGGTTGGAGATATCAACATAAGCTGCGGCACCTGCGAACGCTGCCTCTGCGGCGGGCTCAGCCAGTGCGTGTGCCTAAAGACACTGGGGATATTCAACTACAACGGTGTTTTCGCGGAATACAGCAAACTGCCAGCGAAGAATCTGGTGTCTGTACCGGATTCGGTTTCCGATGTTCTGGCGGTCTTCATCGAGCCTACCGCGACCGCGCTGAGGATCCTCGACCAGGTCCGAGTCAAACCGAGCGATAGGGTGATCGTGGTTGGAGCCGGCAGGTTGAGGCTGCTGATCACGCAGGCGCTGAAGAACACTGGCTGTGACCTCAAGGTCGTGGTCCGGCGTCCTGAGCCAGCGGCGATTCTGGAAGGCTGGGGCATCCAAGCGCTGACTGCCGCGGAAGTGAAAGGTGATCTGGCGGATATCGTCGTGGAAGTGACCGGCTCTCCGGAAGGATTCGCGCTTTCGTGGTCCCTGACCCACGCGAGGGGCACGCTGGTGCTCAAGTCTACCTTCGCCGGGGAGCTCAGCATAGACCTTTCGCATTGTGTGGTGGATGAGATCACGCTCATTGGTTCCCGCTGCGGGAATTACCAAGCAGGTTTGCAGGCGCTGACCTCAGGATTGATTCAGGTTGGAGAAATGGTTGATTCGTTTTTTTCGCTCGATCAGGGATCGGAAGCAATCTCTCACACCAGCCAACCGGATTTTGAAAGTGCTGATCAGGGATTAAAGGCTATCCATTTATATTGTGGGTTTGGCATTTTGATCCAAGTCCAGAATGGATTTGCTTTTTAGCAAATGATTGAAACGATGATTACAGAAAGTGTATTAATATGAAAAAAATCCAAAAACAAATAATTTTTGAGGTATTGGTAAATCTTCTCTTCTTTGTGCTCTTTTTGTCATTTTTTCGGTATGTTTTGTTTCAACCTGGAGATGATCAAATTTTTATCGATCTAAGACAACGATTTACACTCGGAAATTTCTTATTAACCTATTACAACACTTGGAGCGGAAGAGTAATCAACAACTTCTTGATCTATATATTTGCCAGGCACCCAATAGTCCTTTGGCAACTCTTCATGGCTCTGATCCTCACTTTTTTTGGTAGAACAATTTACTTCTATTTTTTGAATCTTCTGGACAATAAAGTGAGGAAAAAAATTGCACTCATTATACTCTCTTATCTTGGTGTTTTCTTGTTTTCCTCTGCAGTATTAATCCCTTCTGTTTTTTGGTTTACTGGATCATTAAATTACATAGTCTCAACATTCTTTGCATTGTTAGCATTTATTCCTTTCTTCAGACTGAGACAAATCGATGAAACAAAAAATCTCGAATATTGGCCTTTATTCATTATTCCAGTTGCGTGTACAGCATTCGCTTGTGAGCAGGTTTCAATTGGACTCATACTGATTACTTCTGGTTCGTTATTACTCGCGAAAATTCGCCACCACAAAATCCCGACTTACTTATTTTTCCTTTACCTTCTGTTAATCACACTCACAATAGTTTCAATGTCTGCACCAGGAAACTGGTTGCGGTTACAACAAGAAACACAAATGTGGTTTAGCGAACATGGAAATATGAATTTACTTGAAAAAATCACACTCGCATTTGGTTTTGCACTGACAACGATAGTTAATCAATGGTATTACTTGATGGGGCTTATCTGGGCAACTACAGCTATCCTAGTGTTGTCCTATTCCAAGAAATGGTTTTTTCGGCTCCTTGCTTTTATCCTGTTCCTCTATGCTGTGATAGCTGGACTCCGTTTTGTCACTTCTCTCACTATTTTTGCACAATCCAATATATTCCATCTCTCTGATTCACTATTTTCTTTCTTCTACTTACTCGGGCCGGAGCAAGTTTCGCCAACCGCAATTCTTGTGTATTTTTTCTGGAGTATAGGACTTTTGCTATTACCCATCACGTGGTTACTTATCATGAGACAAAAACAAAGTGGACTTACACTTTGTTTTCTCTACCTTGTCTCCTTTTTTTTAATTATGGCAGTAGGGTTTTCGCCTACATTATTTGCTTCTGGCGGTCGAACAGGTTTCGTTCCAAATATGCTATTACTTTTCATACTCATTCAACTGCTATGGATAAATAAATCCTCTTTGATCTTAATTGCTCCAACAATATCCTTAATCCTATTTAAAATGTTGACTCTCCTATACCGATGGAACAGTAATGGTTTTTTTGTTGATTATGGATTGATCACGATGCGTAATATTTTCCAACATTAGGGTCTGTTTCAAAAAACAAATAAACGTATATTAAGAAAGATTGATGGAACGAAATTTTAGTATATTGGAAAAATTAGTCCTTTAAGACTCTAAAAAGATGGCATGTTTGTGCTATAATAATCCATCACGGGGCGTGGCTCAGCCCGGATAGAGCGCACGGTTCGGGACCGTGAGGTCGGCAGTTCAAATCTGCTCGCCCCGACAAACCTCCTCAGGGAGGTTTACTATTTAACCGGGGGTTCTTTGTTACAATACTGCCAGAACAAAGCGAGGTGAACATGCCGTCAGACACACAGGTGATCTACTCAATGATGCGGGTGGGGAAGATCTATCCCCCGAACAAACAAGTCCTGCGGGATATCTCGCTGGGCTTTTACTACGGCGCTAAAATAGGCGTTTTGGGCTTAAACGGCTCCGGAAAGTCGAGTTTGCTGCGCATCATGGCGGGCGTGGACCAGGACTACGTAGGCGAAATTGCCATGTCCAAGGGTTACACCGTCGGCTTGCTCGAGCAGGAACCCAAGCTCGATGATTCCAAAACGGTTATAGAGATCATTCAGGAAGGCGTTCAACCGATCGTGGCTCTGCTGGCGGAGTTTGACCAGGTGAATGAGGCATTTTCCGATCCGGACGCGGATTTTGACAAGCTGGTCGAGAAGCAAGCCCGCCTGCAGGAAGAACTTGACCGGTTGGATGCCTGGAATCTGGACAGCAACCTGAAGCTCGCCATGGGCGCGCTCAACTGCCCGCCCGCGGATACGCCTGTGGCAGTGCTCTCGGGGGGTGAGCGCCGGCGCGTGGCGCTGACGCGGCTGCTTTTGACCGACCCGGATATATTGCTTTTGGATGAGCCAACCAACCACCTCGACGCTGAATCGGTTGCTTGGTTGGAACACTACCTGCAAAACTACAAGGGCACGGTCATCGCGGTGACGCACGACCGCTACTTTTTGGATAACGTCGCTGGATGGATTCTGGAGCTGGACCGCGGACACGGGATCCCCTGGAAGGGCAATTATTCCTCCTGGCTGGAACAGAAGAGGGAAAGGCTGCGCGTTGAGGAAAAGGCGGAGAGCAAACGCCAGCGGAC
>JAGVUP010000193.1 GCA_019136215.1 Chloroflexota bacterium | reverse complement strand
TGCCGCAGAGCCGACGGAAACCAAGGTCCCAACTCTGACCCCAACTGCTACTGTCTACACGACCAAACTTTTCCGCAAAGAAATTGGCAAGTACCTTGACGAGTTAAAGACATATGGAATCAGCCAAAAGCAGATCGAAGAGATTTTCCGTTCCAACCTGTTCCGCGAAAAGCTCATGGAAGACGTCACGAAAGATTTGCTCCCTGAAGAAGAGCAGGTGTGGGTGCGCCACATCCTCGTCGCCGACCAGGAAACCGCGCAGGAAGTCATCGATAAACTCGACAACGGCGGAAATTGGGCTGAATTGGCGTCCGAATATTCTACCGACACCTCTAATAAGGACAACGGCGGAAATAAGGACAACGGCGGAGACCTCGGATGGATCGGTCCCAACGACAACTTCGTCGAAGAGTTCAAACAAGCCGCTTTCGCGCTGAATAAATCGGGCGAGATCAGTGAACCAGTTGAGACTTCTTTCGGATGGCATGTTATCCAACTGGTCACAAAAGCCACGAATGCAATCGATGCCTCCAAGTTCCAGCAAAACAAGCAAGTTTTCTTCGATGATTGGCTGCTGAATCTGCGCACTTCCCGCACCGATATCAAGATCGAGGACCTTTGGAAGGAAATCACTCCTACCAAACCAACCGTCCCCGCAGAACTCACACAATTCTTCTTCGGTCAGTAAGAAGAACAACCAGAAAAAGACCGGCTCTTTCGTGCCGGTCTTTTTTTATCTCACGTAATTATCGTCCACTTCCTCAAGTTTCAGGGAAATGATTTGACTGGCTGAGTCCTTCCCCATCGTTACGCCATAGATCACATCCGCAGCCGAAACGGTATTGCGGTTGTGGGTGATGAGGATGAACTGCGTATCTTTGGAAAGGTCGCGCAGCAGGTCGAGGAAACGTCCGACATTGGACTCATCCAACATTGCGTCGACCTCGTCCAACACACAGAACGGCGTCGGCGAGACCCGTAAGAGCGCAAATACCAGCGCGACAGCTGTCAAGCTGCGTTCTCCACCCGAGAGTAAAACAAGCCCCTGTTCACGCTTCCCGGGTAACCTCGCTTCGATTTCAATCCCGCTTTCGATTGGCTCTTCCTCATCAGACAGCAGCAATCGCGCAGAACCGCCGTTGAAAAGGCGTGAAAACATCTCTGTAAATTCCGTGCTGACCGCTTTAAAGGTTTTTAGGAATTCTTCCCGCATGACTGCGTCCAATTCGTTAATTAGTTTTTCGATGTCCTGGATCGCATCATTCAGGTCAGAGGATTGGCTGTTGAGACTGTCGAATCGTTCTTTGACCTCGACAAATTCCGTCTCAGCTTCGAGGTTCACAGTACCAATGCGGCGGATATGATTCTTCTGTTGACGAATGGCTTCTTCAATGCCATCTGGCAGCTCCTTGATTACCGGTAAGGTTTCAATAACAAGATCCGGGAAAGGCAGAGGAGTAGATTTGGAATATTCATTTTTGTATTCCAACTCGATCAAGCCAAAATCGTCCTCTATCCGCCCACGAAGCGATTCGATCCTTTCCTGCTGGTGCACTAATTCAAGTTTGTAGTGGACAACGAGTCGTTCCTTATTCGAAAGCTCTTTCTGATTTTCGCTGTCTTGCAGGGAGAATTTACGATTCATCTCCTCAATCATTTGCAGCTCCGAACGCAAAGGAGCAAGCTCTTCTGTCCTCAAAGACTCAGCGTGCTTTGTCTTTTCCTCCACGACCTCCCGACCGAGCGCGATGTCCTTTTCATAGCTTTCCAGCGCAGATTCCAACGCTGTCATACGGTCGCGGTATAGAACCAACTGCTTTTTATCGCTCTCAAGCCGCTCATTTGCCGAGACAGCATTGCTTCTTGTGTGGAGCAACGCCTGTGTCATCACCTGCTTTTCAGTCTCCAGATAGTGCACCTGCCCCTCGAGGTCCGCTGTGCTGAAGGCTTCCTTCTCTCTCCTGAGGTTGAGGATCGATGTCCTCAATTTTTCGGTCTCACTCTCGCTGATCTTCTCATCAGCAATTACTTCCTCGAGTTTGCTCGAAAGTTCAGTTTGCTGTTTTCCACCGTTTTCCAATTGTTGCTGCAACCAGGTTTGTTGACTCTGCAGCTTGTTTAACTCCAGTTGCAAAGCATCAAATTCTTTTCGCTTTTGCTGCAGTTTTTGGTTTTCTGCCTGACGCTGCTTCAACATGTCCTGCAGTTTCGTCTCAAGGCTGATGAGATCTTTTTCAGCACGCTGCTGAAGTTCCAACGCTTTTTGCAGGGTGACCTCAACGTTGTCAAGTTCCTTCTGCAAAGACTTTGTCACGCGCGTGTAGCTGACTTTACCAGCCCCGTTAGTTTTTCCGAGCAGCGCCATTCCGTTGTGTAGCAGCACGTCCCCATCCAACGTTACCAGGTTAGCATCTTTACTCTCTCCCCACAGGCTGAGAGCATCAGGTAAATCTTTCACTATCAAATAGTTTCCGAGCAGTGTTTCGATGGTCAGCTTTAAGCTTTGCTCAGTTCTTACAAGCTCAGCCGCGTTCCCTATTACGCGCGAATCTTTCGATACCGCCTTCTTTACCTCTGTCTTTTGTGCAAATTCGCCAATCACAGCGAAGCGTTCCTGGGTCTTACCCGAAAGATCTTTTAAAACTGCCGGGTCGAGCTCGCCCCGAACTACCAAAACGTCCACCGCCTCGCCCAGCGCCGCATTGATTGCCCGTTCATAGGCTTCCGGAACATCCAATTTCGTCACGAGGTCAGTTACTTCTCGCTGCAAAACTTTGCCTCTGGTAGCCGCCAACACGCCCTTAGCGCCATCCGAGAACCCTTCCAGACTTTCCCTGCTCTGCCGCATAAGCTCCAGTTTGTTGACCAGACGATTTTTCTCGAGGTTCAAGGCATTCAACTGATGGTTAATCTCATCCTGTGATTTTACAAGCGCGGTTTTATCCATCCCCTGTTTTTCGATTGCCTCTTCCAATTTGTTGAGGGCAGACTCAATCTTATCGATCTCAAGCTGCTGGGTTTTCAATTGTGTTTGTAGAGAGGCTTTTTTATCGGTAACTTCAGCCACTTTTTCCGCGTTGGATTGCAGTGTGCGTTTTATTTCGTCCAGCCGATAACTTAATTCCTGCCTTCTCGCGCGAAAAATCGCGGCATTTTTCTCTGACTCGAGCTGTTTTGCGATCCATTCCCGTTCTTGTTTTTCAAGAGCGTCTTTTTTGGCTTTAATGCTTTCATATTCCTGGCTTGTCTGACCAAAACGCACGTTCAGCGCTGCCAGTTCTTTTTCCTGACGTTCCTGTTCTGCTAAAAGTCCTGCAAGGTTCTTTTCTTCTGTCAGAATCGTTTCTTCCAGTTTGCCCGAGTCCATTATCAATTGACTGCGGGTTTCTTCTGCGGATCGTTTTCTGGAATCCAGAACAGCGACCGATTGGTTCTGCTGCTGGATTTCATCCTGCAGCGCCCGCAAATCGCTCATCAGGCGGTCGATGCTGCTCCGTTTCAGGTCTACATCCTGCCTCAGGCTCTCAATCTTCTTGCGGTCGCCATCAAGCGCGCTCTTCGCTGCCGCAGAGGTTTTCTCAGCTTCCGCGAGGGAGAATTGAATCTTTTCCATCTGAGATTGAGCCAGCATCCACTGATAGCCGTACCATTCCCGCAGATTGTTTTTCAGGCTTTCCTGGACAAGTTTGTACTCTCCGACCCGCACAAATTGCTTCTCCAGGCTTCGCAATCTTGGGCGAATCTCATCGATAATGTCCGAGACACGTTCGAGGTTTCTTCGGGTTGCTTCAAGCCTGCGCAGTGCTTCTTCTTTGCGGGAGCGGTAAAGCCCGATCCCCGCCGCTTCCTCGAACAATTTTCTGCGTTCATCCGGTCGGATGGAAAGCGCGAGGTCCACCAAGCCTTGCCCGATGATTGTGTATGTGCGGTCGGCAAGACCAGTTTTAGCCAGCAATTCATGGAAGTCCTTCAGACGCACCTTTTGGTTGTTGATCAGATATTCGTTCTGCCCGTCGCGATAAGCCCTTCGTGTAAGCGTGACTTCGGAGTAATCAATAGGCAGCCAGCCGGCTTGATTATCAAAAGTAATCGAAACCGCTGCCATCCCTGCCCTGGAGCTTCTTTCGGACCCGGAATAGATCATGTCTTCGGTCTTCTTGGCACGCAGCATTGTGTAGGACTGCTCACCCAAAACCCATCGGATCGAATCGGCTACATTGGACTTTCCCGATCCATTGGGTCCAACGATTGCCGTGATTCTGGCAGGAAATACGAGGTTGGTCTCTTTTGCGAAAGTCTTATACCCGTGCAATTCAAGGGAGGCTAACTTGGTTTCTGTCATTTTTTTATAATCCCTAATACTTTCATGCTGTGATATGCCGCGCTCTTTTCAGCCGACTGCTTGTTGGTGCCTTTACCCCGCGCGATTTCCTTGCCGTTGACGATTGCGCTGACCTCGAATACTTTCGCGTGATCAGGACCCGTCGCGTTCACCAACTCATAGGTTGGTGAAGAAAATCCTTTTGCTTGTGCCCACTCCTGCAGAAGGCTCTTGACATCTTCCTCGGTATGGTTTTGCAGGATGTTATCAGATTCTTGTTCCAACAGCGGATACACAAAGCCTCGAACAGTCTCGATATCAGTGCTAAGGTACATCGCTGCAATCATCGCCTCAAAGGCATCACAGAGGATTGCATCGCGCTCCCTGCCGCCGGCAATCTCTTCGCCCTTTCCCAGCAGTAAAGCGGGTCCGAGCCCGATCTGTCGGGCAAATTGAGAGAGCTGGTGGGTATGCACCATGGCGGAGCGCACTTTCGTGAGAAAGCCTTCCTTCTTTTCAGGATAGCTTTGATACAACCACTCTGCAACCAGGAAGCTCAGGATAGAATCCCCCAGGAATTCAAGCCTTTCATTATCCTCCAGGACGTCGCGGGATTCGTTAACGTAAGACCTGTGGGTAAGTGCCCGAATGAGAAAAAAATCGTCTGTGAAGTTAGATGGTAAATGCTTCTTTAATTCCTTTACGGCAGT
>JAGVUP010000119.1 GCA_019136215.1 Chloroflexota bacterium | reverse complement strand
AGCACAAAGACGCCATCTACTGCATCGGCTCTGTCGTGGGACCGCATCCGTTCCCGATGATGGTGCGGGATTTCCAGATGGTTGTCGGGATGGAAGCGCGCGCGCAGTTTATCGACATGACGGGAGAACTTCCCGACGCGGTTGTTGCCTGCGTTGGCGGCGGCTCTAACGCGATAGGGCTGTTCACCGGCTTCCTGAATGATCCTGTGGACATTTATGGTGTCGAGCCTCTCGGCAGGGGCGATAAGATCGGCGATCACGCCGCAAGCCTGACATTTGGCGAGGAAGGCATCATGCACGGATTTAAGAGTATCATGCTCAAGGATGAAAACGGCGAACCTGCTCCGGTCTATTCGGTGGCGTCCGGATTGGATTACCCGTCTTGCGGACCCGAACACGCCTTCCTGCACGACCTCGGCAGAGTGAAATATGATGCGGTAACAGACGATGAGACGATTGACGCTTTCTTTGAATTGTCCAGAATGGAAGGCATCATTCCGGCGATCGAAAGCGCGCATGCCGTCGCATATGCCATGAAGCTCGCCAAGACGATGGGCAAAGGGGCTGTTCTTATCAACCTTTCAGGCAGAGGCGATAAGGATTTGGACTATGTAATCGAGAAGTACGGAATCAGATGAATAAGCACATGGTGAGGATGGATCTGTTCATTTTTATGCGTTAAAATGGCGTCAAGCGGGTGTTGATCCGAACTAAAAAAAGAGGCTGCCTGGTTTCCCGGGCAGCCTCCTGGTGTAAAAAGGGTGGTTTACGCTTTGTTCAGCGCTTAATTTTCCCACTCTCCCACCGGGTAGCAGCAGAAGACGAGGTCTTTGGCGGCTTTGAGCTCGTCGCAGCGGCGCACGGGGGTATATTGTGCGGGGCGTTCTTGAGCAATTCCGGTTGGGTGCGGGCTTCTTCGGCGATCTTGAGCATCGTGTCGGCAAAGCGGTCGAGCGTCTCGATGTCCTCGGTTTCGGTCGGCTCGATCATCAGCGCTTCGTGAACGATCAGCGGGAAATAGTTTGTGGGCGGGTGGAAGTCATAATCCATGAGCCGCTTGGCGATATCCAGGGCGTGAATATCCGGCACATCCTTCCAGAAGCCCTCGAGCACGAATTCATGCATGCAGGAACGGTCATAGGGCAGGGTGTAGGCGCCTTTCAGTTTTTGTAGGCGCCTTTCAGTTTTTCCTGCAGGTAATTGGCGTTGAGGACGGCTTTTTCGGCAACATCCCGCAGACCTTCCTGCCCAAGCATGGCGATATAGGTGAAGGCGCGGACGAGGACGCCGAAGTGCCCATGGAAGGCTTTGACGCGCCCGATGCTCTTTTCGGGGCGAGCGAAGCCGTAGGTGGGCGGGGTCTCATCATCGCCCGGATCGGTCATGATGACATGCGGGTCGGGGAGGTAATCGACCAGTTTCTCGCAGACCATGACCGGACCGCTGCCGGGACCTCCGCCGCCGTGGGGGGTGGAGAAGGTTTTGTGGAGGTTGTAGTGCATGACGTCAATGCCGCACTCGCCGGGCTTGAACACGCCAAGCAGGGCGTTCATGTTGGCGCCGTCGCCATAGACCAGACCGCCAGCTTCGTGGACAATGCGGATGACTTCGGCGGTGTTCTCGTCGAACAAGCCGAGCGTGTTGGGGTTAGTGAACATCAAACCGGCAAGCGTGTCATCACAGAGCGCTTTGAGGGCTTCGAGGTCCACATTGCCGCGCTCATCTGAAGGCAGTTGGATGGGGTCAAACCCGAGCATTGCCGAGGAGGCGGGGTTGGTGCCGTGGGCGGAATCGGGGATGAGGATGCGCGTGCGTTGGTGGTCTCCGCGGTCGCGGTGGTATTTGTGGATGATCATCGTGCCGACCAGCTCGCCCTGGGCTCCGGCTGCGGGCTCAAGGGTGGCATCAGCGAAGCCGCCGATCTCTGCCAGCCATTGTTGCAGGGTGTACATCAGGTATAGGTTGCCCTGGACGGTATCTTCAGGCTGGAGAGGGTGGGTGTTGGCGAAGCCAGGATAGCGGCAGGTGACTTCGTTGATCTTTGGGTTGTACTTCATGGTACAGGAGCCCAGAGGGTACAGACCGAGGTCAACGGCATAATTTTTCTGGGAGAGGCGGGTGAAGTGGCGCACAACGCCCATCTCGGAAATTTCAGGGAAGGGCAGCCTAGCGCGCGCAAATTCCTGCGGGAGTTCGGTCAGCGGAACTTCCGGTTCGGGGAAGGTAACGCCGGTGCGTCCGGTGGAAGAAAGCTCAAAAATGGTCGGCTCACGCATGCTGCACCTCGCTTAGTACTTCGGTCAGATAGTCGATATCCTCGCGAGAGATCATTTCGGTCACTGCCATGAGCAGGCAACCTTTGAGCTCGGGATAGGCTTCGCCGAGGTCGTAACCGCCGAGGATGCCGTGGTCTTCCAGGTGGCTCAGGAGCTCAGGAAGGTTTTGGTCTGCCCGGACAACGAATTCATGGAAGAAGGGCGTGTTTTTGAAGGGCAGTGAGAAGCCCGGGACGGCTTCAACCGCACTGGCAGTGTAGTGGGTATTTTGGTAGCAGAGGTTTGCGACTTGTTGGAAGCCGGTCTTGCCGAGCAGGGTCATGTAGATCGCCGCTGCAAGGGTCATCAGACCCTGGTTGGAGCAGATATTGGAGGAGGCTTTTTCACGGCGGATGTGCTGCTCGCGCGCGGTGAGGGTCAGAACGTATGCCAGTTCGCCCTGGACGTCAACAGTCTCTCCGACCAATCGCCCGGAAATCTTGCGCAGAAGCGCGTTCTTGACCGCAAAGAAACCGAGGTAGGGACCGCCATAGGAGAGCGGAATGCCCAGCGGCTGACCTTCGCCCACCACGATATCCGCGCCGAGTTCGCCGGGAGGGGTCAGGAGGGCTAAAGCCGTGGGATTCGCCACGACCGCCACGAGGGCTCCCTGGGCGTGGGCAGCTTCGATGAGGGGCTTGTAGTCGATGATCCTGCCGAAAAAGTCAGGATATTGGACCATCACAAGCGAGGTATCGAGGTCGATCTGGTCGATGAACTTCCGCAGATCGGGGTCGATGCCAGTTTCGGGGTCATCACCGGTGATCTGGATTTCGGTGTTTGCCTGCATGTAAGCGCGGATGACCTCGCGGTATTGGGGATTGACCGCGCGGGAGAGCAGAACCTTGCGGCGTTTGCCGCGGAAGTGGTTGTTTGCTAGGATGACGGCTTCGGCGGCAGCCGTGGCGCCGTCGTAGTGGGAGGCGTTGCTGACGTCCATGCCGGTGAGGAGGCTGATCAGGCTCTGGAATTCGAAAATTGCCTGAAGCGTGCCCTGGGAAATCTCGGGTTGGTAGGGAGTGTAGGCAGTGTAGAACTCACCGCGCTGCAGGAGGTTATCGATCGCGGCGGGGATGTAGTGTTGGTAAGCGCCGGCACCCAGGAAGGAGATAAAGTCGCGGGTGGTGGCGTTGGCTGAGGCGATGCCCTCCAATTCTTCCGCCGCCTGCATTTCTGTGAGCGGCGCTGGCAAATTCAGGTCTGGAAAACGGTATTTTTCAGGGACCACTTTAAAGAGGTCCTCGACCTTTCCGACCCCGATGGTTTTGAGCATTGCCTCCACATCAGCTTTTGTGTGTGGAGTGAACATGATCTTAGCGGTCCTTGCAGTAGGTTTCGTAGGCAGCCGCGTCCATCAGTTTTTCGAGTTCGGACTCATCGCTGACCTGGACTTTGGCGAGCCAGCCGCCTGTGTAGGGCTCGGAGTTGAGCAGCTCGGGGGTATCCGTGAGTTGCTGGTTGACCTCGAGGACCTTACCGCTGACGGGGAAGTTAACTTCTGCCGCTGCTTTGACGGATTCGATCGTCGCCAAGCTGTCGCCAACGCTGACCTCATCGTCGGGATCGATGGCAAATTCAACAAAAACGACATCGGAGAGGGAATCCTGCGCGTAATCGGTGATGCCGATGATGGCTATACCGTTCTCGATCTTGACCCACTCGTCTGTTTTCTGATATTTCAGTTCTTCTGGTACTAACATTTTGTCTCCTTTATAGTGTTATGAACAGAGGCACATCTTTGTGCCCCTGTTATCATTGATTTCAGGGGTTGTAAGGGTTTGTTTACCTGAGAGTTTCACCATAACGGCTTGCCCCTTCGGTGCCTGCTTGGACAGGACTCTTCCCTAATGGACAAGTCCATTTTAGCGTTTTGTGGGGAATAGTCAAGCAGATTTTTATAGACGTTTTTTATAAACGTTTTTTTAGACAGATTATTATTTAAGGTTAAAGCTCAGAAGACATATGAATAGTATTTTTAATCTATCAAAACCTTTATTGATTATAGATGTATAAGTTAAATTTAACACTGGTATCTGTAACAAATTCTATAAATTTTTTTTGATGCCCTTGACAGCATGCTTCTCGCTTACACATTGCGTCCACTGCAACAACAACCTTAGGGCTCCTCACATGCAGGTGAAATAAAATAAATGCCGCTACTTATCAAGCTTAAAAAACTGGATTTCCATATTATGTTAATAAGTTAAGGGATATTATAATAAATTGACTTAAAACACCTAGCATGCTATAATCCCGCCAGAAATCCGACGGAAAAACAGGAAATAATGGCGAAATTAGAGATAAGAAACCTCTTTGTTGAAGTCGAAGGGAAGGAGATTCTCAAGGACTTCAATTTGATGATGCAGCAGGGGGAGATCCATGCACTGATGGGACCTAATGGAACCGGCAAATCGACGCTTTCCAATGCCATCATGGGTCACCCGCGTTATAAGGTCACTTCGGGCGATATTTTGTTGGATGGGGAAAGTATTTTAGACCTCACTACGGATCAACGGGCAAACAGGGGACTCTTTCTGGCTTTTCAATACCCGGTCTCGATTACCGGCGTGACTTTGGCAAATTTTTTGCGCGTGGCTATAAATTCAAAATTAAAAGCTTCGGATCCGGATTCCAAGGGCTTGTCGCTGGTTGCCTTCAGGAAAGCGATGAAGTCGAAGATGGATTTCCTGGGAATGGATTATTCCTTTGCCGCGCGCTACCTGAACGAGGGCTTTTCTGGTGGGGAGAAGAAACGCGCTGAAATCCTGCAGTTGGCAATGCTGGAGCCCAAGTTCGCGGTTCTTGACGAGACCGACAGCGGTTTGGATATCGACGCGGTTCGAATCGTTTCGGAGGGAGTCAATTCACTGGTGGGTGAGAACCTCGGTGTTCTGGTCATTACGCACTATCAGCGCATGTTGAACTTCCTCAAACCGGACTTTGTGCATATCATGTACCAGGGAAAGATCGTTGAAACGGGTCAGGCAGAACTGGCGCTCAAGCTCGAAGAAAGTGGTTACGACTGGATCCGCGAGGTCTACGGAGAGTCTGGAAGCAGCAATGAGTGAAGCCAGTGGCAGCGACTTCCTGAACGATCTGGGCAGGGAGTATCAGTACGGGTTCCATGATCCGGAAAGGTCCGCGTATAAAAGCCAAAAAGGCTTATCCGAAGCGGTAGTTCGGCAAATCTCAGCGTATAAAGAAGAGCCGGAGTGGATGCTCGAATTCCGCCTGAAGGCGTACCGCCATTACATTCAGCGTCCGATGCCCACATGGGGGCCGGACCTGAGCGGTTTGGACCTGGAAAGCATCTATTATTACGTTCGTCCCGAGGAGATTGACCAGAAATCCTGGGAGGACGTGCCGGACACGATCAAATCAACGTTCGATAAACTGGGTATTCCCGAAGCTGAGCAGAAGTATCTCGCCGGTGTTGGCGCGCAGTATGATTCGGAGATGGTCTACCACAACATACAGGAAGCTCTTGCGAAGCAAGGTGTCATCTTCCTTAGCATCGAAAACGGGCTCAAGCAGCATCC
>JAGVUP010000012.1 GCA_019136215.1 Chloroflexota bacterium | reverse complement strand
TTACCTGATTGATCTGGACGCGGTACTTCAAAACGCGCTCCAATTCGTTGAGGCTGCTCAGCGCAGAGGCTTGCACAGCTATTACATGCTCAAACAGGCTGGACGCAACCCCCATATTGCCAAATTCCTTCAGAACATGGGCTTTGACGGAGCCGTGTGTGTCGATTTTTCCGAAGCGATCTCCTATATTAATCACGGCATCAAGCTGGGTAATGTGGGGCATTTGGTTCAAATCCCCCGCAATGCCATCGAGACCGTTCTTGCCGCAAAGCCCGAAATTGTTACGGTTTTCAGCGTTGAGAACGCCGAAGCCATTTCCCGGACTGCCGCGAAGCTGGGGATCACCCAAGCCGTTATGCTGAAAGTGATCGGGGAAAGAGATGCTTCCTATAACGGGCAGGAGGGCGGATTCAACCTGGACAAACTGGAAAGCGCGGCGAGAAAACTGCAATCGCTGCCGAATGTCCACATCAGCGGTGTCTGTTCTTTTCCTTGTTTCCTGTTTAATGAGTCCTCGCAGCGGATCGAAGCGACCCCAAACGCCCGATCCGTTCGCGGAGCGGCGGAGCTCCTGCGCGCGCTTGGCTGCCAGATAACGCAGTTAAACATGCCCTCCGCCAATTGTCTGGCTTCCCTTGATCTTGCCCTCTCAGAAGGAGCGACGCACGTGGAACCCGGGCACGCGCTTTTCGGCACCACTCCCTACCATGCTGTCCCCGGCGTGGCGGACGAAAAGCCGGCAATTATCTACGTCAGTGAAATCTCGCATAATTACGACGCGCATGGCTTCTGTTACGGGGGCGGTTATTACCGCCGCGGTCATCTTTCGCGCGCTTTGGTCGGCTCGGGTCTGGACAGCGCCAAAGAAGTAGCGGTCATTTCCCCCAACGATGAGAACATCGATTATTATCTGGAACTCTCGGAGCCCTGCGCGGTCTTCGACACCGTCATCATGTCCTTCAGAACCCAACTGTTCGTTACCCGCAGCAAAATCGGATTGGTGGAAGGGCTTTCATCCAATCAACCCAGGTTACAGGCGCTCTATACATCTCAGGGCATAAGGATCTAAGCCGCGATGGCAAATTTTATCGTGTTGGTTCTTGATGGTTTTGGTATTGGCTGCCAGTCGGATGGGCATAAGGATCTAAGCCGCGATGGCAAATTTTATCGTGTTGGTTCTTGATGGTTTTGGTATTGGCTGCCAGTCGGATGTCGCCGCTGTCAGACCCGCAGACCTGGGCGCCAACACACTCAAAAGCCTGTTGAAGCATCAACCTGACCTCAACCTGCCCAATCTGGCAGGTCTGGGATTGATGAACGCTGCCGGTTTCGAATCCGACAGGATGAAATTCGCTGCTGCTGCGACTGTCGGACGGTCTATGCTTACGCATTTTGGCGCGGACACCTTCTGGGGTCATCAGGAAATCATGGGAACTCGTCCGCGCAAGTCCAAAGTTGAGCCGATCAGCCAGTGTGTCGAGCGGAGAAAACGGACGTTTCCTCGTGGTGGACAACGCCATGACAATCGCCGACAACATCGAAAGCGACCCGGGTCTTGCCATCAATATCACCGCTGCTCTGGATAGTGTCCCCTTTGAAAAGGTGGTCGAAGTCGGCAGAATCGTGCGCGGTTTGGTTTCGGTTTCCCGCGTGATCGCCTTTGGCGGATCGGGCGTCAGCATCGATCAAATCCTCAACGCGCGGGTGGAAATGGAAAACGGCTTCATAGGCATCAGCGCCCCAAAGTCGGGGGTCTATGAGAAAGATTACCAATGCGTTCATCTGGGCTACAAGGTCGACCCGCAGGTACAAATCACGGGGCTTCTGCACCAGGCGGATATTCCCTCGGTCCTGATAGGCAAGGTGGCGGATATCGTCCATAATCCCATCCCCTCAAACAGCTACCCAATGGTCCCAACGGAAAAAGTCATGCGGATCCTGATAGAAAAAGTCCGGGAACAAAACACCGCATTCCTCTGCGCGAACGTTCAAGATTGCTGGGCGCGATGGGGCGTGAGGATATTCTCGTTGTGATGGCGGATCATGGAAATGATCCGGGCATTGGTCACTCCCACCATACGCGTGAGATGGTTCCCCTCTTGTTTGCGGGTGCGGTGGGCAAGGGCATTGACCTTGGCACGCGAGGCACATTATCGGATGTTGCCGCGACAGCAGCGGAATTTTTCAATGTTCCCATGCCTGAGAATGGCGTCAGCTTCCTTAAGGAACTGCTAATTCCTCAAAACGCTGAGGATCCTTCGCAGACACTGCGCTTGCGGGTCGACTTAATGCGCCAGAACGGGACCCTGACCAACACGGAAGAAAAGCAGGTGCTGAAACTCGTGGCTTTTTTCAGGGATGAATTTGGCATTGAGATGACCGAAGAAAACGGAGCCGCGCTCCTTACTCACTTTGCGATGCTGCTCAACCGTTTACGCCTGGGTGAAGCTATTGCTCCGATGCCCGCGGATCTGATTCAAAGCATGGTCAGCGAACCGCGCTTTCCTCTGGCAGAGCGCACGAAAGAACGAATTCGGGCAGAAATCGCGCACTTTCCGCCGGAATCTCCGCAAATTATAGACAAAATCAATCAGGTTTGCTATAATCTCACTACTTTGGGCGCTTAGCTCAGTTGGTTAGAGCGCACGGTTCACATCCGTGAGGTTCGGAGGTTCGAGCCCTCTAGCGCCCACAAAACTTCTCTTCGTGAGGAGTTTTTGTCTACATAAAGGGGTTTGTGTATAGGTTTTCTCTCGTTGTAAAGTGCTCTACAATATCTGGTCTAGAGATGTTTCATCTCCATATACTGGTTATGTTACCACATAGCGAGAGTTTTTTTGACAACAGGAAATCCCAAATTTCTTCAGAAATTATCAAAACCGTGAGAGGGAAAATTAATCCAAAAGATTCCTATTTCAAACCTTTGAGGAGCATAAGCGTTATCTCACTCATGTGATTTACGCGGTGGGTCTATCGTATGATGGTTGGTGTTTTTGATTACTTGCTACTTCCGACTCCAACAACCGTTATAATAACCCTGACGCATTCGAAGGGAGTATCTATGTCTTTTTACACAAAACTCACTGACCTTCTAAAAACCAATCCTAATTTTGTCGACGATGAAGGTGAATTGCTTCTCGCTGCTGTTCAGGACAGGGCTTGGAAGCTCGACCACGATTTGATTCGCTTGCTCTTATCTGATGACGAGATGAAAGAAAAATTCTTTGATGTTGTTGACAGCTCTTTGCTGTTCAAAACGAATACCTTTATTGAATACATCTCCCAGAAGAATTTTCTTGACAATTCCTATACTCGATTTCGTAACCGAATTGGTTTGACTATCGATGGAAAATATCTTAGTGAAAGGGGTGAAGTTGCTCTGGCATGGGCATATAAGGATTGTGTTCTCGAAGGTGGTCAGACCAGAGAAGAAGAAAAGCGCAAGGAGATTTTCTTCAACGAGGTTTTGGCACAGGATGAAATTAATCGCATGTCCGACCCCAAAGTTCTCACCAATTTCACACGCTATACAACTACAGGAGCACAACCAGTCAAAGAGTTCAAGCGGGATGAAAACGGAGTTATTCAAGAAAATTTGATTATTAAAGGAAACAACCTTATTGCCCTTCACACGCTCAAAGAGCAATTCCGTGGAAAAGTAAAATTAATATACATCGACCCACCTTATAACACTGGAAATGATTCTTTTGGGTACAACGATAATTTTAATCACTCTACTTGGTTAACTTTCATGAAAAACAGGTTGGAAGTTGCCAAAGATTTTCTTAGTCCTAATGGTTCAATATTCATTAGTTGTGATGACAATGAGCAAGCTTACTTAAAAATAGTTTGTGATGAAATATTTAATAGGAAAAATTATGTCGGTTTAATTTCAGTTGCTAAGGGGACTACAACTGGACAAGACGCAAAGCTTCTTGGGAGCAGTGTTGATTTCCTCTTAGTTTACGCAAAGGATATTCAATATTTTGTATTACAAGGACTGCCATTATCTGATAAAGATTTACAAAGGTTTACAGGTGAAGATTCAAGAGGAAAGTATTCTTTGCTTCAACTACGTAAAACGGGTAGCAATGATAGAAGACAAGATAGACCAAATCTATATTATTCGATAACTGCTCCAGATGGGTCAAATGTGTTTCCAATTGGTCCTACTGGATATGAAAGCACATGGAGATTTTATCCTGAAACTTATAAAAAATTTGAAAGTAAAGGGCTTATTGAATGGAAAATTAGAGATGGTCATTACGTACCTTATGTTAAGTATTATGCAGAAGGAAGAACCAAGTCAGTATCTAACCTGTGGAATGATATTGAAGGAAATAAAAAAGCTACACACACTTTGAAATCATTATTTGACGGAGAAAAGGCTTTTGCAAATCCTAAACCTGTTGGACTTATTAAAAAGATAATCAAAGTGGCTGGTGTGTCCAATGATGAATATGTATTAGATTTTTTTGCGGGGAGTGGAACAACAGCGCATGCTGCGGTAGAAATGAAAAATGAAGGTTTAGAGATAAAGTTTATTTTGTGTGAACAATTGAAATATGTAGATACAGTTACAAAAGAAAGAGTAGTTAAAAGTATTGAAAAAGAACAATTTGGAGATTTTATCTACTGTGAACTCATGAAATATAACCAATCTTTTATTGACCGAATTCAAGACGCTGAAAATACGGGCGAATTACTTCAAATCTGGCAGGATATGACGGATAATTCTTTCCTCAATTGGTATGTCAATCCCAAAGTGCCTGAAGATGCCATCAACGATTTTATAGAAATCGGTAATGAAGAAAATGGGTTGGTAAAACAGAAGAAACTTCTGATGGAACTCCTCGACAAGAACCAGCTCTACGTCAATCTCTCCGAGATAGATGATGCCAAATTCAACGTAAGCGATGTGGACAAGAGGTTGAATAAAGCGTTTTACGGGGAAATCTAATGTCAAAGCAATTCCTCTATCAAGCTTTAGATGCAGTCTCAAGCATGGGTTTCCTCAACAAGGAGATTCCCGACCCTCTCCGTTTGAATCTGCACCCTCGTTATGAACTCCGAAAATATCAGATAGAAGCATTTGCTCGGTTTATTCATTGTTACAAGAACGATTATCCCAATAAAACTTACCCCCTCCACTTCTTATTCAATATGGCAACCGGAAGTGGCAAGACTCTCATTATGGCAGGTCTCATCCTTTACCTATATGAGCAGGGTTACAGAAACTTCCTTTTCTTCGTTAATTCCACCAACATCATTGAAAAGACCAAAGATAACTTCCTCAACCCTTCATCCATTAAATATCTCTTCAATCCAAACATCACTATCGATAATCACCGGGTTCAGGTCAACCCCGTACCGAATTTTGAGGGCGTCAATCCCCACGCTATTAACATTTGTTTCACAACCATCCAGAAGTTGCACTCTGACCTGACCACCCAAAAAGAAAACTCTCTCACCTTTGAGGATTTCCGTAAACACAAGATTGTTCTCATCTCTGATGAATCCCATCATATGAACGTGCAAACGAAATCAGAAAAGGAATTGTTTGAGAGTTGGGAGAACACCGTTCAACACATTTTCGAACAAAACCAAGACAATTTACTGCTCGAATTCACTGCAACCCACGATTTTGAGACACCTGCCATGGTAGACAAGTATCGTGATAAGGTCATTATCCGTTACGACCTGCCGGAATTTCGCAATGATGGTTTTTCAAAGGATATTACTCTCGTCTATTCCGACTTTTCTTTGAATGAACGGATTCTCCAAGCATTGATATTGAGCCAATACAAGCAGGAAGTTGCTGCCAAGCATCGCATCAACCTAAAACCTGTGATTCTCTTCAAAGCGCAACGCACTATTGCTCAGTCACAGGAGAACAAAGCAAATTTCCATAGGCTGATTGACAACCTTACCGGTGCTCAGGTTGCCAGAATTCGCAAATCCAATGTGCCAATCGTCCAGCGTGCTTTTCGATTCTTTACGGAAAGGGGTATCAGCGATAACGAGCTTGCTGAAAGATTGAAAAGCGAGTTCAGGGAAGAATTTACCCTTTCTGTCAACGACGACACTGAAAAGGAAACTTACCAGATTATCGTCAACACCCTGGAAGATAAAGACAACCGTATCAGGGCGATTTTTGCTGTCCAAAAACTGAACGAAGGCTGGGATGTGCTTAACCTGTTTGATATCGTGCGTTGTTATGAACCCCGTGACACTGGTCGGGCTAAAATTGGTTCAACTACCATGTCCGAAGCTCAGTTGATAGGTAGAGGTGCACGCTACTTCCCATTTGTACTTCCAGAAAATTCTGACCGTTTTCGCAGGAAGTTCGATAAAGACCTGGAAAATGAATTGCGGGTCATTGAGGAGTTGCATTATCACAGTATCAACGACTCCCGCTATATCGCTGAGATTCGCCAAGCCCTTCACGAGCAAGGTCTGATGGATAAGGAAGATGTCACCAAGGAAATCAAGCTCAAGGAATCCTTCAAGCAGACTTCGCTTTACAAGTACGGTCTGATTTATACAAATCAACAGGTTCAGAAAAATTATAAGAATGTCTTTTCCTTTAGCGATTTAGGGGTCACGAAAAAGAACTTTGTGCATACTATTGCCACCGGAAAGGGTGGAGAGAGTGCTGTCCTAAATGGGAAACAACAGGTTGTTATAATCAATGATGAAAATCGCCGTGATGTCGCACTTAAAGATATTGACCGCAATATCATTCAAACGGCAATAGCCCGAAACCCGTTTTATACCTTTGCATCCCTAAAGAAATACTTCCCAAATCTAAACTCAATTGATGATTTCATTGTTTCAGATAATTATTTAGGGAGTTTGGAAATTACTTTTAGCGGAGATGTTTACCTTCTTGATGAGAAAAGGCGCGAAAAGCTGGATGCGGTCTTAGGTTTATTAGACGAAATCGAAACCCAAATTAGGGAGAACAACAAGAACAAGTTTGAGGGTTCGAGGGAATTTAACCAGTCATTTATCCATCAAGTCTTCAAAGATAAAACCCTGAAATTTTCCCAGGACAATCTCCAAGCTCAGGATGACCCCCAACTTGACCATTTCATCTCTTCCCGAGATTGGTTGACCTTCGATAAACTTTTTCCAACCGGAGAAGAGAAAGACTTTGTTTACCTGCTTGACCGGGAAATTGAGAGTCTGAAATCCCAGTATGATGATATTTATCTTATGAGGAATGAAGGTCATTTCTCCATCTACAACTTCTCAGATGGTCAGGCATTC
>JAGVUP010000059.1 GCA_019136215.1 Chloroflexota bacterium | reverse complement strand
CCGAGATAGCCGCCAGGTCTGAGGCTTGCGCGCGCTTGGATCAGGTAGTCGTAGGGATTGGGCAAATCCAGGAAAATCGCGTCGACGTCTCTTTCAACGAACCCGTCCGATGCATCTCCCACCCTGAATGTGACACGATCCGACAGTCCGACCCGTTCCAGGTTTTTGATGGCAAGCGCTTGGATATCCGCTTTGCGTTCATAAGAAAAGACGCGCCCGCTTGCGCCGACCATATAAGCGAATGCCGTGGTCAGCCCACCGGAGCCGCTGCCGCACTCCAATACACGCATACCGGGACCGATCCCCATCGTGATGAGAATTTGCCCGATCTCCTTCGGGTACAGGATCTGGGTGGTGCGCTTGATGTGCTTGATAAGGTCGGCAATACCAGGTTGGAACAGGTAAAAGGGATTGCCCTGATGCGACTCAAGCCGGCTGCCCCACTTCTGCCCGATGATGTCGTCGTGCCGGATAACGCCGCGGTGAGTCTGCAACACCGCGCCAGCCTCAAGGCGGAGCAGGTGGCTTTTGTAACCTGCGCCCTGAAGTTGCACCAGGTCTCCCTCACGGGCGAAGTTGCTTGTTTCAATCTGGGAGGTGATCATCCTTATTCACGCTGCCCCGGCAGGGATTCAACGCGGCTAAACCAGTGCCCAACAAAAAGCAGGATGATGCTCCCGATGATGCCGCCGCCGAGATGGAGTGAACCGACATTTAGAAAATTGAACCCGGCGTTTTTGGCGATGAGATGACCGATAAAGAAACCAACCCAACTAAGAATGATATAGATAATCAGTTTCCAGAAGCCTCCATCCTTCCAAAGGTGGAAGACAGCCCCAAGCAGGGTTGCCAAAATCCATCCAAAAATGTAGGTTGAAGCGTTCATAAATTATCCTTATCCATTCCAAATTTATTTTGACGTCTTGGGCGCCTTGTCAGAGCTTCTTTTTCTATTCCTCAGCAGCAGCTTCCGCCTGACATTTTTCGCAGGTACCGAAAAGAATCAGATGATTGGTGAGGACTTGAAAATGATTTTTCGATTCAATTGCCGCGAAAAACTCCTCAACTTCTTCATGCCCAATCGTGAAAACCTCGCGGCAGTTTTGGCAGACCAGGTGGTGGTGCAAGCCGTTGCCGACCAATTCGTAGACCACTGCGTTTGTGCCCATATCTGAAACCGACACCTTGCCGTTATTCACTAACCGTTCCAGTGAGCGGTATACGGTGGATTGATTGATCGCCGGCAGGCGTTGGCGGATCATCTCATACACTTCCAGGGAGCTCATGTGGGTGTTTTCCCTGGATAAAATATCAATGATGATATGGTCGACCGAAGAAGTGCGCATTTTTTATATCTTTCCTTATTGCAAAAGATTGCATTTACAATGATTCGCGTTATAATTCCACGCGTAAGTTAATCTTATACAATTCTAACATTTTTCTGGAGGTTTTCTGTGTTCTTCTCACCACTTCATCCAATGCACATACCAGACGGGTTTCTTTCCGTGCTGGTTTCGATTGTTTTTTGGGTCTTTTCTGTTGTTGTCATCGGGATTGGACTCCGTAAAACAAGCCAGACCCTGGGCGAGCGCCAGGTCCCGCTAATGGGGGTGCTGGCTGCGGCGATCTTTGCCGGGCAGATGCTCAACTTCAGCGTCAGCGGCGGCACTTCGGGGCACCTTCTGGGAGCGGCAATCGCTGCGATTTTGTTAGGTCCCTGGTCAGCGGTTTTGGTAATGACTTGCGTTGTCGCGGTTCAGGCGGTTCTCTTCCAGGACGGCGGCATTCTGGCTCTGGGTGCCAACCTCTTTAATATGGCGGTAATAGGTCCTTTTGTGTCTTATGCGGTCTATTCCCTTCTGACCAAACTTTTCAAAAAGCAGACCTGGGGCTTGTTCGTCTCTGGTTTTGCCGCGGCATGGGTTTCTATCTTAATTGCCTCGCTTTCCTGCGCTTTGCAGCTTGCCATCTCCGGAACTTCGCCAGCGAATGTTGCAGTCCCTGCAATGGGTCTGATACACATGCTGATCGGTGTTGGCGAGGGCTTGATCACGGTCGGCGCGATGGCTTTCCTCTACGCGACCCGCAAAGACTTGCTCCATATCGGCGAAGCCAAACCTGCCGACAGCAAAGGGGTCGTGATTGTCGGCAGCCTGATAGCGCTCATTCTGGCAATACTTTCACCGCTTGCCTCCAGCCATCCGGATGGCTTGGAATGGGTCGCCGAAGAGCATGGCTTTATTGACGCGGCAAAGGATGCGTTCTATAACATCATCCCCGACTACACCATGCCCGGCATCTCCAATCCCGCCATCGCGACGATAATCGCCGGCATTGTAGGATCGATTGTAGTCTTTGTTATCGCCTACGCCATTGGTCGCGCAGAAAAACGCGGAGCCGTCCAAGAGGACGCTCAGAGGTAAACGCTTGCGAGAGCTTTACGCGCATCGGGATAGTTTTATCCATCAACGCAGCGCAAAGGTGAAGGTCCTTTTCACCTTTGCGTTTATCATTTTTTTGAACCTGACACCCCACGCCTCGTGGTCGGCGTATCTTCTCTTCCTGATTCTGGCGCTTGCGCTGGTTCTCTCTTCGCGTGTTGGGCTTGGTCTTGTGCTGAAGCGGTCGCTTTTTGCTCTTCTCTTTGTTTTGGCTGCCATCCCACTGGTTTTCACCGGTTCTGACCTGCAGAGAACGCTGGTATTGCCCGGTGGTTTGCGAATAGCATACAGCCTGAGCGGCTTGTCGCGCTTTGCCAGTATTGGGATCAAATCTTGGATCTCGGTTCTGGTTGCGGCGCTGCTCGCCGCGACAACGCAGTTCACGGACATTTTGAAAGCATTGGCGGGGCTTAAAGTGCCAAAACTCTTCGTGGCAATCGTGGGTCTGATGTGGCGGTACCTGTTCGTCATTACTGATGAGGTCAGGCGAATGCTCCGCGCGCGCAGCAGCCGCAGCGCTTTCGCGCTGAATGGGCGGCGGGCGGGCGGCTCCCTGGCTTGGCGGGCGAGGGTGACTGGCGGGATGGCAGGCAGCCTTCTGCTGCGTTCAATCGAACGCAGCGATAGAGTCTATGCTGCGATGCTCTCCAGAGGATATAATGGTGTTCTGCCTGCCCAGGAGGTCGCCCCACTTTCGAGGCAGGAGTGGTGGATTCTCGGGTTGGGAATCCTGCTGCTCATTTTATTTTGGGGACTTGCTGTGTTTGTCGGAGGTTGAGGCTTGGAAGCCATCATTGATATTCAGAATCTCTCATATGCGTATCCAGATGGCAAACTGGCGCTGGACGGGATCAATTTACGGCTGTTTCCCGGAGAAAAAGTTGCCTTGGTCGGGGCGAATGGCGCTGGCAAAACAACCCTCCTTTACCACGTGAATGGAATCTTCACGGGCACAGGCAGCATTCGCGTGGACAACCTGGACATGAACAAAACCAATCTCGGAAAGATACGGGCATTGGTTGGGGTGGTTTTCCAAAACCCGGATGACCAGCTTTTCTCCTCAACCGTCTATGAAGATGTGGCTTTCGGACCGATTTACCAGGGTTTGGACAAGGCAAGCGTCCGTGAAAGAGTTACCCAAGCCTTGCAATCGGTGAGCATGGAGGATTACAGCTCCCGGACCCCCTATCATCTTAGCACCGGCGAAAAGAAAAAAATCGCGATTGCGACAGTCCTTTCCATGCAGCCAAAAATCCTGGTGCTCGATGAACCGACAGCCGGGCTGGACCCGCGCGCCAGACGTGAACTGATTGAGCTCCTCCAGCAGCGTCCCCAAACCATGCTCATCGCCACCCACAACATGGACCTGGCGCGCCGCCTCACCTCCCGGACTGTCCTGATGAACGAGGGAAAAATCGCCGCAGAAGGTCCAACCCATGCCATTCTTGAAAACGAAGCGCTCCTCTCCGCGAATGGGTTGGTGTGAGCAGCGGTATTGGAACAGCTTGAACCTCATCCTTACATAAAGGTACAATACTGACATGAGCGAAGAATCACGAGTTTATTG
This sequence comes from Chloroflexota bacterium, assembly GCA_019136215.1. Lineage (GTDB taxonomy): Bacteria > Chloroflexota > Anaerolineae > Anaerolineales > Anaerolineaceae > Mesolinea. Next base: position 1,204 of record JAGVUP010000059.1, on the reverse strand, counting down.
TGATACCCACTGTCATCTCGAAATACCTGTTTTCAATGAGGATTTTGAGGAGGTTGTGCAAAGGGCAGTCGAAGCGGGGCTGGAGTTCCTCATCCTGCCTGCCCTCGATTGCGCCAGCGCAGAAAACATCCTCAAGCTAACGCGGCAAAGACCAGGATTCTTCTATGCTGCTGTCGGTATCTATCCGAATTACGCCGCTGAACTGGAACCCGACTGCCTCCCGCGCCTCGCGCACATGACTGTCCTGCCTGGCGTTGTGGCAATTGGGGAGATTGGGTTGGATTACCATTGGGATTACGCCACTCCCGCACAGCAAAAAGCGGTCCTGGTTCCGCAACTGGAGCTTGCCCGCGCGGTGAACTTACCAGTGATCATTCACAACCGTGAAGCTGCCGATGATATTGCTTCCGTCCTGCTGGAATGGCATGCCTCGCTGCCAGCTTCACACCCGCAGCGGACCCGCCCGGGAGTGATGCATTCCTATACGGGTCCTCTCGAATTGGCGCGGGAATTAGCCGCGGCTGGATTTTACTTTGGGGTGGGAGGACCGCTCACTTACAAAAACGGCAGGGACAAACAAGCCCTCGCTCAGGAACTGCCCAGGGAAAAAATCCTGCTGGAGACCGACAGCCCCTATCTTCCGCCACACCCCCATCGCGGTGAGAGGAATGAGCCCGCTTTCATCCCCCTGATTGCCTCCCCCTGATTGCCGCGAAACTCGGTGAGCTTTGGGGCATGGACGCCGAGTCCGCCGGAAGAATTACAACCGCGAACGCCAAACGCCTGTTCAACATCCCGTAGTTGGAAGGATGCGGATGGAGCCGGTGAAAGCGGATGGAGTGATACCCTGCGGGCACGTACCCCATCAGTACAGCGCGGGTACGTACCTCATCCTCACGAATTGGGTAATTTGGTCCTGCGGTAGGGCGTGGTTGAGGACAATCCGAACCATCATTTTGCAGCCTTATGACCGTCCTCAACCCGCCGAATTAAGGTTACGATGAATTGGAATTACGTTTCGCCCCTAAAGCTGGTTTTCTTAAATGGCCATTTATCATTATCCGCGTTCATGAAATTCGGGTATATTGGAGGCTGAGAGATCAACAGTTTATGTAATAAACGAGTAAGAGACAATTGCTCTACCCTGCTCGGTAAAGCAACGTGTCTGCGGGGACAGGGGGTATAATTTGAGGCATGTCCGTTA
>JAGVUP010000047.1 GCA_019136215.1 Chloroflexota bacterium | reverse complement strand
GGTCTGCCCACGCCGTGGCGTTCTTCAGATGAGGTCACAATACCTTCTGCCTCCAGCTTCTGCAGGTGATGGCGGACGGAAATCTCGCTGATATTCAGCCTGTCCGCAAGCTGGGTGATCGTGGCAGTTTGGAGCAGCAGAATCTGATCCAGGATTTTTTCTTTCGTATTCCGCATATGCTGTTATTATATGGCAAGTTAGACAGATGTAAGGCTTCGTAATGCTAACACATCAGGGGAAATTGCATCTAACTGACCCTGGATGATTTAGCAAAGGAAGAAGCCTGAAATATGGCAGCATTCTCTTCCGGGATCCAGATCCCTAATAGATTTGATTCAATTGAATGGCGCGACCACACAGAAAGCCCATGCGGATGGAATGATTCCCGTCCCTTTCGTACGGCGTATAGTATCCGCAAAGCAGGGCTCTGCTTCCTCTGCCCGTTTGACTTCCCCATGGGAAAAGGGAGCCAGCGGTGAAAGAGGGCTTCCAGTATTACACGAGATGGAGCTGCAGCGGGACTGATACCCTGCTGTGGCGGGACTAAAGCCCTGCCGTACGGTTGGGCTCGGGTGCCCGCGCAGAGGGTATTCGTCCATCAGCGAACAAATGATTTATTGTTCCCAGTTTTGGAAAGAGACTTCGCAGACTGACCTGCCTTATGCTCTAATTGACGCCGACACTTCTTCTAGGAGGACTTAATACCTGAGAGATCATTTGTTAGGGATGTAAACGAATAAGATGCGTTTGCCAAGATGCTAAGATTCAACAAACGAAAATTTCGTGTTAGCTATGCTATAATGATGAAAATTTATTTAATATTTTGAAGGAGATGAACATGCCAAAAATCGAAGATATTGAGGGAATCGGACCTGTATACGGGAAAAAGTTGCGCGACGTCGGCGTTAAGTCCGTTGCCAAATTGCTGGAAGTCGGCGCTTCCCCAAAGGGTCGTGAGGACCTGGCTGAAAAAGCGGGCATCGACCGCAAGCTGATTTTGGAGTGGGTCAACCATTCTGACCTCTACCGCATTAAAGGTGTTGGACAGGAATATTCCGACTTGCTTGAGGAAGCCGGCGTGGACACCGTGGTGGAGCTTGCCACTCGCAGACCTGATAACCTTCATGCCAAAATCCTTGAGGTCAACGCAGCCAAAAAGCTCGTCCGCCGTCCACCGAGCGCCAAGATGGTTGCCGACTGGGTGATGCAGGCTAAGGAATTGCCGGGGGTCGTGACGTACTAAACCCGTGCAGAACATACTGCTGACATTCTCATAGAATTGTTAAAAATGCCTCCTTCGCTTCAAATCGGAGGCATTTTTGAACATAATTGCCAATAATCAGCTTACTTCACGCTTGTTACAAGCTGCGTGGTAAGATTCATAAAAAATGGATGATGTGCAAAAGGAGCCGGATAAGATGTCGTTACTGCATGATTTTGTCGAAAAGAAACACTGTATTTTTATTGAAGAAGCTGCCGATTGGCGGGAAGCTATCCGTATTGGCTGCCAGCCGCTGCTGGCTGACGGCACAATCGATGAACGCTACCAAAAGAAAGTGATTGAATGCGTTGAACAGTATGGTCCCTACATTGTTTTGATTCCGGGCGTGGCGATGCCACATTCGCAGCAGGGAGCAGAGGGTGTTTTTAAGACCGCGATCGGATTCATGAAAGTTGAAAAACCGGTGGTCTTCGTGGAGGGCGATCCGGATAAATATGCCAATCTGTTCTTCACGTTGGCATCCTGTAATCCAGAAGAACACCTTGCCAACATGAGTCAGCTCGCTGATATGCTCGGGAATGACGACCTCCTCGAGGAACTGATGGAAAACGTACACAACGAGGCTGATTTGCTGCGCGTCGCGGATAAGTATCCGCTCGAATAAACCAGTTGCAAATAACACAAAAAGCCCCCGCGAAGAGGGCTTTTTGTGTTATTAAGACGATGTGAAGCTAATTGGCTCCCATCATATTGAGAATGGTATTGACGACAAGCGCGCCGGATTGCGCCCGGTCTTTGCTGCCGCCAAATCGGCTTGCCGCTGAGATTGCCTGCATAATTGCCTGCATGTTGGACTGACCTCTCCGCTTGGCGGAGAAATACGCCAGCGCGGCACTCAACAGGTCCTTGGTATCCAAGCCGCCAGAACCGCCCTGGCTGGAACTCTGCCCGCCGCCAAGACTGCCGAGCTGCGGCTGCTGCTGGGCTTGCGCACCGCCAAGACCGCCGAGCAAGCTGCCAAGCAGGTCACCGCCGCCTTGCTGCGGCTGCTGCTGGGTTTGTGCACCGCCAAGACCGCCGAGCAAGCTGCCAAGCAGGTCACCGCCGCCTTGCTGCGGCTGCTGCTGGGTTTGCGCACCGCCAAGACCGCCGAGCAAGCTGCCAAGCAGGTCACCGCCGCCTTGCTGCGGCTGCTGTTGGGATTGCGCACCGCCAAGACTGCCAAGCAAGCTGCCCACCAGATCTTCAGGCTGCTCAGGAGCAGGTTGCTGTGCCTGGGGCTGCGGTTTGCTTTGGGAACTGCCGGTCATGCCGCCAAGCAAGGTGGAGAGAAAATCGCCCGCGCCTTTTTCGGCTGTAGGGTTGCTGCCCATGAGGGCATTGATCAGCATGCCTGCCGACTTCTGATTGAATTCTTTCCCTTTGAACTGCTCAGCAGCATCTTCGAGACCTTCAGCGTAAAGCTTTGCTGAACCGCTTGTCGATTTCGCGCGCAACTGCTGACTGGCAAACGCCAGTTGGTCGGAAACAGACTCACCCGATTTTGATTTCACAGCTTTTTGAATCAAATCGAAGGTCTTTACCATGTTTGTTCCATGGTCGCCGTTGTACTCGTCCGCGGCGTTCAGCGAGGACTGATTTTCTTTGAGAGCTTTAGTGACTGCTTTAAAGACAGTGCTTAGGTCAAATTTGCTTGCCATGAGATAACCAAATTATTTCAGTTCTTCGGGCAGTGCTGGGATACGAAGCACCTGACCAGGAACGATGACGTTCATGTTGTCGCCGATGACATCTTTGTTAGCTTCGTAAATCAGCTTGTAGTAGGGGGGCGTGGCGTGCCCGTAGAATTTCAGAGCGATGTGGCTGAGGGTGTCATCAGCGGTGACGGTGTGTTCGCCGATGAACGCCGCAGCTTCCGCTTTACGGGCTTCATATTCAGCCTTGCGGGCTTCAGCTTCCGCCTTGTAGCGTTCAGCCTGTTCAACACGTTTAGCGTTTTCAGCAGCCACGCGGCGTGCTTCGGCTTCTGCCTTGTAGCGTTCTGCCTGCTCAACACGTTTGGCGTTCTCCGCAGCTACTTCAGCCTGACGTTTGGCTTCTTCGGCTTTGCGTGCAGCTTCTTTCACTGCCTTCGGATCCTCTTTTTTGCCAAAGAGCTTTTCAAATAAACCTTTTTTTTCTGCCATTTCTTTTCTCCTATCTTTTTTCGATCACCCAAACGGGTATGACACTGAACGCGAGTTAGTTATTAAACGCTTCAGCACTTGGATATTATATCTTATTCCTCAAGAATAGCCAGAAATACCTACGGAACACCGTGTACGGTGCGGTTTTCTTTTTGTCTGAGGCGGGTCTTCACATTGGAACTTCAAGCCAGGTCCGAAAAACGCTCCGGGTGGGAGTAGACGTTGAAACGCGAGCCCCGCGCGTAGCCGATGAGAGTCATGCCCCATTCCCGCGCCAGGCTGACGGTGAAGGCGTTGGGGGAGGTAAAGGAAACAATCACGGAGGCGCCGATGCGGGCAGCTTTTTGGAGCATTTCGGAGCTGATGCGCCCTGTGCTCAGCAGAATGGAGGGTTTGAGCTCCGGCGCTCTGAGCAGGACGTAGCCTTTGAGCTTGTCGAGGGTGTTGTGTCTGCCAATATCGTCCGCAAGGACGAGGATTTTTTCGCCGTCAGAAATCGCGGAGCAGTGCACACCGCGGGATGAGGTCTGGGCGTCCTGTAATCTCACAAATTCCGACTGCAGGCTGGAGAGGGCTTTTGCGGTGATGGAAACGGGGTTGAGGTCGGGTTTTTGGGGCTGCTCGAGCCTCTGGGCGGTCTGCCCTCCGCCGCAGCCGGTGGTTTTGATCCAGGTGGCGGGCTTGGTGATGGGTGTGGCTGTATCCACTTCGATGAAATCAGCGCTGTCGCAGACGTGGATGCGAGTGATTTCGTCCGCGGAATGGATGAGGCGCTCATTGTATAGGAAACCGACTGCCAGTTCGGGAATCATGGATGGCGTGCAGAGCAAGTCCATCCAGGGTTTGCCGTTGACAATCAGCGTGACGGCTTGCTCAAGGGGAACCTGTCCGCTTCGCTCCTGCCACTTGCCGTCCGTAAACTGTAAGAAGGAAATCTCAGTGCTTTTCATTCGTTACCCTTTCATTTGCCCGGATGACGCCTCCGCCGAGAACCTTTTCACCGTCATAGAAGACAGCGCTCTGTCCGGGGGTGACATCCCGCAGGGGCTGATCAACCGCGACCAGGACGCTTCCATCCTCCCCCGCGGTGAGCGCTGCAGAGACGGGGGTCGCCCTGTAGCGGATTTTTACCTCGCAGTGGAGGGGCATTGGTGGCGGGCTGCCGCTGATCCAGTTGACCGGGCGCACAAGGAAACGCGCGCTTCCCAATTGACTGGCAGTGCCAACGATCAGGGTATTGGAGTCGGGCTGTTTTTCGAGGACATAGAGGGCTTCGGTGTAGGCGGGGAGCCCTTTTCGCTGACCGATGGTGTAGAAAGCCAGACCTTGATGCTGACCGAGATAATTACCCAGGATGTCGTGGATATCACCAGCGATAACAGCGCCGGGGCAATGTTCGCGCAGGAATTGCTTGTAATCCTCGTGGTCCAGGAAGCAAATATCCTGGCTGTCTGGGCGGTCAGAGACCGGCAGGTTGAAACTTTCGGCGATAGCGCGGACCTCGGGCTTGCGCAGATCGCCAAGGGGCAGGAGCGTGCGGCTGAGCTCAGCTTGGGTGAGGTCGCTGAGCATGTAGGACTGGTCTTTTGCCGCGTCAGCGGCGCGGCAAAGCTCGGTTTTGCCGTCGGCAGACCTGCGGATGCGGGCGTAGTGACCTGTGGCGACGAATTCAGCATGCTGGGAATCCGCGAAGTTCAGCAGTTGCGCCCACTTGAGCACGCGGTTGCAGAGCACGCAGGGGTTGGGGGTTTCGTTGGCAAGGTGGCTGGCAATAAATGCCTCTACAACCGTTTGACGGAAGGCTTCCCGGGCGTCCAAAAGCTGCCAGGGGATGCCCAACTGCGCGGCGACCTGGCTTGCGGCTTCGGGAGCGGCGCTGTCATCGCGGGAGGCATGCCAGAGGCGCAGGGTGAGCCCTTGCACATCGAAACCTTGCTTCAACAGCAAGGCTGCCGCTACCGCGCTATCCACGCCACCGCTCATGGCTACAATGACTTTTGCCATCATTTCTCCACTACTAATTATAGAGGATTTCAGGTGGGGGATTTGCCGGATTCAGTCTTACCGAGGATCTGACCAGCTTCTTCGACGTATTGAAGCGACTGGTGGCGGAAGTAAGTGTTGTAAAGATCGGCGTACTGCCCGTCTTGCTGCAGCAGTCTCTGGTGGCTGCCCTCTTCGATGATCGTGCCCTGGTCGAGTACGATGATGCGGTCGGCGGATTTGACCGTAGAGAGGCGGTGAGCAATGAGGATGCTGGTGGAATGCTGGAGGATCAGCCCGAGCGCCTGCTGGATTTGGTATTCGGTGAAGGGATCGATACTGGCAGTGGCTTCATCGAGGATGAAGATGGCAGGTTTATGCGCCAGAACGCGCATCAGGGCAACCAGTTGGCGCTGCCCCATCGAGATATGGGCGCCGCGTTCACCGACTTGCGTGTCGAGCCCGTTGGAGAAGGTCTCGAGCCATTCGCCATTGCCGATCTGGTGAGCGATTTGGATGATCTCTTCGCGGCTGATGTTCGGGGCGGAAAAACGGATGTTTTCTTCCACGGTGCCGTCGAAGAGGAAGGGGACCTGGGTGACGATGCCCATGTTACGGCGCAGAGAAGGCAGGTCGAATTTACGAATGTCAATTCCATCAAGCAGCAGCTCGCCCTGTTGGAACTCGTAGAAGCGGGAAATCAGGCGCACGATGGAAGACTTGCCGGCGCCGGTATGCCCAACAATGGCGACATTTTCCCCTGGAGAGATGTGAAGATCAAAGTCTTCCAGTACCTTTCCTCCGGTGGCGTACTTGAAGCTAAGGTGGTTGAAATCAATTCTGCCTTCGAGGCGTTCCACCTGGAGATTGTCGCTCTGGATGACGGAATGTTCCGAATCGATCAGGGCGAAGATGCGTTCGGCGGCGGAAAGCCCGGTCTGGACCTGGGTCCAGTAGGAAGTGATGCTCAGGATCGGCATCAGGAAGCGGTCGCTCGCAAGGAGGACCATGTACCAGGCTCCGGCAGTGATCAAGCCCTGGGTGACGGTGAGAGCGCCGAAGTAGACCAGAACGGCGATGCTGATGCCGCTAATAGTGCGCATAACCGGAAAGACGATCGAAAGGACGAAACCGCGCTGGACGTTGACCTTGAAAGAGGTGACGTTGGAAGCATTGAAGTCCTTGTAGATCTCTTCTTCCTTGCGGAAATTTTTGGCAACTGAGATGCCGCTGATGGTTTCTTTGATGGTCGCGTTCACGTTCGCCATGGCGCGCATACCTTTTGTGGTCACACGGCGCGCGAGCTTGCGGAATCGGTAAACCACCAGTATGACAATCGGCACAAAGACGAGCAGAGCCAGCGCGAGCCGCCACTCGGTGCTGAAGAGGATGATCATGGTGACAATGGACTGGACCAGGCTGCCAGCGACATCGAGAGTCAGGCGGATGAGCATGGAGAAGTCGTTGGTGTCGGTGGTCCCGGAGGAGAGCTGATCGTGGAAAGCCATATCCTGCTGGATGGACGAGGCGAAAGCATCGATCGAGAGATCGCGGTTCATGTCTGCCGTGATCCTGGTGAGCAGACGTCTGATAATGTAGTAGTAAACAAAATCCATCACCTGGATAAAGATCACAGCTACCACCAGGAGGGTGTAGGCAGTCCTGTCGGGGATGCCGGCAATGCCTTCGTCAAGTACCTTCGAGATCAAGAGCGGTGGCAGGGCGGCAAAGAGACCCTGCAAGAAGATGCAAATCGTCATCCATATGATGAATGAGCGGTGGCGTTTGGCGTAATCCCATATTCGGCTGAACAGGACTTTGTTAGAGTACTGCCGGTCGTAGAGTTCGCCGCTGAGACCCTGATGGAAGCCCATTATTCTTTTGCCTCCGCGAAGAGATTGCGATAGGGCTTCGAGGTTTGCATCAGTTGCTCGTGCGTGCCAATCGCGGCGATGCGTCCTTTGCGCATGACGATGATCAGGTCCGCCCAAGTCTTCGGTCTTGCTGTCGATTGCGCTGGTCGAATCATCCAGGATCAGGATCTTGGGATCAGTCAGGAATGCTCTGGCAAGCGCGAGCCGCTGGCGCTGTCCGCCGGAGATGGTCGCGCCGCGTTCGCCGATAACGGTGTCGTAACCCTCGGGCAGCTCTTCAATGAAACCGTCTGCCTGGGCTTTTTTTGCGGCGTTTACGATTTCTTCGTGAGTCGCGTTTTGCTTCCCAAAAGCGATGTTCTCGGCGACAGACTTAGAAAACAAGAAGATATCCTGCTCGATGATCGATATCTGCCCGCGCAGGCTGTCCAGCTTCCACTCTCGCAGGTCGAGACCGTCGATTTTAACGCTTCCGTGGAGGGGATCGTAAGTGCGGTTGATGAGACGGACGAGGCTGGTTTTGCCGGAACCGGTCTGACCGACAATCGCGACCGTC
>JAGVUP010000095.1 GCA_019136215.1 Chloroflexota bacterium | reverse complement strand
TTTTACTTCGTTGGCTCATCATAGGCTTTCTCACGGTTGCTTAATACCGAGAAGGTTACATCTATTTTGAGGCAACGTTTCCTTTGATAGTTACTTTAATTGTGAGGCAATGCGGAAACCGCCTAAACCACCTTCTTTGTGGCATAATTAATCAAAATCTGAGCATTGAGGAGAAGTTATGCAAACGCTGCATGTTGTTTCTCACACCCACTGGGACCGCGAATGGTATAAGACCTTCCAGCAGTTCCGCCTGCAACTGGTTCACCTCGTGGACAAACTCCTGACCATCCTGGACCAGGACCCGGAGTATCTGCATTTTATGCTGGACGGGCAGACGATCGTCCTCGAGGATTATCTGCAAGTCCGCATGGCAAACCTGCCTCGCCTGCAGCAGTATATCCAGGAAAAACGCATCCTGATCGGTCCCTGGTATATCCTTCCCGATGAATTCTTGGTTTCTCCGGAAGCGATCGTGCGCAATCTGCTGGTTGGGAAGGACATCTGCCAGCTCTTTGGACAGCGCATGATGGTCGGCTATATCCCCGACCCCTTCGGGCACCTTTCGCAGCTGCCGCAGATATTTAACGGTTTCCACATGGACACCGCCTGCCTCTGGCGCGGCGTGCCGGAAGGCTCGCCCACGCTGCTCAACTGGGTCGCTCCGGATGGCTCCAGTGTGCTGTTGGCGCATCTTTACAACGGCTACGGCAATGCCGCCGATTGGCCAGCCGCAGACCTGGACCAATCGCTCCGCGCGCTCGATGCCAAAGCCGACAGGCTGCAGCCCTATAATCCCTGTTCGCACACTCTGATGATGCGCGGCAGTGACCACCTTGAGCCTCGCCCCGAGCTGCCGGAACACCTGCGCTACTTTAATGAACACAATCAATCCAACCGTAAAGCCATCCATTCCACTCTGCCGGCTTACTTGGCTGCGGTCACGGAGGAAATCGCCGCCCAAAACATCGCCCTCCAGACCATCCGGGGCGAACTGCGCGATCCCAAAAAGGCGCACATGCTGCCGGCGGTGCTTTCCGCCCGGATGTGGATCAAGCAGCGCAATCACTATTCGCAAAACCTGCTCGAACGCTGGGTGGAGCCATTCACGACCTGGGCGGAATTGCAAACCCGCGGCGCGGACGCCTTCACCCCGCCCACCAGCCCTCAAACCACCAGCCGCATCGATGACCCCGGTTCGGTGGTGCACCAAGCCTGGAAGCTGCTCCTCAGCAACCATCCGCACGACTCCATCTGCGGCTGTTCGATTGATGCCACCCACAATGACATGGTCAGCCGTTTTGACCAGGTGGATCAGATCGGCGAAGAGCTCACGAAACAATCGCTGGACGCCCTCCAGGTCGCGATCAACACTGCCTCCAGCGGAGAACACGGTGAGTTTGCAGCGCTGACGGTTTTCAACGCCTCGCCGTACCGCCACAGCGGCATCATCAACACCTCTGTGGACCTGCCCTCCGGCGCGCAGTCCCTGCAGGTAGTCGATGCCGATGGCAAGCCGATCGCAGCGGATTACTTCTTCAGGGAACGCGAATTTGTGGAATCCAACGTCTACCCCATCCGGGAGCTTATGGGGCTCCTGCAGGGGGCATCTGAGTCCGGGCACGGCGGCAAGACGCTCGTGCGTGCCAAACTGACCGATGAAAACGGAATGCCCTGCATCGAAGCTGAGTTTTCGACGCTGACTGCGCCGGACCCCGAGGCGTTTTCTGGCGCTTTTGGTCAGGTGATGGCGCTGATTTCTGGATCCGATCCGGAAAGGCTCGTGCGCGTGAAGGTCTTTGATGTTCCTTCCGCTTCCCTGGACCTCTTCGCGGAGGACATTCCCGCCATGGGCTACCGCACCTATTGGATTTGCGCCTCCCAGGAGCCGACCAATTCATCCGCGGAACCTGAGGAAGAACTGGATGACTTCATTTCCAACCAGTTCCTGGAGATCCGCGCGGTGGATGATAGCGGAGCGCTCACGCTCAAAGACCTCCGCAGCGGGCAGGTATATGAAGGGCTCTGCCAGATCGTGGACGTGGGAGACCGCGGTGACGAATACAACTTTACGCCTCCCGAGCACGATCGCCTGATCCAGCCTGCGCTGATTTCCGCTTCCACTTACAAAACCAGTCTCTACGAGACGCTCATTCTCGACCTGCAGCTCGACCTGCCCGTCTCGCTGACAGAATCGCGCGACAGCCGCGAAGAGGAATGCGTCGCGCATGACCTCGAGGTTTTCATCACGCTTGTCAAAGGCATGCCGCAGGCGGAGGTTCAGGTTTACTTTGAAAACCAGGCGCTCGACCACCGCCTTGGCGTCCGCTTCAACACCGGTCTGAAGGTAAATACCGCCCGCTACGATGGACACTACGACATCATCACCCGCCCCATCGACCTGCCAAAAGCTGAGGGCAATTGGCGCGAACTCCTGCGCGATGAGGACGGCGCGGCGGTCATCGACCTCACCCTGCTGCGCTCCGTCGGCTGGCTGAGCCGCGATGACCTCTGGAACCGGGTCGGGCACGCGGGTCCCGCCATGCTCACCCCCGACGCGCAGGAATTGCGTCCCTATTCCTTTGACTTCTGCATCATTCCGCACGGACCGGATTTCTTCGAGGCAGTCAAACTCGCGCAGTCCTACCAAACCGACCTGGATGTCAGAACCTCGGCGCTCCATCCCGGCGATCTGCCCTCTGAGAGTGGCATGGTGGAGGTCTCGCATGCTGAATTCATGATCACCGCGCTCAAGGAAGCCGAAGATGAAAGCGGTTGGGTCCTGCGCGGCGTCAACCTGGCGGAGGAGCCCATTTCGCTGCGCGTAAAGCCCAATATGCTCAGCCGTTCCGCGCACCTTGTCCGCCTGGATGAAAGCCTGCTGCAAGACCTGGTGCAGCAGCTCGATGGCAGCGTGGAACTTGAAGTGCCTTCCAAGCGGGTGATCAGCATCCTGTTTAAGATCACGGATTGAGGGTCTGCGTTTGGCACAGGCGGATTTCACTATCGGCGATATCCCCATCCATGGACGTCTGATTCTGGCGCCCATGGATGGGATTTCAGACGCGGCTTTCCGCCTGCTCACCCGCCGGCTCGGGTCTGCCTATTCGGTCTCGGAATTCATCAACACGCTCGACTACGCCAACCAGAAAAACTACCAAAAAAAACGCCTTCTCGCGCGCCAGGAGGAGCGCCCCTTTGCCGCGCAGCTTCTCGATAATGACGCGGTGCGCATGGCGGAGTGCGCTGCCCGCATCGAGGAGGAATTCCACCCCGACATCATCGATATCAACATGGGCTGCGCTGCCAAGAGCGTGGCTGGGCGCGGAGCCGGCGTGGGAATGATGCGCGACCCCCAATTGGTACGGGACGCTGTCGCGGCGGTTTCGCGGGCGGTTAAAGTGCCAGTCACCGTCAAAATGAGGCTGGGCTGGGACAGCGCGTCGCTGAACTTCCTCGAGATAGCCAGCCTCGCAGCCGAAAACGGCGCCAAAGCGCTCGCCCTGCACGGGCGCACCGGCAAGATTTCTTTCCACAAACCCGCCCAATGGCAGCCGATCGCCGAATTGAAACGCGCATTTGAAAAGCTCCCTGTGATCGGTAATGGCGACGTCTGCACTCCTGCTGACGCCCGCCGCATGCTCGAACAAACCGGCTGCGACGCGGTCATGATCGGACGGGCAGCCAAAGCCAATCCCTGGATTTTTTCCTGGCGCAGCCGCGAAGAAGTCCCCATTCAGGAAGTTGCTGAAACCGCCATCTGGCAGCTTGGCGATATGCTTGCGTCTGACCCTGAAAACGCTGTCCTGCCTTTCCGAAAATACCTCAAAGCTTATCTGGAGCCCAGTCATCTCCCGCGTGAAACCATGCGGACCCTGCTCACATGCCCGGACCCAACCCGCCTGCTGGCATTGATGAACGAGATCTTCAGGGAATTGGGCGCGACCCTTCCATAAAATTCCTGCGTTTTGTCTGCTGTCCCGGGGTAAAATTAGGCATCATCACCGAACGAGGAGTCATTCGATTAACATGAACCAACCTTCCGCAGAAAAGATGTACAAAAGCGCTGTCCATGCCTGGACGATGTACGACTGGGCAAACTCAGCTTTCGCCACCACCATCATGGGAGCGATCCTGCCGACCTACTTCGCCGGCTACGTTGCCCAGGGGCATTCCGTTCCCATCTGGGGTAATGCCGTGGCGATCGGCAGCCTGATCGCCGCACTGCTCAGCCCCATTCTCGGCGGCATCGCGGACTTCAAGGCTTCCAAAAAGCTCTTTCTCGGGCTCTTCGCAGCCCTCGGCATCATCAGCACCGCCCTGCTCTTCTTCGTCACCGGTCCGCAGCATCAGACCCTCTGCATCCTCCTTTACTTCTTAGGGACGATCGGGTTCGCGGGCTCACTGGTCTTCTACGATTCGCTGCTGCCGCATGTGGCAAAACCTGAAGACATCGACCGGGTTTCCTCGCGGGGTTACGCCCTTGGCTATATCGGCGGCGGATTGCTGCTGCTGATCAACATCCTGATGATCTACTTCGGACCTAAACTGCTGCCAAACATGCCCGAAGAGCAAGCCACGCAACTGATGATGCGCCTCAGCCTCGCCAGCGTTGCTGTTTGGTGGGCGGTCTTTTCTATCCCGATCTTCCGCAAAGTAGCCGAGCCAGCCGCCATGGCGGAAGAAACCGAGCTCGGGCAGAGCGGGGTGATCGTGAGCTTGAAACGTCTCGGCAAGACTTTCCGCGATATCCGCGATTACAAGGACCTCTTTTGGTTTTTGCTGACCTTCATGGTCTACTCCAACGGCATCGGCACCATCATCACGATGGCAGCCGCCTTCGCCACTGATCTGGGCTTCAGCACCATGACCGTGCTTGGCACTTTCCTGATGGTACAGTTTGTTGCCGCCCCGTTTGCGCTGCTCTTCGGCAAACTCGGCACCACTCTCGGCAACAAAAAAGCGATCACAATCAGCCTGATCATTTACACTATTGTGGCAGTGGTGGGCTACTTCATGAGCAAAGACTGGCATATGTTCCTGCTGGGCTTTGGCGTTGCCACGGTGCAGGGTGGCAGCCAGGCTTTGAGCCGCTCGCTGATAGGTAAGTTGATGCCAAAGAGCAAAAGCGCGGAGTTTTTCGGCTTTTTCAGCGTCTCCGAGAAGTTCAATACCATCCTGGGTCCGATCATCATGGCAGTAGTCACAAAACTCACCAACAACGCCCGCTATGGCATCATTTCGCTGGTAATTTTCTTCGTGGTCGGGATGCTGATGCTCCAAAAGGTGGATATCGAACGCGGCGCCCAAAAGGCAAAGGCGGAAGACGACCTGATGGTTGCGGTGGAATAAGGCAGAACCAGGCAGGCTGCCTTTCTACTGGTTGCAATTGTAGATCGATCCCGCACATGAAGCGCTGTGCGGGATCGATTTTTTCGATTTGGTTGCAGCTTTTTTCCAATCCAGCAAGTCATGGCGCTTAAGTATCCGGGTTGAAAAACTTGAACAGCTATCTACATCCAGCCATTTGATTATCATTGTTTACAGATGGAGTAATACCCTACGGACATATACGTCCGTACGGCGGGGCTTGCTCCCGCCAAGTTCCATGTCTGCCCGCCCGGTTAAATAAAAGAATCCATATTATTAATGTGTTGTATGGCAGGGGTTCGACATGCCAAATCCTCCTCACCTGGGCAAGGCATGCACCTCGTCTCTGAAAAAACGTCTGGGGATGGAGCGAGCCCCATCCGTACGGCGGGGGCTTGCTCCCGCCGAGTTTCATTTCTACCAGTTCGGATTAATTGAAAAAATCTATACTAAGGACGTGTTGAATGGCAGGGGTTAGACATGCCAAATCCTCCTCACCTGGGCAAGACATGCACCTCGTCTCTGAAAAAACGTCTACGGATGGAGCGAGCCCCATCCGTACGGCGGGGGCTTGCTCCCGCCGAGTTTCATTTCTACCAGTTCGGATTAGATAAAAGAATCCATATTATTAATGTGCTGTATGGCAGGGGTTCGGCATGCCGAACCCGGTTTTCACCTCCAAGTTGTAGGGCAACGAAGAAGTGCACACATATTATTAGCCTTCCCTTTGGGGGAAGGGGGACCGCTTGTGGTGGATGAGGGACTGAAAAAAAGATTTGGGGCTTTTAAAACACCTCAAAACAAGCCGCATCGAATGATGCGATACAAGGTTCAAAGGGATAGTGTGGTAGGGGTTCGGCATGCCGAACCCGATTTTTCGGCACGGTATGCGCCTCGTCTCTGATCGAACATCTACAGATGGAGCAATATCCTACGGGCGTATACCTACTTCGTACGGCGGGGGCTCGCTCCCGCCGCTTGCGTGTATTGGGCGCCCAAAATTTAGCCGTCCTTACCCAGACTGCAAAACCCCATATGCTTATATTTTTCCTTTACACCCCAAATAAAGAGGCTATAATTTGATGCTGTTCATCATCATTTCGGAGATTTTCCATGAAGAAATTTCGCGTTGCGGTTCTGGCTAATATCAAGGCAAACGCCCCTGTTTTTGAAGGCATGAGCGAGGATCAATGGGACGACCTCGACTCCGAATCTACCGTCCTGTCCTTGCGCGATGCCATTCGTGCCGGAGGACATGAATGCGAGTTCCTCGAAGCCGACGAGACGATCATCGATACCGTTCGCGCTTATAAACCCGACATTTGTTTCAACATTGCCGAAAGCCACTTCGGCGACTCACGCGAGGCGCAGATCCCCGCCATTCTTGAGAAACTGCAGATACCCTATACCGGTTCCAAAGTCCTCACGCTCGCCCTCACGCTCGACAAACCCATGACCAAGCGCATCCTCGCCTGGCATAACCTGCCTACTCCCGAATTTCAATCTTTCGAACGCGAAGATGAACCTCTTGAGGAAGGCATGAATTACCCCTTGTTCATCAAACCCAGCCGCGAAGGCACGGGCATGGGGATCACTTACCAATCCATCCTGCATAACGACGATGAACTCCGAACGCAACTGCGCTACATCCTCAAACGCTACAAACAACCCGCTCTTGTCGAACGCTTTATTGAAGGGCGTGAGGTTACGGTCGGTCTGGTTGGTAACCTGATCGGTCCGGTAGCCCGGCGTATTCCGCTGGACGAAGACGCCCACCGCATCCATGCCGGCTTGCATTTCCTGCCCCCCATGGAAGTTAACCTGGACCCCTACCTTGAAACCGACGGCGTCTATGGCAATTACCTCAAAACCGCCCTGGCTGCCGAGCTTGAGTATCTTTGTCCCGCCCCACTGGATGAAGACATGGTGGATGAGCTCAACTGGCTTGCCGCGGCTGTTTTCCGTGTTACTGGTGCTCTCGATTTTGCGCGGATCGACTTC
>JAGVUP010000129.1 GCA_019136215.1 Chloroflexota bacterium | reverse complement strand
GATAAACCAGTCAATCTCGTCGGAGAGATCTTCGTCGAGGCTGGCATAATTGCTGATTTGCGGGATCACAGATGGTGTTTGTTCCACAGACAAGCTGGGTGCCGTTTTGGTGGGCATGGCGCGCGTTGGAGCAAGCTCCGGGGTTGGGGAGGGGCTTGGAAGCGGCTCAGCAGCAGGCGGAATCGCCTGGCAGGCGGTGAGCAAAAGGAATCCGCAAGTTAGCAGCTCTGTCAGTTTTGGACGCAGGGGTAACATGCCGCGCCCCTACTCAACAGATGCGCGGCAGCATCTCTCCAGCAAGCATTTCGAGCACCCTTGTGGTGCCGAAAGCAGTTTTTAGCCAGAGCTGATTGCGGGAGGACTCGTACACCCACCCTTGTGGTGCCGAAAGCAGTTTTTAGCCAGAGCTGATTGCGGGAGGACTCGTACACCCGCCCTATGACGCATGCTCCCTCGCCGTATTTCTGACCGCGCAGGACGCGCAGGGCTGCCGGCGCCTGTTCAGCCGGCAGGATGACGATCAGTTTGCCTTCATTCGCCAGATAGAGAGGGTCCAACCCCAGCAGTTCGCAGGTTTTGCGGACGGGCTTATCGATAGGGATATTCTCCTCATCCAGTTCGATGCTGATCTGACTTTGGCGGACAATTTCCACCAGGGTCGTGGCAAGTCCACCGCGGGTAGGGTCGCGCAGGACGTGGACGTCCAAATCTGCGTCCAAAAGGACTTTGACCATGTGGTTGAGCGGGGCGGTATCCGAGCAAACCTGGCTGGAAAAACCCAGGTTTCCGCGGGCTTCCGCCACGGCGATGCCGTGATTGCCGACCGGACCCGAAATAATGACAGCATCGCCCGGCATGGCTTGTTCGCCGCCAATTTGCAGGGCGCTTTCCACCCAGCCTATGCCAGTGGTGCTGATGAAGAGTTTGTCCGACTTGCCTTTTTCCGTGACCTTGGTATCCGCCGCAACAAGTTCGACCCCTGCCTCGCGGCAGGCTTCGGCGAATGAGTCGACGATTCTTTCCAATTCTTCGATGGAAAAACCTTCCTCGAGGATAAAGGTGGCGGTCAGGTAGCGGGGCTCTGCCCCAAGCATGGCGACATCGTTGACCGTACCGCAGACCGCGAGCCGACCAATATCCCCGCCAGCAAAAAACAGCGGCGAGACGATATGGGCGTCCGTGGAAACAACCAGGCGTTTCCCGGGTGGGGTTGCCGGGATACTGGCGGCGTCATTGGCGGCGTTGAGAATAGTGTTTGCCAGGCGCTTTTGGAAAACATCCCGTACCAGGTCGTGGGTCATCTGACCGCCACTGCCATGACCGATGACGATATGTCCCCTTTCACTGATTGGGAGGGGGCAGTTGGGACCTTCCATGATGGGCATCTCTGGTTGTATCATTCGCTGATCCTGTGATAACGATAATATGCCGCGCAAGCTCCTTCGGAGGAAACCATTGGAGCCCCGAGGGGGTGGAGCGGGCTGCAATCTTTGGCAAAGGCGGGGCAGTCGTGCGGTTTGGCAACTCCGCTGAGCACCTGCCCGGCAATACAGAGCGGCGATTCTCGCAACGCGGTTTGGGAGAGTTCAAAGCGGTTTAGGGCATTAAAAGCGGCATAATCCGCCCGCAGACCTAATCCCGAAAGGGGAATGGCGCCGATACCGCGCCACTGGCGGTCTACAGGTTCAAAAACCTGGGCGATCATTCTTTGGGCGGTCTGATTGCCCTCGCGGGTGACGAAGCGCGGGTAGGCGTTCGTTACTTCGTGCTGACCGGCTTCGAGCTGCTGCACGGTCATGAGGATGCCTGCGGCAAGGTCCACCGGCTCAAAACCGGTGACTACGATGGGAATGCGGTACTGCTCAGCAATGGGCGGGTATTCGTGGTAGCCCATCACCGCGCAGACATGCCCGGCGGCAAGGAATCCCTGAACGCGGTTGACCGGGTTCGAAAGGATCGCGCGCATTGCCGGCGGCACGAGCACGTTGGCTGGCAGGATCGAAAAGTTTTCAATCCCGGCTTTCTCCGCGCTAAGGATGGTGCTGGCGATGGTCGGAGCGGTGGTTTCAAAGCCGATCGCGAAGAACACAACCTGCTTTTCGGGGTTTTCGCGGGCGAATTTCAGGGAATCGAGAGGAGAATAGACCACGCGTACATCCGCTCCCTGAGAGCGGGCGGTGAAGAGGTCCGCCTGATTGCCGGGCACGCGCAGCATGTCGCCAAAAGTGGTAAAAATCACGTCCGGTCGGGCGGCAATTTGGAGCGCCTGTTCGATCGCCTCGAGGGAGGTGACGCAGACCGGACAGCCCGGACCGTGGATCAGGGTGATCTCTTTTGGCAGGAGTTGGTCGAGCCCGTACTGCATGATGGCATGCGTCTGGCCGCCGCAGATCTCCATGATATTCCAGGGCTGGGTGGTGATGCGCCGAATTTCAGCCATGATGGCTTTGGTCAGCGAAGCGTCCCTCAGTTTATCCAGTGATTCGGTCATTGAACTTTTGCTTCTTCGTCCAGGTTGGCATTAAATTCACGCAGATCGCGCAGAATCTTGAGTGTTTCTGAGGCTTCGATATCGCTCAGGACGTTTAAAGAGAAACCGGCATGCACCAGAATGTATTGCCCCACCTGCGCTTCGGGGGTCGTGGCGATGCAGACAGTTTGTTCCACACCATCGAAATCGACTGAAGCCATTGGCGTTCCGTCCTGTTCAAATACTTTTATGACCTTACCTGGTATTCCCAGACACATAGTTACTCCTTCAAATTTCCGCTGAGGCTCAGCGCAACCAGCGCCTGCCCCAACGCAACACCGCCGTCGTTGACCGGCAGCTTGCGGGACCAAAAAACCTCAAATTCCGCGCTTTGCAGTGCAGTAATGGTCTGCTTAATCAGCGTTTTATTTTGCCACACTCCACCCGATAATGCCACCTTGCGTATGCCTTTATCGGCACGGATCTTCCGCGAAACGTTCACCGCGCAGGCTGCCAGACCGTTGTGGAAGCGAGCGGAGATAATGCCCGGGGCAATCTTGTTCCGAAGATCTGCGACGATGGCGGCAATCAGTGGAGAAACGAGAATCAGACCGTCCTGAAGCGGGAAATCGTAAGCCGCCTTTTCATCAGGAGAAGCAATCGTTTCGAGGGCGATGGCGTTTTGGGCTTCATAACTGATCTGCTGATGCAGCCCGATCAGCGCTGCGACTCCGTCAAAGAGCCTGCCGAGGCTGCTGGTTTTGGGTGTGTTGAAACCGGTACGCACCTGGTTCGCGACGGCTGTTTGTTCTTCCGCATCCAGTGAATGATGAAAGGCGAAAGGAAAGCTATCAGGGTCGATGCCTGCCTGAAGGACCAGGCTGAGCGCCATTCGCGCCGGCTTGCGCACAGCCGCATCCCCTCCGGGCAGAGAAAGGTATTCAAAGTGCCAGGGTCGTTCAAATTTTTCCCAGGTAGCCAGGAGCACCTCTCCGCCCCAGATTGCCCCGTCTGTACCGTAGCCTGTGCCGTCAAATGCCAGACCGATGACAGGCTCCCGCGGCGGGAGCTGGTTGTCCGCCATGCAGGAAACGATGTGGGCGTGGTGGTGCTGAACGGTCACCAGGGGCAGGTTTTCATCTACAGCACGCTGGCGGGCGTAGCGGCTGGCGAGGTAATCAGGATGCATATCCGCAGCTAGGAGGCGCGGATGGACGCGGAAAATCTTTTCGTAATGCCGGACAGCATCTTCAAAAGCGGTCAGGGTCTCACGGTTTTCGAGGTCACCGATGTGGTGACTGACGAAAGCGTAGCCTTCGCGGACGAGGCAAAAGGTGTTTTTGAGCTCCGTCCCGCAGGCAAGCGCGGGCAGGGAAGCGGCAGGGATACGAATGGGAAGAGGCGCGTAACCGCGGGCTCGCCGCTGGATGTGCGGCACGCCGTCTATCATCGAGACGACCGAGTCGTCGATGCGGGTATGGATGGGGCGGTCGTGGAGCAGGAATCCATCCGCCAGTTGCGAGAGGCGCGCGTGGGCGTCCTCGTTGGTGTAGGCGATGGGCTCCTCGCTGAGATTGCCACTGGTCATCACGAGTACCTTCGGGAAGGCTTCCGCAGGCTCCAGAAGGAGGAGGTGCAGCGGGGTATAAGGCAGCATGAAGCCCAGACGGTTTTGGTCCGGAGCGACCAGCCGGGCGAGTTCCTTGCCCGCGGGCGTGGATTCGAGCAGGACTACCGGCGCCATCGGGGAGTTGAGCAGTCTCTCCTCCTCCGGGCTAACGCGGGCGTAAAGCCTGATGCTTTCCACATCAAAAGCCATCAGCGCGAAGGGTTTGCCGCTGCGGCGCTTGCGCAGGCGCAATTTTTCGATAGTTTGCGGGTTTTTGGCATCACAGACCAGGTGGAAGCCCCCCAAGCCTTTTACCGCCAGGATTTTGCCTTCAGTGAGGGCGTTCCGGGCGGACTGGATGGCATCTTCACGTTCCGCCAGCCTCTTTCCATCTTCCTCGTACCAAACCTGCGGACCGCAAACTGGGCAGGCAATTGGCTGGGCATGGAAGCGGCGGTTAGCGGGGTCCTGGTATTCTCCCGCGCAGTCCGGGCAGAGCGGAAAATCAGCCATGGAGGTATTGGGGCGGTCGTAGGGGATGCCAGTCACGATGGAAAAGCGCGGACCGCAATTGGTGCAGTTGATAAAGGGGTAGCGGAAACGGCGGTTTGCCGGGTCAAAAAGCTCCCGTCTACAATCCGGACAGATATTCAGATCCGGCGAGACAGGAAGGAAGTCGGAGGCGTCATCTTCGCTGTGGTGGATGTGAAAGCCTTCAAAGTTTTCCGCGGGAGCATCTTCGACTGTGAAGCTGTCAATGACCGCGAGAGGCGGCGGGTTTTGACGCAATTCCGCGATGAAAGCCTGCAGGTCGTTTTCTTCGCCGCGCAATTCAATTTCAACGCCGTGGGCGCTGTTGAGCACCCAACCGGTTAACGCGTGTTTTTGAGCCAGGTTGAAAACCGTTGGTCTGAAGCCCACACCCTGGACGATTCCGGTGATGTGGAGCCGTTTATTGAGTATGGGCATGAGTTCTTCTTACTTTGCGTTGACCTTCTGAGTGAGCCATTCGATCCATGCGTCAAATCCCTCACCGGTTTTCGCGCTCAGCGCGAAGGTTTTTAACCCGGGATTGAGCATTTCGACACCTTGCTGGAAATAATCCATGCGGAAGTCAATGTAGGGCGTCAGGTCGATCTTATTGATGATGAGCACGTCAAGCCCGCGGTAAATGTTGGGGTACTTGTAGGGTTTGTCATCGCCCTCAGGAACCGAGGCGATGAGCACATTGGCGTGAGTTCCCAGTTGGAAGGCAGCAGGGCAGATGAGGTTTCCAACGTTCTCTAC
>JAGVUP010000087.1 GCA_019136215.1 Chloroflexota bacterium | reverse complement strand
TGGGGGTTGCGTCCAGCCTGTTTGAGCATGTAATAGCTGTGCAAGCCTCTGCGCTGAGCAGCCTCAACGAATTGGAGCGCGTTTTGAAGTACCGCGTCCAGATCAATCAGGTAAGTATCCGGCAGGATCAAGCCGTCCCTGAGGGCTTTGAACCCGTATTCAACCAAAGGACGATTTTGCTGGATCGTCTTATGTAAAAACATTCATCGTTCCTTAATGTATCATCTCTATCGCTTCCGCGAGGATGCGAATGACGGTTGCCGCGCCAGAACGCATGGGATTGATGCGCAGCATGCGCTTTTCCAGGCTCGGATCATAATTCCTGAAGGTGCCGCTGATGCGGTAAATCATAGGAGCGATCTCATAGATCGACTCAGACCCAACGGGGTGAGCCGCGGCTCCCAACCGCGGCGTGAGCTCGAGGATTTTTGCCGCGATCTCCTCATCAAATTCAACGAGGACCACTTTGCTCTGCGCGTTGGCAATGAAAGCCTTCCGGACGTGGGGAACCTCCCCGTGATTCAGCCGGGTGACGATCTCTTCGCACACGCGGGATTGGATCGCAAGAGCAACAGGGGCATACGCCATGCCACGCAAAACCGCCATAGCCTCATGCCCCTGCACCTGGCTGCCGCCGGAATACTGATATTGGTGGATCTTCTCGATGAGAGCGCGCTTGCCAAGAACAACGCCAATCCCTTCCGGACCCAAAGTCTTGAAGCAGGAAAAGGTCGCAAGGTCCGCGCCCGCCTGGCAGCCGATTTTTGGGACTTTGAGGGCGGCGTAATTGTCATCGGTGATGATGGGCGTTCGCGGATACGCTGATTTCAGAACGGAGATGACCTCCTCGAAATCGTAGCCGTCATCGATCTTCTGCCGGGTGTGCTGCACAAGGACCGCGTCAAAGCGCTCATGCAGCTTCTCGGGTAATTCCCGAAGAAGCTGCGCGTCATTGAAGTTCACAGCCACCGTCCGAACGCCCATGCTTTCCAGGGTTACCCTTGTTGTGGGGTAAACCGGAGCGTCGTGAATCAATAGTGTGCCGCCTGGTTGGAGCACGCTGATAAAAGACCAGCGCAGAGCGCCGGTACCGGCGCCGCGCACCAGGATCGCCGCTTCCGCGTCAAAGAAATCCGCCAGGACATTTTCAACCTTGAGCGTGCAGGCAGGTTTGTTTTCGCCCAAAACCACACCGAGGTCCCCCAAAGAGAGGATCTCGATGCCCGAAAAATGTCTGGTAATGGAATCAATCAATTTGAATTGAAGTTGTTCAGCTTCTTCCAGACTGATGGACTGCAGGGGAAAAGTTTTCAGATAGTCCATGACGCCTCACTCTCCGTAGATCCTTGCGGGGTTCTGCCGCAGCATCCAATCGATCCACTCTGTCTTGCAGCCCGCTTCGACTGCCATAGGCAGAAAACCATCCACCAGGTAAGCATACCCCAAGCCGCCGTTCTGCCGGTATTGGGACCTGCGGGTGATATCCATTGAAAGAAGAATCTGGTTCACGTACCCTGCCCGGCAGAGATTCGCCAACCATTTCGCCCGGTTGAAATCGGGCATGTAGTTTTCCTTACCCACGGTATCAAAGGCGATATTCACGCCCTGATCCAACAGAGCAAGCATGTAATCATAATCGCCGGAAAGGTCGATATGGCTCAGGACCACACGTTCGAGCGGGACATTGAACTGCCTGAAGATCGCGATCTGCTCAAGCCCGAGAGCGCCCAGAGTGCAGTGGGTACAAATCGCTGCTCCCGTTTCGTGGTGGGCGAGGCAGGCAGCGGCAAAAACCTTCTGTTCTTCCGGTTTGATGCTGCCGGAGCCTGTTCCAATCTCGCCAATGTGGTTGGCTCTGATGGATGTGCCCTCCATACCCACAGTGAGGTCCGCGATCATCAGATCAGCAAGCTCACGTTCCGAACGGGTGTAGCATTCCTCCGGCAGGAAGGGCGCTTTGTAAAAACCCGTCGCATGGAAAATCCGCACCCCCGACGCCTCCCCGACAGCCTGGGCGTAGGGGATGTTTCGCCCCATGCCGCGGGCGGTTTGGTCGATGATTGTTCTCACACCGCGGTCATGGAGAGCTCGGAACTCCTCCACCGTCTTCTCAAATTCATCAAGACGACAATCCAGGGTGTTCTTGACACCGGAAAGGTCAATGGTTACGTGTTCATGGGCATAGTAGATCTGATCCATCGGGGTTCTCAGAAGTTTGGATAGCGCCGTCCTTCGATGACCTGCTGCTGCTGCTCGAGCACAAAATTCACGTCAACGAATTCGTTCAAAATCGATTTGATAACAGGATTTGCCCGGGATATCAGAATAACAGCCGAACTGTCATCGCTGGATTCAGAATACTTAAAGGGCACGTAGTTGGCGTCACTTTGGTGTTCCATCAGGTTGTCCACGTTCCAGACCGCGACATCGATCTGGTTCTCATCGATCATTTTCATGATCTGGTTGTAATTGAGGTTTACAAACTGAACCTGATGGTCTCCCACTGCTTTTTTGGTGAGCTCCACATGGTCAATGGAACTCCTGTCCACCCCGACGCGCATCCCATCCTGAATTTCGCGGGTGTTTTTGTCGTGGAAGAAGACTGCATGGCTCGAGAGCCAACTGCCCGGACCAAAATCACAGACGATTTCAATGGAGGAGCCCCGGTTGATCGCTACCAGGGCGGAGAGCCGTGAGGTAATGGCGAAGTCGTAGCGCCCCTTTTCCACTGACGCGATACGTTTCTCGGAGCCGCGCATATAAACAATTTCCACCGCCAAATTATCCGGATTGGAAAAAGTGTTTAACAGCCCGGTAGTCAGCCCTTCGTATTTCTTGGTATAGGGGATGGGCATGATGCCGCTTATGTAGGAGATGCCCAGGCACCTCAACAGAGCATCGGTGTTCTTTTCGACAAGGTAGGTGCCCATGTGCCCTTTTTTGACCAGAGATATTGCCTGGATGTCTTCCAAACTTTGCATCGCGTTTTGGAGCGTGCCTCTGGAAAAGCCGCTCGTTTCGAGCAATTGGGAAAAGGTTGGGATTCGACTGCCAGCATTGATTGTAAGGATTTCACCTGCGAGGAATGAAATCGCCTTACCCATCTTCTTGAGCATCAAACTCTGAATCTCATGGTCCTGTACAGTCATGTCTTTGATGGTACACCAAATTTCCTCACATCAGGCTATTAAACCTGATGTGAGGATGAAATTTTAGCAAAATTAAGCTGGATTGACCGGGAACAAGCCAATAAGATGGAGAATGTTCACCAAAATACCCAGAAGAATAGCGCCGAGTGGTCCGATAGCCATAGTCGGGACCGGTTTCTTGGAGACCTGGTTGAGGAAATACAACCCGAAAATCCAGATGTAGCCGATCGTGGGGGCGATGGCATTCGCGGCAAGCGCGCCGCCGATCAGCAGCGCCAGGTCGAGGATCTTGCTCATCGCAGTGCGGGTGTTATCGCCCATGTCCTTCATGCCGGGGAATTTATCGAGACCCTTGGCGATGAAGCCGAGCAGAAGGATTTCCGCCGCCATGATCAGAGCGCCGACCACAAAGGAGCCAGCCATACCCATAATGCCCATGTTGATGAACAGAATTGCCGGGACGTGCAGTGTCTTTGTGCCGGCAGGGGAATAGAGACCCGAAACGATGGCGGTGGTCATGACCAGCGGGATGAACCCGAGAGCGCGGCCCAGAGCGACCAACGCCGCTTCGTTGTAATTGCCCTCAGCGGTCAGGGTCAGAGAAGCAGGTCCTTCCGCGACGAGGAGGAGGGTCGTTGCCAGAGCAACAACGCCGCCGGTGATCGCCAGGATGAGGATGTTTTTCTTGATGCGGACAATGTTATCCTCAAAAACCGAGAACGCCGCGGACATGCTGCCTTCGGTTTTCTTGCTGTGCATCATCGCTGAGACAACCATTGCCAGGATGGCGAAAAGCAGCGCCATGCCGTCAGGGTTGAGGGCGATCTTGAGTCCGCCAGCGGTGGTCCAGGAACCAAAGAGGGTCACAACTTGCTTGACGAGCATCGTCAATGCCAGAACAATGATGCCGTTCCGGAGCCCCGACTGGTACGCTACGACGAGAGCCGGGAAAACACAGAAAGTGGTGATGATGAGGGAACCAACCGTGCCAAGGTTACCCAGGAAGTTTACCGGCAGCACTGAGAAGACATTGATGATTCCTTGCATACCGAAAAGCAGGAAAACGCCAAACGCCGCTCCGACCGCAGCCGCGATCCACTTTCCGTTGCCTTGATCCGAAAAGGCTGCGCCGATGATATCGCAGGCTAACAGGATGGTGTGGATGATGATGATTCGACCCGCGATGGAAGTGGGCAGACCAAAACCGATGACCAAACCCAATGAGAGAGCAAGGCTGGTCGCAAAGAGGGTTTTCCGATCCATGACTCCAGAAAGGTACTGCGGATAAATAGGGCGCATCCCGTCGTGGAAGACGGCGATGTTCTGGTTTGCCAGGTAGGCGCTTAAGCCTCCCAGCAGTGCCATCACAATGATGGTAAGTGCGTTGATTTCAAATGCCATGATATTTCTCCTTTTTAATAATGGTTATGAATTAGGGTCAGTCACATGCCTGTGACTTTGCTAATAAAGCATCAAATAAAATGGGAAGCACTTTTTCGATATCGTTGTTCACCATACCGAACGCCTTCTTCCCATCAGCCACATGCTTTTTGATCTCTTCTTCCGAAGCGATCCTGCCCGGGATGGAGAGGGATGCGGTGTATGCGGGACCGAGCAGCCCCACGGCGATCCCTAAAGCTCCTCCGGCACCAGTCGCGCATGCGCCGACGTAATAATCCGCGGCACCGCTTTTAATAGCAAGTGCGCCTTCAATATCACTTTTGATTTCGATTGACAATTGATTGGGATGAGACCGTTGAAAAACAAGCCCCAAACCCTTCCACTGACCCAACATTCATGGTTTAATTAATCCATCCTGCAAACGAAAGGCGATAGGCACAGATGGGAAACCCACGATACA
>JAGVUP010000148.1 GCA_019136215.1 Chloroflexota bacterium | reverse complement strand
ACCAACACCTTTGATCCTGGGCTGCACACACTGACCGCTGAGGTCAAAACGAAGACAGGCGAAACCTACACCACCTCCGGATTGGTGGCTAACTTCCTCGATAAAAACACTGCCAACCAGTCGACGCTGAAAACGATGCTATTGGTGGGCGGAATTATATTGGCGAGCCTTGCCGTGCAGTTGTTGATGCGAAAGAACGCGGACAAGAACCCCAAGATCGATGAAAACGGACAGATCCAATACGGCGTTTTCGGCGGTGCGGTATGCCCCAACTGCGGTCAGCCATTCAGCCGCTCGTTTTTTGGGATCAACCTCCTGGCAATGCGGCTGGAGCGCTGCCCGCACTGCGGCAAGCTGGTTCAAGCCAGGCGCGCCACTCCCAGCCAGCTCGCTTCTGCTGAGCTTCAATCGCGCCCGGAAAGCGCTGCCCTGTCGCAAGCTCGATCAAAAGCAGAAGAAATCAAAGACAGCTACGACGACAGCAAGTACACGGATTTGTAAAAAATGATGGGGCAGGCATCAGCCTTTTGCTGTGTAACTTAAAATAGATCATGGCAGGCAAATGGGCTGTTTGCCTTTTCCCTGAAAGCCGCTTTTGCGAGGCAGCAAGGGTGTTGGAGGAAATTATGCAAAAAAAGAGATGGGCTCGGATTGGAATGGTTATCGTTTTGGTCATTCTGGCTGTGTTCCTGTTCGAAAACAAAACCCGCCTGCTTCACCGAATCGCTGATGAGGTTTTGTTCAATAACTACCACCACTATCTTTCCTGCAAGGATCTGCCGGATCTGGAGACGGTCGAGCGTCAGCTCAATGAGTTTGACAGCACGGTGAAACAAATCGAAAGCCTTTCAGAAGGCAACGTCGCTCTTGAAGTGGATAAATCCTCCTGTCCGGGGAAAGGGAGCATTAAGATTTACTTTCCCTCACGCTCTGTCAGGCAACAAATCGAAGAAATCCTGGGCGGCAAGACCTTCCACGGCGTCCCGTTGGACCTGATTAATTGGTGATGCAGGTCCGTATTGGAATAAATTAAAGAGAATTTTTCTCCGCGGGATCGCCTGCAGCTGTTTACCTTGCGGCATTGCTCCTTTCCATCCTGGCTTAGGGCAGGGAATCTCTGATTAACTATCCTCTGCATCTCTGGCTCTGAACGCGTCGATCGGTTTCCCCTGTGTTTTCCTGCCCTGCCAGGCATGCCAAGCGTGGTAAAATCACATTATACGAATAAGATGAGTTGGAGGTTGCATGGAAGAACAAGTTTCAAGTTTCGCGGTCAAAAAAGGTCTAGCTGAAATGCTTAAAGGCGGCGTGATCATGGATGTGGTCACGCCTGATCAGGCAAAGATCGCTGAAGATGCCGGGGCTGTGGCGGTAATGGCGCTGGAACGCGTTCCAGCCGATATCCGCGCGGATGGCGGCATTGCCCGTATGAGTGACCCGGAACTCGTCCTCAAGATCATGGAATCGGTCAGCATTCCGGTCATGGCAAAATGCCGCATCGGGCATTTTGTGGAGGCACAAATTCTCGAATCACTCGGCGTAGATTACATCGACGAATCTGAGGTGCTCACCCCAGCCGATGAAGCCTACCATATCAACAAACACGACTTCAAAGTTCCATTCGTTTGCGGCTGCCGCAATTTAGGCGAAGCCTTGCGCCGGATCGGTGAAGGCGCGGCAATGATGCGCACCAAGGGCGAGCCCGGAACCGGCGATGTGGTGGAAGCGGTGCGCCACGCCCGCACCGTCTACTCCGAAATCCGCAGGATCACATCCCTGCCGGAGGAAGAAGTGATGACCTTCGCCAAGAGCATCCAGGCGCCCTATGAGCTCTGCCTGCAGGTGCGTGAGCTTGGCGCGCTGCCCGTGGTCAACTTTGCCGCTGGCGGCATCGCCACCCCCGCAGACGCCGCTCTGATGATGCAGCTCGGCGTGGACGGTATTTTTGTGGGTTCAGGCATTTTCAAGTCTGGTGACCCAACCAAGCGCGCGCAGGCAATCGTCAAGGCAACCACCCATTACAACGAGCCCAAAATTTTGGCTGAGGTCAGCCGCAATCTGGGTGAAGCAATGGTTGGACGCTCCGCCACCGTCCTGCCGGACGCCGAAAAAATGGCAGTCCGCGGTTGGTAATTGACGACAGCCGATGAAGATAGGCGTTCTTGCCCTTCAGGGCGATTTTCGCGAACACCGCATCAGCCTCGAGAAACTCGGGGCTGATGTCACTGAGGTGCGGCTGCCCGGGCACCTCGAAGGGCTGCAGGGTCTGATCATCCCGGGCGGAGAATCCACCGCCATTGGCAAGCTGCTCGTCGCTTTTGATCTGATAGAGCCTCTGCGCGCCTTCGGGCAAACCCGCGCGATTTGGGGCACCTGCGCGGGCGCCATCCTGCTCGCCAAAGAAGTCGGGCGCGACCAACCGTTGATTGGTCTGATGGACATGGAAGTCCAGCGCAATGCCTTTGGGAGGCAGATCGATTCTTTCGAAATGGATATCCCGGTTCCCTTTTTGAAGCCGGCTGAGCAGCCTTACCGGCTCACCTTTATCCGCGGACCGATCATTACCCGGGTTTGGGGAAGAGCCGAGGAGGTGCTGCGGCTGCCAGACGGGCGCATGATTGCCGCCCGGCAGGGTAAGCTCTTCGCGACCTCTTTCCACCCCGAGCTCACCGACGATCTGCGCTTCCATGAGTACTTCCTGGAGTTGGCAAAATCGGAATCCACAGGCTGAATCCCATTGACCTTTCGGTCATCTTGCGCCGGACCGACCTGCTGCAGAGCCTTGACACGCTGCGCTTGGTGACGCGGGGAGAGCCTTTTAATCTAAGAAACCTGGTACGCAGCATCTCTCCGCCCGTGGAGCAGTATACTGCGTACTGCGATAATGACCCCGGGCGTCCCTGCTTCGCCCAGGTGGTCAGCAGGATGGACGAAAACCAGGGGCAGCTAACTTTCCTCGGAGCCGCTGAGGACGCCGACCAGAGCGATACCGTCTGTTTGCTCGAAGACCTGATCGCCAACGCGGGCAAATGGGGCACGTACTTCATCACCTGCGACCTGCCGGCAGACTCTCCCCACATTTCCGCATTCCGGAAAGCTGGTTTTCAAACCTGGGCGAATCAAAGCCTGTTCCAACTTGCGCCATCCGCGCGGGAAAGCGCCAGCCCCCAATACGCCTGGCGCGTCTGGAACGCGAACGATGCCCGCGCGATGACCAGCCTCTACCGCAGCGTGGTGCCGGGTTTGGTCCAGCCCTTGGAACCGCAGACCCGCAAAGCCGCGTTGGGTTTGGTGCTCTATGGCAGTAGTGGCAGCCTGCTTGGCTACGTCGACTTGGATTACGGACCCAAAGGCGTATGGGCACAGCCAGTCCTCTCCCCGGATGCCAATGATCCCCAAATCCTTTCAGACCTGCATCTATCCATCCCGGATCTTTTCAACCGTCCGGTATTTCTGGCGGCGCGTTCTTATCAACCCTGGTTAGCCGGGCTCGCTGCGCAAACTGCCTGCAAGCTGATTGGCAGCCAGCTTTTGATGGTGCGTTATCTCGTCCGCCAGTTGAAAGTGGAAGATCGGCAGCAATTCGCGATATATGAGGGCAAGAATGTTGAACACGGCTTGCCGTTCAGCCAGATGCGCCGGAATTTAGATTAGCAGTCTGTATGAAAGGTAATTAGCCCCAAGATTCCCTCTTGATACGACAAAACGTTCATTCATCTCACCTGATCTAGGGGCATTCTTTGTCGCTGCTGCCCGCTGACACTCTTTGGTCTCCCCGCATCAAATCTCCGGCCTAAGCGCCAGTGTCAGGCTGAGCGTGAAAAACCATCGCAGTTTGTTGAAAGTTGATTTCTTAACTTTCAGGGTGAACGCGGAATTCATAAATCCCATCGCGGTATTCCCAGGTCCGCCCGCAACCCGGGCAGTTCTGGCTGTAGCCGGTCTCGGGCAGTGGGTGAGCGCAGATAGGGCAGCGGAAAAAGGCATCCTCTTCGGGGCGCGGAGAATTTCCGGCAGCAAGCGTGCGTGAAAAAACGCTGGGAGTGAACTGCGCCAAACCGCCAGCGGCTTGCAAAATGCTGTCTGCTGCCACCAATCGGTCGTGTGGAACATGGTCCTTAAACCAGTCCGCACGGAAAAATGAGACGCCAAGCTGTTTCTCCAGCGTGAACCCCGTTTCCTTCAACAGTTTTCGAATCGTGATTGGGTGGAAATTGAAATTCAACTCCACAAACTCGACTTGCCCGTGGTCAAAGGGGTTCCATTCCTGCTTCCCCGCCAGCCAGCGTGCGATAGCTTTGAGGTTGCGCTTGTTCGCGAATTCCAGGATGAACACGGCATTCTCAGCCAGGACCCCGCGCACGTTTTGAAGCGCGAGTTTTGGGTCAGCCATGTGGTGCAGCGTGCGGATCATCGTCGCGCCGTCAAAGAGCCCCGGTACGAAGGGCAGTTGGTAGATGTCCGCCGCCACATACACGAAGCGCGGGCTTTCGCCGAGGCGTTCGCGGGCTTGCAGCAACTGCGTCCGCGAATAATCCACCAAAACCACCCTCTGCCAATCGGCATAGCGCGGAGTGTTGCGTCCTGCGCCTGCGCCGAGCTCCAGCATCAGCCTGCCGGGCTCCCTGAGCAGACGCTTCAGGGCAATGGCTTCCACCGCGTCTTCATAGCGACGCGCGCCAGTTTCCCAGAAAGAAGTCTGATAGTCTGAACCTTCATAGGAGCAAACACGGGGTGTTGTTGGATGTTCGTTTTCAGCCATAATTCGCAAAGCGCCCGGGCAGGATTGCCGACAACACCCGAAGAAACCTCCTTACCGCTGCTTCCTCTCGGACCTGACGGGGTTCGCAGGGCTCCGCCGCGCCGGTCCCGCCCAGACGCGGATTAAGGATAATCGAGTGGGGGAGGATTGTCAATCAAACCTTGCATCAAACTTGCATCAAACCTTTCACCATGCTTCATCATTACATTTCATTAGGAAAACTCAGAAATAACATCTCCTCCGCTCCGATGCCAAACCAATTATGGCACGAAGGTTCTTTCTGAGACCGCAGCAGGCTTTTACAGGAGGTTCCAATTTTCCTTCGCGCCGCATTTCCATTGAAACAGGATGGAGTG
>JAGVUP010000191.1 GCA_019136215.1 Chloroflexota bacterium | reverse complement strand
CCGTTTCAACTGAGCGATCAGAATATCCATAGCTGAATGGGTATAAAGATTTTGTCCCAGCCTGGTTCGGGCAGCCCAACACCGCCAGAGTGCTGCGGGAATCCAGCCCGCCGGAAAGCGGAAGCGCCAAAGTTCCGGTGGCTGCCATTTCCCGCACTACTTCGCTAAAAACTTCGCTGAATTTACCTAGCGCCTCTTCAAAAGACAAGGTCTGTTCAGGCTGAAAATGCCAGTTCCAATATCGCGTCTCGGAAATCACCTGCCCATCACGATCCATCACAAGGCGCGTGGCGGGGCGAATCAGCCGGACATTCTTCCAGTAAGTTTTATCCCCCAAAAAGAAACCGAACCGCAAGAATCCGCCGATCGCCTCCCAATCCAGTGCCCGGTCCGCCAAAGATGAAGCAAGCGCTGGCGAAAATGATCCGATTGTTACACTGCCAGCATCAAGCGTCCGATAGACGTGCAGTGTTCCCAGCCGATCAGTGAGGATATGCCAGTGCTGGTTCAGTTTGTCATAAGCGAACAACAGGTAGTGACCATTGAGGTTATTTGGGTCTTCCAGAGCCCGGGGAAAGCTTGGCTGCTTCCCGAAGAACTCACCCATCGACCATACGACCCATCGATCATCCTCGGAAGTCGCCAAGGGAGACCCACTCCAGGTTTCATCGGGCTGCGAGGTCCATAGGCGGGCGCAGCCAAAGCTGCCAGTCGCCTGCCAAGGTTGTTTAGTCCTCGTATGCCAGGTCGTTGCGTCTTTATTGAAAGTGAGCAGCAGGTCGCCGATCATCAATACTTCTCGCCCATCAATTCAAGATAAAGCTTTTCATGCGCGGCAACTTCCCGTTCGATGGAAAAAGACTTCTCCACCCGCTTGCGGGCGGCACTGCCCATCCTTTCGCGCAGGTCGCGGTCAGAAATCAGGCGGTTGATTGCGCCCGCCAGGGCTTCCGCGTTTTCCGGTTCAACCAACACACCCGACACGCCGTTTTCGATGATATCCCGTGATCCTGGTATATTGGTTGCCACACAAGCCTTTCCGCACGCCATCGCCTCGAGCAATGCGACCGGGCAGCCTTCGCCCAAACCTTTGGTAGACAAAACAAACACATCCGTTTCCGCCAACAGCGCAGGAATATCCGCGACTTTCCCGAGAAAATGAACCCTGTCGGATAAGCCTTGCGACTGCGCTCGCCTTTGCAGTTCATCGATGTAGCTTTCGTCAGTCGTGCTGCCGGCAAGAAAAAAATGCGCTCCCGGCACGCGCGCGGCAGCGCAAATCAGGTTGGGATGATCTTTTACGGGCACAAGTTGAGCAACACAACTGATCACTATTTCGCGATCAGCAATGCCAAATCGTTTCCGAAAATCCCCCGCTGCCACTGCTTTCGGGGAATATTTCTCAAGATCCACACCCCGAGGGATGAGTTTTGTTTTATTGTTAAAAACAGGCTTACTGAAAAACTGCTCCAACATATCTGTATTCTGAGCGGCAATTTTCCTGGCTAAAAACGAACGCAATAACCATGCCCGCGAATGCCAGTTCATGTTTTTCTTGGTATAAATCCAACCTTTCGCCCCAGAAAGATAAGCAATTAATGGCTCTGTGTAATCATCCGAATAGTGAAAGGAATGCCATAAGTCGAAATGGTAAGGTCTGAACACATCAGCGGCGTGCTTTGCCCGCCTAAGCAAGCTGGAATAGGGCTTCGCATCCAACACAAACGGCGCTTCGATCAATGGAATCCCCATTTCGGTCACCGTCCGATCCAAAGCTCCGCCTTTCCTCAGCACGCCTACCGCTGGTTCAAACAAATCCCGATCCAGTCGTCTAATGATATTCAGCATCGCACCACCCGAACCTGCGGTGATAAAGTTTGGAATGGTAAACAGGATACGCAAACGACATCCTTGCAGCGCTAAAATGCTCCATAAGCCCCACTTGTGATCCTTTTCTTTCCGAAGATGCTGTTCCCAATATGTTCTGAGTTCCTTCTTATTGAATAACCCGGTCGGATACAAGTCCGCCGAGAAAAGCATATCCTCTACAACTGGGCGTAAGGAATCCCTGAACCAATCTCCCAAAGGCACCGCGAAACCGCGCTTTGAGGTTGGAATGATTTCCCGAGGAATGTATCGTTGCAGCAATTTGACCAAAACTTGTTTCCGATTGTTGTCCTTCATGTTCATAAACGGATCAATTCGCAAGCTGGCTTCTATGACCCTGCGGTCAAGCAAAGGCGTACGTACTTCAAAACCATAATAGCTCGACGCCATCTCCATCTTCTTCAATCCCCGCTGCAATTGACCGTAGAATTCTACAACCCTGGAATAGTTAGCGAGGTCCGGTTTTCCCTGGTACCTCCCAAATTTATAAAGCGAAAAATCCCTGGGCAAGCCTGGCAAGTCTGGGGCAAGCTTGCTCAAATCCTTCTCACTTGTTCTGCAATTGACCCCAAAGTAATAATCAGCGGGTGACCGCGCTGCGATCACTTCGGATCGTGCGGGGATAATTCCAAGCCGCCCAGCCGCGTACAGTCCGTAACGAAGCAGCCACGGAAAGCGGAAATCAGTTCCATTGCGCAGCAGAGAAAGCGGACGCTGATAACCGAAGAACAATTCATCTCCGCCATCCCCGCTGAGAGCCGCCCGGACTTCTTCGCGCGCGAACCGGCACACCATCATGCTCGGCAAAATAGAATAATCCGCGAAAGGTTCGGACTGAGCTTCCCAAACGCGGGGAATCAGGTCTGCCATATCCGCGCCTGTGATATTGAGCAGGCGAAAATCAACATCAAGATGCATGGCATACGCTCCCGCATCCGCGGACTCATCCTGACGCCAATCAGGATTCCCGATCGTAAAGGCTTTTAGATCGGCGCTTGTTTGTTCGCGAGCAATAGCAGTAATTAGAGGAGAATCAACTCCGCCTGAGAGGAAAACCCCAAGCGGAATATCCTCCGCACGCTGACTCGCTACCGCGCTTTCGATCGCCGCCCCCGCAGCCTCAACGGCTTCTTCCTCGTAGAGATCGATGTGAGGAGAGCGGGGTAATTGCCACCAACAATGATCCTCTATCCGACCGTTCTCATGGATCAGCACTGCATGCCCTGGTTGAAGCTGGTAAGTGTTTTGTAAAAGCCCATAAGGGGGAGGAATGTGATGCAGCCGCAGAAATAAATTCAGCACATCCGGTCGAACCGGTCCAGGTTCTCCCCAATGGGTATGGAGCAGTTGGTTATACCGTGAAGCGAAAGCCATGCCCTTACCATTGGGGTGGATATAGTAATAGAGAGGCTTTATCCCCGCATGATCGCGCGCCAACAGGAGCTTGCGCGCCTTTTTCTCATACCAGGCAAAAGCAAACATGCCATTAAGCCGATCGATCGCATCCAAGCCCCAGGTTTCGAGCGCGCGGCATATCACTTCCGTTTCGGAATGGGAACAAGAGCCCTCACCGCAGGCTTCCAGCTCTGCCCGGACAGTTTCCTCGTTGTAGATTTTTCCATTCAGCACAAGCACTGACCGATTCGTTTCCCAAATGGCAGCTTGGCTGGTTGCATCAACAGCTTCATGCTCCCAATACCCAAAGCCAACCCGGCTATCTGGATCGAGCCATACATCACCGCTATCCGACCTCAGAGAAATTCCTCTGGGCTTCATGCGCTGAAGGTCTTCTCTCAGTTGGTAAGCCGGGAAAGATCCAGTAAAGCTAATTAATCCTGCAAGGCTTCGGGTTGTCATGAATGGCGGAATACTGTTATGGTTTTTTCACGAGCTTTGGATAGATACCAATGGACCTCCTGCAAGACCTTTGGGTTGGTTGGCGTCTGGAGAAAAGCTTGAAAAACCATCCCTAAACCTTTTACTCCGATATGATGTCTGCTTTCCCGAAGAATTTGGTTCGATAAAGCCAGTCTATGCAGATGATTGAAATTATTGATTTCTTCTTCCGACAACCATTTTTTGATACGATCAAGAATTTGTCGTTGAGCCTTAAAAACGCTTTCCCGTGAACGTTTCATCAGCCCTTCGTGTTCACTCCCCCGCCTCACACGAACGAGTGGCGATGGAATCGCCCGCATTTTCATAGAGGATGCGGCAAGTTGCATAAAAAAATACCAATCCTCTCCGATCCATGTAAACTCGGGATATTTGAATTTACTCCACAAAGGTTTCCTAATCATTATGGTTGTATTTGGGATTTTATTGCTCTCCAGATAAAGGAGCCGAAAGACTTCCTCCGGATCAGCAGGAAATTTACCATCTACAACCAACCCGGGGAAGGTGTTCGTGATTTTCAAGTCGTTATCAATCCAAGCAACACTCGAAAACACCAACATTACATCCAGATCACTATTAAGGATGGATACTTCCCTTTCGAATCGTTCGGATTCTGACAGGTCATCATCGTCCATAATGGCGATATAGTCACCCTTGGCGCTCGCCATGCCAAGATTTCTCGCTGCCCCCGGACCAATGTTTTGATTGGATCTTATCGCGCGGATGCGATCGTCTTTTTCCTCAAGTGCCCGAATAACATTCGGTGTGTTATCTGATGAACAGTCATCAACGATAATGATTTCAAAGTCCTGCAAAGTTTGATCCAAAATTGATTGGACCGCTTGAGGCAGCAATTCTTCCCGGTTATGCGTTGCGATGATGACAGAAATTAATGGGGATGTCATTGAATGTCAACAATTCTCTGAGTTTTGTATGGAGATTACTATAAAAACCGTCCGGGGTCATGTGTTTTATCCACAATGACCGGCAGATTTTTTGCAGGTCGATAAATTCATCGTTTGTCAACTTCGCGTGGAAGTCCCGCAGGTATTCAGCCGCGTGCGGCAGATCACCGGCATCGATCCAGGGGAATATGGATTTGTAGTCGATCATATCCTGAAACGGTAACAGGCAGTCGGTATCAATGAAGACCGGGATGCGTCCCAAACATAAAGTCTCATAGAATCGCACCGAATAGTTGCCCCCGCCGCGCATGCAAAGGGTATAGTCGGATTCCAAGATATTCCGGACGAATTCGATCCTTTCTTTGCTTTGGTCGGTCAGTGTTTTTGATTTTCCTGCCTGATATTGCCTGCGGGCAAGATAATTGGTCCTGATCCCGGGTTTCTCAAACGCTCTCAGCACTCGCGCTCTGAAAGCCGTCGTCTCAAAAGGCGGCGGTTCCCACCTGGATCGCCCATGCTCATAATCAAACCGGCACTTCGCCAGACGCAGCCTGCGCCAGGCAGTCTGTAAAGGGGATGTACTCGCCTGACCGCAAAACCCGACGACCGGTATTTCTTGTTTTTCGCGCAATTTCAAAGTGCCGGCACAGTATTCACGCACATAATCGTTCAAAGCTGTGGGCTGGGCGGAATGATAGACAAAGCCTGGATCCGAACGGTAACCCGCAAATTCAAACAGGATCACGTTATCGAAAGGCAACCGGGCGGGGAAGTCTCCGCCGCAAAAGATTACCAGCGGCTTCCCCGCGGGTCTCGCCACCTCCGCCTCCGCGGCTGCCTCGGCTACGCGATCGTTTTCGACGTAATAATTCCACTGATAGGTCAGCAGGCAGATATCCGCTTCTTTGATCTCCGGTGTATATTCAAATAAATCCACCCACTTTCCGTACACCCGCCTTCTCTCTTCCGCTGAACGCTCATTCCACTGGGATTTTGTTATGCTGTTGAGATAATAGCGATATTTCGGATTGTAGATTTGGTGACTAGAATAGAATCTCATCCAACCTCACCAGCTTTCATGTGCGTCTTCCCATAGTGCCAGGCTCAAAAAGATCCATAGCCCCCAGGACCGATCTTCTTTTCCCTTGATTTGGTTCTCAAACACAGCGCGCATTCCTGCCGTATTGAGTTCAAGACCGCCCAGGGACTCTCTCCTCAGCACACTCTCTTCGAAAAGTTCACGCAGGGGACCAGCAAGCCATCTTCCCATTGGGGACCCAAAACCCTGCTTTGACCCTGATTGGAAACGACAATACCTCTTCAGAAGTTGGCGCAGAGGCAGTTTCCCATTTAAATTTTCCAGATCCAGACACAACCGCCAATCCAGCTCACTCGCCAAATCGATCATGCCTTGCGAAAGCATTGGAGATACTACTTCAATGCCCGCAGCATGTGACGCGGTCAGTACTTTGTCGTAACTTGCTTTCATATGCCCGCTGAATTCGTTCCATCGGACCCAGTAGGCAGTTTGGTCTGGATCAGTACCATTGAAGCGATATTGGCGATAACTCGAAGGTAAAGGCGGCAGACCTGGAAATAGCTCCTTGAGCCAACTTTCAAAGTTATGTTCATGCCCGGATCGATACCACTCACCAACTGTATCAAAGTATCGGGCATTCCATTCATACGTACGATGAAGAAGCCACCAGCGTATTTTCCGGTACCATTTTGGAAACCTGAAAAGCGGGGAAAGCTTGATCACCCTTGCCATACGGGTAGCATAGCCCCAGAATAATTCATCGCCGCCATCCCCGGAAAGAATCGTGTCAGAATATTCCCGCGCAGCTTTGCAGACCAAATAAGTTGGAATCACTGAATAATCGCCCGGAGGCATAACGAAATCCTGGATAATCTTCAGGATTGTATCCACGAGTTGAGATTCGTCCACGCGGACAAGGTGATGATCCAAGCCAATAGCACAGGCAAATTCACTGGCGGAAGTTGACTCATCGATATCCGGGTCGTCGCTCGTGAATGTGAATGCTTTTAGTCGCTTCCCCGTCATAGACTGGGCAATCGCAGCGATCAAGGGCGAATCAATCCCTCCGGAAAGGAAAGTCCCAGGTTCAGAATGATTGAAAACCGCTTCCAGTTCCTGTCGGATGATCCTGTCGATTTCAGCAGTGGGTTCTGCAATTGATCCCTTTCCCGATGCAGTTTTTAAAACCTTCCCCTTTTCCTGCAACTCATTCCACCGCTTAGC
Organism: Chloroflexota bacterium; assembly: GCA_019136215.1. Classification (GTDB taxonomy): domain Bacteria; phylum Chloroflexota; class Anaerolineae; order Anaerolineales; family Anaerolineaceae; genus Mesolinea. The sequence goes on along the minus strand of JAGVUP010000191.1, from coordinate 167 downwards.
ATGATAATCCGTGCCAGTCTTCTTCAGTTCGGAATTCACGGGTTTAATCAACGGAAATTCTTCCGCGACGTAACCAAACCGCAGGAAGAATGCTGTACCAATAGGGTCGAATCGATCACTGAGCATCACAAAATGTCACTTTTGTTTTGACCAACTTAAAGGAAAGT
>JAGVUP010000140.1 GCA_019136215.1 Chloroflexota bacterium | reverse complement strand
TCAAGAAAATGCGCGATAACGAGGTTACCAGCCTCTTTTTAAGAGGGGTCAACGCGGCAGTTGTGGCGCTCATTCTGATGGTCTGTGTCGATTTGGCACAAAACGCATTAGTGGACGGCTGGACTGTGTTGGTTTTCATTGCCGGACTCCTTGCCATGATGCTGCTGAAAGCCCAGCCTTACATGTTGGTTCTGGCAGGATTGGCGATGGGTTTGATTAAGGCGCTGGTCTAAACCCCAGCAGCATTCCTGGATTTGGTAAAATCATTTGGTTATGAGTGATTTGCTTGATTTTCTCAATCCGCAGCAACAGCAGGCTGTTGCCGCTGCGCTCGGTCCGACTTTGGTATTGGCAGGTCCTGGCTCGGGCAAGACTCGCGTTCTGACTTACCGTATTGCCTACCTGATCGGGGCGCTAAACGTGCCTGCGTACCGCATTCTGGCAGTGACTTTTACCAACAAAGCCGCGCGCCAAATGGAAGACCGCGTGCAGAAGCTGATCGGCGAGCAGGTGAGCGGGCTCTGGCTCGGCACCTTCCATTCCGTTTGCGGCAGAATCTTGCGCCGCGAAGCCGACCTGCTGCCCGTGAACCAAAACTTCGTCATCTTTGACGCGAATGACCAATTGGCGCTGATGAAGGAAATCGTGCGCGAAAGCAATCTCGACGAAAAGCTCTACCGCCCTTCATCACTTTTGGATGCCATCTCGCGCGCCAAAAACGACCTGATCGAGCCCGAGAACTATCCTGTCCGGAACTTCCGCGATGAACAGGTGCAGCGCTTTTTTATCCAATACCAGCAGCGTCTGGTCAAGAACAACGCCATGGATTTCGACGATATGCTGGTTTATACCAACCGCATCCTCGAAGACTACCCTGTGGTGCGCGAAACCTACGGACACAAGTTTGAACACATCCTCGTAGACGAATTTCAGGACACGAACCTGGCGCAATATGCCATTTTGCGCCTGTTGGCGCAGAAAAACCGCAACCTCTACGTGGTTGGCGATGAGGACCAGAGTATCTACCGCTGGCGGGGCGCGGACTACCGCAACATTTTACGCTTCCAACAGGATTTCAAGGACGCCAAAACCATCCTGCTCGAACAAAATTACCGCTCCACCCAAAATATCCTGGATGGCGCCATGGCGGTCATCGATCACAATCGCAACCGCACAGCCAAAAAGCTCTTCACGGATGCCAAAAGAGGAGAAAAAATCAACCTCATCATCGCCCAGGATGACCGCGAAGAGGCGGATTTGGTCGTCAGCGCCATTCATAACGCCATCACGCACCAGAAGCTGAGCCCTGGGTCATTTGCCATCATGTACCGCACCAACGCGCAGTCTCGCCTTCTGGAAGAAGCCTTCCGGCGGGTCGGAATGAGCTACCGCCTCGTTGGAGCGCAGCGCTTCTACGGGCGGCGCGAAGTCAAAGACCTGATCGCCTTCATGCGTTTGGTCTACAATCCAATGGATGAAGTCAGCCTGCGGCGTGTGATCAACCTGCCCCCGCGGGGCATTGGCGATAAGACCGTCGAAAAAGTCGCCAACCTGGCTGCCCGCGAAAACCTGAGCATGGGGGAAACACTTTTAGGTCTGGCAGCCGGCAATCCGGACTTGCATGAAGCTCTCGGCAGAGAAGCCTCCCGACTGGCAGCCTTTGGGCGTATGCTGAGGAGCTGGCGCGACTGCGCCGAAAAGAACCCGATCACAGTCCTTTTTGACCGGATTTTGGAAGACGTCGGCTACCAGGCGCACATTCAGGACCAAAGCGAAGAAGGCTTGGACCGCTGGGAGAACGTTCTGGAACTGCGGATGGTGGCGCTTGAGTACGAGGAGCAGGGCTTGCAAGCCTTTCTCGAATCGATGGCGCTGGTGGCAGATCAGGACACCCTGCCCGAAACCATCGACGCGCCAACCATGCTCACGCTCCATGCCGCGAAAGGTCTTGAGTTTGACCAGGTTTTCATCACCGGTCTGGATGAAATGCTCCTGCCCCACAGCCGCTCCAGGGATGACGAGGAAGATCTGGCGGAGGAACGCCGTCTGCTCTACGTGGGCATCACGCGGGCTCGCAAACGTCTGACGCTGACGCGCGCGCGCCGCCGCCGCAGCCCCTACGGCAGCTACGAAGAGACCATCCCCTGCCGCTTTTTGGACGACATCCCCGCTGAGCTTCTGCAGGGCAGCCCGCAGGATATTCCCGGGCGCTTCAGCTATGGGCGCGACAGCGGCTATTCCCGCTGGGAAACGCCCTCCTGGATGCGCAGCGCGCCGCCCCTGCGGGAAGCCCCAAAAACCCGCTATAAGCCTGGCATGCAGGTGCAGCACGCCACTTACGGACGCGGTGTGGTCAAGGCCAGCAAGCTGGAACACGGCGACGAAACTGTGGAAGTCTACTTCGAGGGCTTTGGATTGAAAGCGCTCGTGGCTTCTCTGGCAAAGCTTGAGATCTTATAAACAGTTGAGTTTTATACCCTCCAGCTCTTCCCGCAGTTCTGACAAATCGCTATTGTGTTTGTTTTCGATTTTGCTGTAAATCTGTGGGGCTTGAAAAGTTCATAAATAAGCTTTGGCAATGTCAGAAAAATCCAAAGCATCGGTTCAATAAGCCAGCCTATCGTAAGCCAGTAAAGCAGAGATTTCTTTTTTCGCTTAAACGTCGTTTCGGTCACTGCTTGAATGTTTACTTGTGTTGAGCCGCATCTTATGCACTGCATATTAATATTCTCCGACTTTTTAGAGATCGCAAGTCTATTTTACGATGATTTGAAACGAATGGACACTGGTACAGACCCGGTTTTGACACTTCAAACCCGCTATAATGAAGGCAGGAGGACGATGCTATGGAGACAATTTTTATCTGGTATGGGCACGCGGCATTCGGTTTGACCATCGGCGATGACCGCATTCTGATTGATCCCTTCCTCACGGGCAACCCTGCCGCGACGGTAAAAGCGGCGGAGCTCGACGCGGACTATATTCTCATCACCCACGGGCACGGCGACCACATCGGCGACACGCTCCCGATCGCCATGCGCACCAAAGCCCTGTGCATCAGCAACTTTGAGATATGCTCCTGGCTGAGCGCCAAGGGGGTGGACACGCACGCCCAACATATCGGCGGTGGGCATAGCTTCCCCTTCGGTCACCTCAAACTGACACCCGCTCTGCACGGCTCCGCCCTGCCGGATGGAAGCTACGGCGGTAATCCGGTGGGCTTTTTGCTGACGACCCCGGATGGGAAAAAGATATACATCGCGGGCGATACCGGTTTATTCGGGGATATGCAGCTTATTGGCGACGAGGGTATTGATCTGGCAGCCCTTCCGATCGGCGATAACTATACAATGGGTCCGGAGGATGCCCTCAAGGCAGTTAAATTGCTGCGCCCCAGGCGCGTGGTGCCGGTGCACTACAACACCTGGGATCTGATTGCGCAGGACCTGCGTGCCTGGAAAACCCGCGTTGAAGCCGAAACTGAGGCGGAAGTGGTGATCCTGAAACCGGGTGAAAGCCTGGTCTTGTGAGGCTTGGATGTTTGGAGTCTCCAATGACAAAATCAAACAAAGACGGCTGCCTCCCAGGCAGCATCTGACCGACCGATTTCCCGTGCTGCACTACGGACCCGTTCCGCGCCTCGATCTGGAAAGCTGGACCTTCAGGGTTTGGGGCGAGGTTGAGAAGCCCTTGCTGCTCACCTGGGCTGAGTTCAACGAATTGCCGCGCGTTAGGCTGCAGATGGATATCCACTGCGTGACCACCTGGAGCAAGCTCGATACCCATTGGGAGGGCGTCAGCCTGAAGACGCTGCGCGACCTGGGCTTGGTGGTGCCGAAGCCGGGTGCCAGGTACGTCATCCAACACGCCGAGTTTGGCTTCACCGCCAACCTGCCGCTGGAGGTGATGGAAGCCGATAACTTCCTTCTGGCGACGCATTACGAAGGGCAGCCCATCAGCCTCGAACACGGCGCGCCGCTGCGCGGCGTCTGCGGAGCGATCCCCGGCAGGGAGGACCTTAAGGATGTTTACCTCTGGAAGGGAGCCAAGTGGCTGCGCGGGTTGGAATTTTCGACAGCAGACGCTCCGGGTTTTTGGGAACGGATTGGCTACCACAACGGGGCAGATGTCTGGCTCGAACAGCGCCGTGAGAGTGATTATTGATTTCGCGCGGAATCAAGAGACAAAAAAACAGGACGAAAGTCCTGTTTTTTTTTATCGAAAGGCAGCGTTAAATTTTTCGCGAACGCCAGAGATAGAAACCCAATCCCAGACCAGCCAGCAGGATAATTCCGCCAACGATCGCGAGCACGGGAGAACGGCGGGCTGAATCGGGCTCAACCACGCCCGCAGAAGGAGCGGACTCCTGCGCGCCGAAATCGATGGTGGCGTCTTCGCCGGCTTTGACTTCGAGGGCGTAGTTGGTTGAGGTAGTTGCGTTGAAGCCATCGGGGATGGCAACTGTGACGTTGTAAGAATCCGGCGGGAGCTTCTCAAAACAGCGGGGGGTAACGTCTTCCGGATTGCCGGCAACGGTCGTGCCGGTCTCCGACACCGACCCGCTGCGGTTGCTGACGCTGATCTCACCGCCATAGAGGTAGTCCTCTCCCTCCGTGCGCATGCCGTTGCCGTCTTTATCATGGAATAGCACCACACAGATGGTGGCGGTGCCGGGAGAGGGCGTTGGCGAAGGCGTGACCATCTCAGGCGGGATGGTGGGGGTGGGCTCTGCTGTTTGAGTCAAAACCACAGGCTCCACCCTGCCCAGAATGATTTCCTGGTTTTCCATGAGAGTGCAGTTGTCATCCAGGTTGTTCAGACTCTTGATCGTCTCGATGGGCACATTTGTCAGCAGAGAAATGCTGATGCAGCCGTCTCCGGGACGTACTTTAAAAATGATTTCGCCATTCGCATTTGGTGTAGGCGTCTGATAGGGAGTGCCCTGAGCGGATGCCGGCAAGCGCAGCGTGCTGAGGCTCAAAGCAAGCACTGCCAGGAACAGTACAAAAAGGGGCAGCATTTTCAGTTTTGTTTTCATAGTTACCTCATTTTTTGGATTATAACATCATCGCCCAGAGCCGTTTAGTCAAAGGGTCTTGGAATGGCTTGGCACGCATCCCCAAAACCACACGAAGCTGGTATCTGTTTCATATTCCCGTGTTTAGGAAGAAGGAGGAAGGTTCGCATTGTTCAGGTTCTTGAATAGTTTAGCATAAGGTGTCGTGATTTTGCCAGTTTTCAGGATGGC
>JAGVUP010000041.1 GCA_019136215.1 Chloroflexota bacterium | reverse complement strand
CGATAAACTGCGCGCGCGCTTCCATCCCGACAACCATCTGGAAATCCCGCACCATCATCGGGAACGGATGCGGTCCCACGACAGAGCCGATGCAGTAGATGGCGTCTTTGTGCTCCTCACGGTATGCGGCAAAAGCCGCGTCAACCGCCTCTTTCAGCGTCGCGAGACCATCCCTGACTTCGATGACCCTAGCGCCGAGGATTTTCATCCTTGCGACGTTAGGAGCCTGCTTTTTAATGTCAACCGCGCCCATATAAACGTCGCACTCCAGCCCGAAGTACGCGGCGGCGGTGGCAAGGGCAACCCCGTGCTGCCCCGCGCCGGTTTCCGCGATGACCTTCTTCTTGCCCATATATTTGGCAAGCAACGCCTCACCCATACAGTGATTGAGCTTGTGCGCGCCAGTATGGTTCAGGTCCTCACGCTTGCCGTAGAGCTGCACGCCCGTGCCGATCTTATCCGAAAGCCTTTCAAAATGGGAGATCGGGGTCGGTCTGCCCTGAAATTCCTTACGGATTCTACGCAGTTCACTGATGAACTTTCTGGATTTGCAAATGGTCTGATAAGCCGCGGTGATTTCGTCCATGGCAGCCTGCAGTTCCGGCGGGATGTAGGAGCCGCCGTATTTGCCGAAGCAGCCGTTTGCGTCAGGATATTTTTTATAGTAGGTATTGAATTCAATATCGTTAATTCTCATAGTGTTTTCCTTCAATAGAAAAAGTTAAGTTGGTTCTTTTAACATCAAATACCCGTTTAATTTTTCGTTTCGGCGCGCTGCGCGCCACCAATGTCTTGTCAACAGCATTGCCTTTACCTCCTTTAATCAGGAAAAAGCTCCAATTATTTTCTATTTCCAGTCAGAGGAGTTATACAAAAAAGTCCCTGACAGAAATTCATTCTCTGTCAAGGACGAACAGGTACTTATTCATTAAGTTACTATCCGCGGTGCCACCTTGATTCACAGCATGACCTGTGCGCTTGGCAGGATGCCAACATATCCCCGGCAACTGACGTATGCCAACACGTTGCAGAATACTCTGGGATGCTCCCATTTGACTGCACCCTCCGCGGTCCATTTGACAACTTGTTTCTTACCTGACTCTCAGCGCCGCAGGCTCTCTGTCAAGGCATCATTGCCCTTATCTCCGCATCAACGGTTTTGTGTATAAAATTTCCCCGTAAAGATAGCACCGCATTCCGCGGATGTCAATAGTTATTTGTGAATTTGCCCGTAAATTGTTACAAGTCGTCCATTCACCTTAGAATTATAAACAATCAAGCCCTACCGGCTTTCCTTTTACACCGCAGGAGCAGTTTTCAGACCGCATTAGGAATTGTTAAATGGGATAAATGCTTCGATTACAAGCGGTAATCTATTCTCCACATTCACCATGATGTTGATGTTGATGGCATATGGTACCCGTCGATTTTAAAGAGCCTTTCAGATATGCTTCCACAGCATCCCTGGCATTTCCTTTTGCTCCAACAATAACCTCGATGTTCCTTTGATTAAAAATATCGACTGCGCCTCCGCCCATTCCTCCGCTGATAATAACATTTACGCCACGATCAGCCAGAAAGTTAGGTAAAAATCCAGGTCTATGTCCGGGATTGGCAATGGTTTCGCTTTTTTCGACCTTGTCGTTTTCCGCATCGAAAAGGATAAACCTTTCACAGTGCCCGAAATGTTCGGTCACCATCTCATTATCACTTGCTACAGCAATTCTCATCATTTAATCTCCTTCTTACTTATTGTATATTTTGCGTTTGAGAAGTCTATTTTAGGCTCTCGTTTTTCAGTTCATTCTTCCGAGCAATTCCAGCGATATTGATCGCAATTCTCGCTCATCATCTCACTCCATTTCAATAGCAGGCTGGTCGGCAAAATCTTTTGATATCGCTCTGGTTTCAAGCAAAGCCTTTACATGCATGACTTTAGCCACCATCTTCTTCAAAGAGCAGTTCCATTGTCTTTTGATAAATCTCTCTAACCGAGTCTCCCGATATACAGTCTATATCGACAATGGTTTGACCAGAATTAATAGCTCTTACTGCACTGGCATCAAAGGGTATCCTGCCAACAAAGGGCAGTCCTCGGTTTTTGCAAAAAGTTTCTATCGTTTCTGTGTTGATAACATTGGTATCGTATTTATTGATACATAAGGCTATCTTTGACCTAAAATTCGCTGCCGTGTTTACAACCCGCTCCATATCGCTGATACCGGATAAGGAAGGTTCAGCAACAATCAGAACCATATCCACGCCGCTAAGTGATGCAATTACAGGGCAACCTATTCCGGGAGAACCATCAATAATAGCTAACTCGGTATTCACCTTAGCTGATTTCATTTGTTTTTTCACTTCCGTGACGAGCATCCCGGAATTTCCACTGCCCATTTTAAGTTGTGCGGTTGAAAAAACTTTTTCTCCATCCGAATACAGCATCAGATCTCCAGCCACTGCCGGTTCCATAGTGATCGCTCCCGCAGGGCAGACATACTCGCAAACACCACAACCTTCACACGCATAGGAGACCACTTTGTATTCTTCATCTAGCGATATGGCATCAAATCGGCAGTTTATCCTGCACTGATCGCATCCTATGCATAAATCCGGGTTTATCCTCGCTTTTGGCAGACCGTAATAGTCCGTTTTTTTCGGTTTTGTACTCCAGGTATTTATCAGGTGCAGATTAGGAGCATCCACATCGCAATCTGCGCATGCCTTGGCGTTGGCTAGCTTTATAAAGGCGCTAGCTATTGTTGTCTTTCCGGTACCGCCCTTACCGCTAAGGATTAATAATTGTTTTATGCAGCACCTCTTTTCTCACCGTGTTTAGCAGAGAAGTAAACATTTCCCGGTATTGTTCATTTTCTCTAACAGCAATCTTTGCGTCTGAGTTTAATGAACCGAGGGTCGTGTCAAATGGAATTCGTCCTAAAATCTTGATGCTATTTTCTATGCAGAACGTTTCCGCAGGATTATCATCCTCTAAACATTTATTGAGGATCACCCCGAACGGCTTATGAAACAAATTGACCAATTCATAAACCATGTTTAGGTTGTGCACGCCAAATATTGTAGGTTCAGCTACCAGTAAACAATAATCCGCGTCTTCAATGCTTTCCATTACAACGCAAGAGCTTCCCGGAGGACAATCAACGATAGTCAGCTTGTTTCCTTCCGGACTATTCTCGGAAAGCAGTCTTTTAATAATCGGAACGCCTGAAGCCTCACCAGTATTTAATATGCCTGTATATACTGTTACTTGATCTGATTTCCCCTTTTGAACTTTGCCAATGACTCTTTTTTTTTCCGTTAGCGCCATTTTAGGGCAAACCAGAATACAGCCGCCGCATGAATGACAGACTTCGTCAAAGAGAATTGGTATTTTATTAATATAGGCAAGAGCATTGAACCGGCAAAAATCTATACATTTTCGACACCCATCGCATCGTTCTTTATCCACTTGCGGAATCAGTACCGATACTTTTTCCTCCTGCACCTCTTCCGGCTTAAAAAACAGATGTCCATTGGGTTCTTCGACATCGCAGTCTATGTATGTAGATGTTTCTGCAGCCGAAGCCAGATTTACCGATACCAGCGTTTTCCCCGCGCCCCCTTTGCCGCTCAGAACAGCTATCATCATATTAGCGGTCTGTTTTTCCGTGACGCCCCTCATGGATTTCATCCAGCAAAGGAAGTTTCCCTGCCATAAACGCATCAATATTATCTTTAACAGAGCCGGCTATCGTTTTATGGATATCGACCTTGGCGGTTTTTAACACTTCGGCGGCATTTCCTCCTAATCGTGGAGTGAGTAAAGCATTTGCTTTGTGATCTACGATAATTTGTGCGGCTTTGATCCCCGCGCCTCCTGTACTTTCCGACGCGCTGTTAACAACCAAATTTTCTTCCTTGGTTTCTGTATCATAAATCAAAAAGTACGGTGATCGTCCAAAGGCAACACCCACACTTGATTCTAAGTCTTTCCCATCTACCGGAATTGCAATCTTCACAACAAATCTCCTTTCTGTCCTCGTTTCTCATTATCTATAAAATGGCGACCACGTTTACGCCTGTGGCAGCCACGACCACATCCTTTGCCCTGACCTTCGCAAAGCCGATACTCACCACCCTCAATGGAAAGCATCTTCCCCTCAACCAGCAATTCAGCTATTTTTTTTCTGGCTTCACTATATATTCCTTGAATCGTAGTTCGAGCCACGTTCATTTGCTTGGCACACTCTTCTTGCGTAAAGCCTTCCAAGTCAATTAACCTTATGGCTTCATACTCATCAATAGTCATCCTTACACGGTTCTCTGCATATACGGGCGAATCAAGAGGTCCGAATTTATTTCTCTCAGGCAAACAACAAACCGTCCTCCATTTCATCGGTCGCGCCATCAGTCATCACCTCAATCTTGATAGGAGTAACCGGGGATATCCACCGGCTACTCACGAATTCTGTTATAGATTCTCTAATTGCTTATCTATAACGTCCAGTTGATCCTGCAGGAGTTTTTTCTGTTCACTGAGCAGCTCTTTTTTTGTTTTTGAGGGCGCCTGGTTGACTAAAAAACCTCTGCCAAAACCGCGTCTGCAGGCAAGACCGCGTCCAACGCCTCGTCCAAAACCAGGGCGTTGCGCCGGGGTTTGCTCACCATCACAGTTTCCAAAACCTCTTCCTGTCCTTGCCCCTGCTCCCAAGGGTCCAGTTCCATCTCCTCTAGGCATACAATTCACCTCCTTTTAGTTATTGACAAATGTCATTAATCCCTATTATACACAGTTTCCGACATATGTCAATAACATTCAAAAGATCGATTGCATGTAAACAGGGAACCAAAAACTATTTTGAAACTGACCCAAAAGCCCGAAATTTCAGAAAAAAGTTCTAAAAGTGGGGGTAAGGATCAGACTTCACCGTAAATTAATGGTGCAATCCCTAATTATTGACTGAAAAAACCTGGAAGTAGGGGGTAAATTCATGTTTGACTTTTGGGTCAGCCTCTTTTGTGTCTTTGATCGGAGCTCAGCAGCGCCAATCCACATTTTTCAGCCCGCAGGGCGGACAAAGCCGGACCCTAAAGTCGGAATGAAGGAGTCCGGCTTATCGCTGTTTACGTCAGTGTCAGATACAGGGCGGTCATGATGATTACATCTTGCATAAAATGAATCAGCCATGCCCAAAAGAAGCCCTTTGTTTCGTGAATACTTTTAGCCAAAAACCAGGCTAAAAATCCAGCCAATATAACACCCGGAATTTTTCC
>JAGVUP010000164.1 GCA_019136215.1 Chloroflexota bacterium | reverse complement strand
AAGAAAAAGACCGAATAAAATGAGGATAACAAGCCTCAAATGAACCGCTGATCCGGTTCACAACCGGTCTTGATAGGGTTCCTGTCAAAAACACTGCTTTATTTCAACAGTCTCTACATGTTAACAACCTTAAAAATTTAGAAGTTTTAAGAGAAGGCATTTGGTTGCGCGTAGATACGCCTTTTCTCGTTCAAAGTCCGGTTTTCATCAGGAATGCCAAATTCCATTACTGGCATTTGCAGGTTGGGAAGACGATATATGAGAGGAATCCATGCCTGCGGCGAACCAGAATGCCGGGATTGGAGATTAAGGCTAAGTCAGAATTGAGCAATCCTTTTTAAGCGCGGTTCTCTCGATTGCCCTTCAGATCTGGTTAACAGGCAGAGGGAGCTATGCTTGGCTTATCAAGAATCCATTGGGTCTTAGAGAACGGGCAGGGGGAGGTTTTGTTTGATCGTCTTGTTCGATTTAATAAAACTTGCGAAGAACAAGATCCGTTCCTTTATTCTTTGCACATTTAAATAAAAGAGCCCGAGACAGACCCAGGCTGAATGATTTCTTACGGATAAACAGGGTATTATTTTGCAGCTATTTGCCAGGTTCTTCCTCCATTTTAATCCGGAGGAAGAACCTAATCAGCACTGTTAGGAGACCCTGATTAATTAACGGTTTGAGCGTCTGCTCAATTCACGCCGGACGAAGGCGGGGAGGTTAATATCCACATCGCTGGTGTAGACGAATTCCTCCTGCTTCGGGCTTGGTGTTTGCTGCGCGTTGGAAGCGGTCTGAGCGCGGGTATCGTTAATGCTCAATCGGTTCTGTTGCTGACGCGGAGTTTCTCCGCGAAAAAAAGAATGCTCCGCCTCCTGGGGAGGCGCGGCGCGGTCAAAGCCTGTGGCAATCACGGTGATGCGGATATTTTCGCCCATATTCTCATCGATTACTGCACCGAAGATCAGGTTCACATCCGGGCTGGCGGTTTCCTTGATAATCCCGGCTGCCTGATGGACCTCGAAGAGTGAGAGGCTGCTTCCGCCGGTCACATTGAAGAGGATACCGCGGGCGCCGTTGATGGTGACGTCCAAGAGCTGGCTGGAAATAGCCTGTTCGGCTGCGATCTTGGCGCGGTCTTCACCGGAAGCCTGACCAACAGCCATCAGAGCCGCACCGCCTTCAGACATGATGGTGCGCACATCTGCGAAGTCGAGATTGATCAAGCCGGGGACGGTGATCAGTTCAGAGATACCCTGGATGCCTTGACGCAAAACATCATCCGCTATGCGGAAAGCATCGTTGAGACCAACGTTTTTATTGATGATTTGCAAAAGCCGGTCGTTGGGAATGACAATGAGGGTGTCTGCGTGCTCTTTTAGCCGCAGCGCGCCTTGCTCGGCAGAGCGGGAACGGTGCGCGCCTTCAAAGGAGAATGGGCGGGTGACCACACCGATGGTGAGGGCGCCGATTTCCTTGGCAATCTGCGCGACCACTGGCGCGGCGCCTGTGCCGGTGCCGCCGCCAAGACCCGCGGTCACGAAGACCATGTCTGCGCCTTTGAGAACCTCATACAGTTCCTCAGCCGATTCTTCCGCCGAGGCTTGTCCGATTTTTGGATCGCCGCCAGCGCCGAGCCCACGGGTGGACTTGTCGCCAATGCGAACGCGTGTTTTTGCTTTTGACTTTAGCAGTGCCTGTGCGTCTGTATTGATCGTGATAAACTCGATCCCTTTCAATCCCTCATCGATCATACGATCGACCGCGTTGCAGCCACCGCCGCCAACGCCTACGACTTTTATTCTTGCGAATGATTCAGTTTGATATGTATCCATTTTGATCTCCTCTATACATAGTGCTTGTTTGTTTATGGCAACATTCGCTTCAGCCACTGGACAAAGCCATCCGCTTTGGCATTGTTGTTGGCTCGCTGCGATTTTCCAGGTCGCTCAGGCGCGATCTGGGTTGTTTCACTGAATAAAATGCCCCAATCCAGCAGTCCAACGCTGGTCGCGAAGGCGGGGCTCGAAATCTGGTCGGTCAAACCGACCATGCGTTCCGGTTTCCCGACCCGGGCGGGAATACCAATGACCTTGCTTGCCAGCTTGCGCACGCCGGGCATCTGGCTTCCGCCACCGGTCAGGACCAGACCTGCGGGCAGGAGTGAGTCGTAGCCGGAGTGCTTGATCTCCTGATGGACCATCATGAAGATTTCTTCCACACGGGCTTCGATGATATTGACGAGTTCACGCCGTTCCACTTTGGTGCTCTGTTCGGAGCCGAAAGTAATTACATTGAAGGATTCATCCTCGCGAATGTCTTCAAGAACGGCATAGCCGTGCTTGAGCTTGACCTCTTCTGCTACGTCGAGCGGCAGACGGAGCCCCTGGGCTATATCCGAAGTGACGAGATCGCCGCCTACGCCGAGGACGTTGGCGTGGAAAACATCTCCGTTGACATAGATTGCCACGCTGGTTGTACCGGCACCGAGATCGATCACTGCAACGCCCATCTCGCGCTCGGTTTCTGAGAGGATGCTCTCACCGGAGGCGAGGGGATTAAGAACGAACTGCGAAACGTCGATACCAGCCATCGAAATGCACTTGCGCAAGTTTTCCATCGAGGAGGCGGCGCTGGTGATGATGTGGGCTTCAACTTCCATGCGAAAGCCGTGCATCCCCACAGGCTGACGGATGCCTTCCTGTCCATCCACGCTGAAACCGCGCTGGATCACGTGCACGATCTCGCGGTTGTGGGGGACAGCGACAGCCTGGGCAGAATCGAGCGCGCGATAGACATCTTCCTGGTCGATAACTCGTCCGGAGATGCCAACAGCACCCTTGCTGATGGTGGATGAAACCTGCATCCCGGCAAGGTTAACAATTGCCGAGTTGATTTCAAAGCCGGATGTGCGTTCGGATTTCTCAATCGCGCGGGCAATGCTTTCTGAGGCGGCAGCGATATCAGTCACGATCCCCTTGCGAATGCCCTTTGCAGGCTCAATCCCTACTCCAAGAATGCGCAGATTACTACCATTTTCCACTCGGGCTACCAGACAGCAAATTTTTGTGGTCCCAACATCTAATCCAACGACAATCGGTTCTTCTTCCATAATTAAGGCTCCAAACGATAATAAGGTGCGTGTAGAAATTCCATGCTGATCAAAACTGGTTGCAAGTTTCTATCCAGAATCGTCTCAACAATCCTGGCGTACTCAAGCAGTTTCATGTCAATGTTCGCGTCATCATCCCCAAAGTAGACCTGCCAGCCGTGCGGATCCACCCAACCGAGCCCCCTTTGGGCGTTGTAGAGCATGGGGCTCTCGGCGGGTTTGATGCCGTTCAATTTTTGCACGGTGCTGACAAAAGCCGGATCCACCAGGGGGAGAGGCTCGGCGGACTCTTTTTCTTCGTCAGTCATCTGTTGTGGGTCGACCCATCCCAGCGGGTGGGGCGGTTCGCTGTTAGCGTAAACCCTGATGGGGAGAGTTGCCTCTCCGCGGACGGTAAAGGCGAATCCGTCCTGGTCGATCCAGTAGAGCATCTCCTCATCCTTCATCCAAAGCAGCGCCGGTATGCGTTCCTCGATGGCGATGTCCACCACTGCGGGCATTCTGACCTTGACCTCCACGGATTTGATATCAGGAAAGGCTTCGAGAATCTGGTTTTCTATATCGGCTGGTACAACCTGGATGATCGATTCTCCTTGCAGATCCAATTTCTGATTGATTTCTTCCACAGGAATGCGTATGCCGCCGCTCAGATTGACTTTGCTGACGGCAAAGGCAGTTGAAGTGCTCATCATGAAGAGCAGGACGGTCATTCCGACCGCGATCAAACCCGAGAGGATACGCCAACTGAGCCGGAATTGGGGCAGAGCGGGCAGGCGAAGCTCGCTCCCCTGGGTGCCGGTGGGCATGTAGACCCGGCTGCGGTTGCGCGTAGCAGCCGACCGGGTGTATTGCGTGCTCGTGTAAGACCTGCGCGAGACAACTCTGGAGGCGTTTTGAGCGTCGCGGGAGGTGCGCACAGAGGGGTTCGTTGGGATGGGTTTGCGCCGCACCGGTTCGATCTTCCGGCGGGCTCGCACCTCATCTGCCCGGGTTGTTCTGTTTGATCCGCTTGCCATCTTACTCCTCGTACTTCCTGACGGTCTCATCTTGTTCGGCTTTGCGCTCGAGCGCCAATTCAACCAGCCGGTTTACCAATTCGGGATAACTCAAACCCGAGTAGAGCCAGAGTTTCGGGTACATGCTGATTTGAGTGAAACCGGGCATGGTGTTGATTTCATTGAAGTAGGCTTCACCGCTGTTTTTATCAATCAAAAAGTCCACCCGCGCCAGACCCGCCCCATCAATCGCCTTATACGCTTCAATGGCATGGCGCTGCAGGAGCAGCGTTTGCGCCTCAGACAAAGGCGCGGGAATGGCAACCTCAGGGTCGCCGGATTCGTATTTATCCTTGTAGGTATAGAACTCGTCTCCTGGAATGATTTCACCGGGAACCGTGCAGGTCACATCCGTGTTGCCTAGAACGCTGATTTCGATCTCGCGGGCAAGGATGCCGCGTTCCACCAGGATGCGGCGGTCAAAGCGGGCTGCTTCGCGCAGCGCCGCCGCCAGCTCCTCACGGTTTCGGGTTTTGTTGATGCCGACGGAGGAACCGAGGTTGGCGGGCTTGACAAAGAGCGGGTAGGGGGCTACTTTTTCCGCCTCTTCGATGGTTTGAGCGAGGTTGTTCTTGATTTCGGAACGTGTAAACACTGCATATTCCAGAACAGGGAGGTGGATGGACTCCATCACATGCTTACAGACCGCTTTGTCCATCGCAACGGAAGAGCCAAGCACGCCCGCGCCGACATAAGCGCAGTTCTGGATCTCAAACAAGCCCTGGATGGTTCCGTCCTCGCCGAAAGTGCCGTGCAGCACCGGGAAGATCACGTCGATAGAGGTGATCTTGCTGAGTTCATTACCCGCGCGGGTGTAGAGGCAGGGCTTACCATGCTCGCTGACAATGACCGCTTCCCGCAGAGCATCCAGGCTGCCAGAAAGAAAGGCTGCGTGCGCGTTTGCGCCGGTAAGCCAAAGCCCATCGGTGGTGATCCCCACCTGGAAGACGCGGTATTTATCAAGACCAGGTTCAGTTTCTCAGTCATTTTCAAATTCACCCAACAATTCGATTTCGAGTTGGAGGTCGACATCAAATTGCTCTTTCACTGTTTTTTGTGCCAGACGGATCAGGCGGTAGTAGTCCTGTGCGGTTGCTTCTCCGTCGTTGAGGATAAAATTCGCGTGCCGCGTGCTGAAGGACGCACACCCTGAGCTAACGCCCTTCATACCGGCAGCCTCCAGAAGCCGACCGGCATAGTCGCCTTTTGGATTTTTGAAGGTCGAGCCGAAAGAAGGACCCACCGGTTGGGTCTGACGTCTCTTCTCGGTCAGCTCCTCAAGCAGCCTCATGGAGAGCGCAGGTTCCACTTTTGTTCCGCAGAATTTGGCGCTCATGATAACGACCTCTTCCGCATCGCGTTTGAAGCTGCTCGAGCGGTACATGTAGCCCATGCCCTCGCTGTCGAGGTTTTGTTCGCCTGCCGCTTTGGTGAGGACCTCAGCCGTGAGCAGGCACTTGGAGACATCCGTGCCGTGCGCGCCAGCGTTTCCGTAGACTGCTCCGCCGACCGTGCCGGGGATGCTGTTTGCCCATTCAAAACCTGAAACTCCGCGTAAGCTGGCTTGACGTGAGACCGTTCCCAGGTTCGCGCCGCTTTCAGCGAAGATCACCGGTTGTTCGCCCTTGGTGTTGATGCGCACATTGTGGCAGCGGTTATGCACCATCACGCCCCGGTAGCCGGAGTCGCTCACCAGCAAATTTGAACCGCTTCCGAGGACGCGGAAGGGCACGTCCAATTCCCATAAAATCTTCACCGCGCGCCGCATCTCATCGACTGTATAGACGGAGATCATCCCGCTGGCGGGTCCGCCGACGCGTGTGGTGGTGTAGTTTGCCATACGCACGTTTTCCTGCAGTTTGTCGCCAAAAAGAGCCTGAAGCTTTCGCAAAGGCAGCTTAGTCATTCTGCCTCCTCTCGTCCAGCTTTTCGCAAAGCAGGCTGGCGAACTGCGGACCCTTGCCCGCGGAAAAAACGATCACGACATTCAACCCTTTGGCTTGCCCTGCGACGAAATCGGCGGCTTCCGCGAACCCGTCAAAGCAAGCTGCTCTCGCGCCGGGGATATTCTTTGCGATCTGGAAGGGAGTGTCGGTTTCGGCAGTTTCGCGCGCGGCGTAGGTTGGCAGTATCACGACCCTGTCCGCCCGCTGCAGTGCAACCGTAAAGGCTTCCTGCATGGCGTCGGTGCGGGAATAAGTATGCGGCTCCCAGACCGCCCAGAGACAGTGGTCGGGGTAGAGTTCCCGCGCGGCTTCGAGGGTGAGGTTCAATTGGGTGGGGTGGTGCCCGTAGTCGTTGATCACGATGGTATCGGCACTGTGGCAGACAGATTCAAAACGGCGTTCTGTGCCGCTGAAATCTGCCAGGCTCGCCCGCGCTTTTGCGGCGGGCAAACCCATCTGATGAAGCACCGCGACCGCGCCAGCAGCATTGAGCAGGTTGTGTGGAAGAGGCTGAAATCGTATCCTTCCCCATTCCAGCGGATATTTTGAATCTGGTAAGCACAGCCCTCGCTGTAACCGTAGGTCAGCACTTGTATCCCTGAAAAGTCTTCATTCGCGAGGAGCGCGCGCATGCCCGCGTCTTCGGCGCAGGCAATCACCGCGCCGCCGGGTTGTGTGTGGCGGATGAAGGCGGCAAAAGCCTGGTTATAGGCTTCAGGGGTGGTGAAGAAGTCCGGATGGTCGTATTCCACGTTGGTCAGCAAGCTGATTTTGGGGCTAAGTCCCAGGAACATGTGATCATATTCATCAGCTTCGATCACGAACAAACTGCCCGTGCCAGCATGGGCGTTGGTGTTCAGCGGACGCACCTGCGCTCCGAGGATAAAGGTCGGGTCTGCTCCCAAGCCGCGCAGCATCGTGATGAGCATAGCCGAGCAGGTGGTTTTTCCGTGCGAGCCAGCGACCGCGAGGGTTTGGTAACCGGCAGTCAGTTCTGGCAGAAAATCGTTGCGTTTTAGCACCGGTATGCCTTTCGCGCGCGCGGCGAGGACTTCAGGATCGTCGTCATGGACGGCGGAAGAGCGCACGATCACATCGGCGGAAAGCGCC
>JAGVUP010000003.1 GCA_019136215.1 Chloroflexota bacterium | reverse complement strand
AAGGAGCCTGCCAGCAGCACTAGCCCCACAAGTACCAGTAAACACGAGCGAACAACTTTATTTTCCATTACATCTCCATCTAAATCACCGCTTTAGCGGTTATTCGCAATATAGTTAAATCCATTTTGCGCCAAAAAGCGCGGCAGCTCCCGCAGGTTGCTGATAACGGGATGGTTCGACTCCACCTCTTCAGCGGCTACGCGCAGAGTGTGAATGCCGAGCTCCCGGGCAGTATTCAAATTCACCTCGAGATCGTCCGCAAACAGCGTCTCGTCCGGATCGGGCTCTCCAGCCAGCTTTAGCGCCGTCTCGAAAGCCTGTTTGTGCGGCTTGCACCAGGGTTCTGTGTCGAGCACGTCGATGATGCCCTCAAACTGATCCGCAACGCCCAGGATTCCGAGCACGTTATTCGCGTGCTCACGACTGGCGTTGGTGAAGATCCATTTCTTCTGCGGCAGCATGTTCAGCATCGCGCGCAGCTCAGGATCGAGCTTGATCACGCCCGAAAGGTCCACGCCGTGAACGAAACGCAAGTAATCATGGACATCGATCCCATACTCAATGTTCAAACCACGCATGGTGGTGCCGTGCTCAAGGAAGAGGCGGTCGCGTTTTTCGGGGATTTCAGCTTCGGGGATCCCGACCACATCGCGCATATACTGAAAAACCTTCACGGTGATAAGAGGCCAGACGCCGCTCGCTGTCGGATAGATTGTATCGTCAAGATCAATGAGCAGTGTGTTCAAGAATTTCATGGACGCTCCATCCAACGATTGACGCCCTGGTGCGGAGTAAAGTTATCCAGCATTTCCAGCAACTCTTCAGGATGTTCCGAAACAAAGAAGAATCGCCGGTGTTCGGCATAGACAAAATGCTTATCAATCGCGTTGTCAATCATCGCGATGGTCGGGTCAAAATATCCGCTAAGGTTCAAGATACCAATCGGTTTGCTGTGCAGACCGATCTGTTCCCATGTGAGGGCTTCAAAAAGCTCGGCAAAGGTGCCAAAACCGCCCGGCAGGGCAATCATGGCGTCCGCGAGTTCGTTCAACCGCGCTTGCCGCGCGTGGATATCGAGCACCGTTTCCATCCCGCTCAAACCGGAATGGACAAGATGAGGCAGGTTGAGCCCATCGTTGATCAGCCCGATCACCTCCCCGCCTGATGCCAGTGCGCCGTCCGCCAACGCGCCCATAAGCCCCGTCTTACCGGCTCCGTAATAGATCCTGCGTCCCTGCTTTGCCAGGGTTTCTCCCAACTTCCAGGCTCCGTCAAGGTATTCCTGACTCAAATTATCAGCCGAACCGGCATAGACAGTGATATTCTTCCGAAAAGTCTTTGTCATGGCAGCAATTCCTTTGCTTGTTCCCTCAAGGCGCCAAGTTACGCGCGCCTCATGTTGCGAATTTCACGGAATTTTTCTTTTTCAGCGGGAGTCAGGCGAGCCGGCAGGCGCAACTCGACGCGCGCGTAAAGATCGCCATATTGGGTTGGATTCTTGAGGTTTGGCATGCCAAGCCCTTTCAGACGCATAGTTTTACCGCTGTCAGTCCCTTCCGGGATAGTCAGGCGAACGGGTTTGCCCATCGTTTCCACGCTGACCTCACCGCCAAGAATGGCGGTGTAGATATCCACCGATACCGTGGTGATCAGGTCGTCCCCTTTGCGGGTGAATCGCTTGTGCGGCAGCACCTTGATCTTCAGGAAAAGATCTGCTCCGCCAGCTTGCCCGCTCAGACGCACCTTCGAACCGGTGCGCACACCCGGGGGGATGCTGGCTTCTATCTTTCTGCCGCCCTCAAACTGCAGCACGCGCTTCGCGCCGGAGTAGGCTTCTTCGAGGGTGAGTTCCACCTCATGTTCCATCGGTCTGGCGGTCTGTGCGGAACGGCTGCTGCGGCTGTAGGCAGGTCTGGCGCCAAAACCGCCTTGCCCGAACAGCGTGTTGAAGAAGTCCGAAAAGCCTCCGAGGTTTCCGAACATGCTGTCAAATTCTTCCTGTGAGACGGTGCGGTAGCCGGGCTGACCGCCTTGCGGCGCCTGCTGCCACCTGCCCCAGTCAAAGCCTCCCGGCTGCCCGCCGGAAGACTGGTAGCGCTGCCATTCCGAGCCAAACTGGTCGTACTTCTTGCGCTTTTCCGGGTCCGAAAGCACCTGGTAGGCTTCATTGACCTCTTTGAATTTTTCCTCAGCCTGCGGATCTTTGTTCACATCAGGGTGATAGCGGCGCGCCAATTTGCGGTAGGCGGTCTTTATTTCGTCTTCCGTAGCGGTCTTGCCGACCCCGAGCGTTTTGTAATAATCCTTATAATCCATCATAAATCCAATCCAGCCAGTTGCGGCTTCACAACGCTGTAATGATAACCTTCCATTATATTTATTCTATTAACTTCGGATGGTTCTCACACAATCCCGGTCGTATAGGGACCTCTGGCAGCGATGGGAAGCATTTCGGCGATCTTTTCCATGATCACCTGCCCGGCGGCTTTGACTTCGGCACGCCCGGGCAGCTTCCCGGGTTCGCCGATCGCCAGCGGACCGAAAGGCTTGCCGATGCGCGAAACCACGCGGGCTTTACGGCGTTTGCTTCGCAAAGTCCCGAAGATGTCCCAATTGTCTTCGCTGAAGGTGCCGATCGGCAGGATCGGGACGCCCAGACGCAGCGCCATAAAGGCGGCGCCTGGAAGCGGCGTGCCGAGCGGAGGCTTGTGAACATGCCCCTCTGGGAAAATCGCCAGGATTCCATCCTGCTCCAACACCGCCTCCGCTGCCCGCATTGCCGCCAGGTTTGCCGTGCCCTGCGCGATCCGCAGCGTGTCCCAGATGCGGGGGAAAATTTTCATACTGATTGGCGCGTTCGGCATTTCAGCATCGCCGATAAATTCCAGCGGATATTTGGTGCTGTGGATCGGACCGACCGTGTCCAAAAAATGGAAATGGTTTCCAACAATCAGCAAAGGTCCTTTTTCTGGAAGGCTCTCCGTTCCGAAGACCTTGTAGTCGATCAAGATTTTCGCCAATAAGGCGATCCCGCCCCGCAGCAAACCCCGGCGGAATTGATTTCGGGGATAGTGGTATTTGGTTAAATATTCAGTTTTGGTTTCCTGTCTGCCCATAGACCGTCCGTATTGTTAGCATTTTTTTACGGGTCAATTATAAGGCATCCCCGCCTGTTGTGACCCATATAGCAGAACATCTTGCTCACAGGTACAGACTCCTGTTATGCATGATCATGAGGGAAAACAAGGCTTGATGTTACAATATTCCCTATGGAAACAGTCTTTCTCAACAATTCTCTCCCGCGCTGGCTGCAGGCGCTGGCGGTTTTCACGCTCGTTTTGCTCCTCCTGCTGCTTGTGAGGGCTGGCTTCCGAAAGAAAACCCACGGCACAACTACCCCAAGCCTCATCCTCCGCCTGCTGAGCCAGCTCTTGCTGCCGGCAATGATCGTCACGGCTGTCTGGATAGCCTCCCGCTTCCTCGACCTGTCCGCTACGGTGATCAGTCTGCTGAGGGTCTTGCTGATTGCCATGCTCGCCATTCAAGCCGGGAGATGGGCAGACCTGGGCATCAGCCACTGGTCCGCCCAACAAATAGCCAAACTGCCTGATGACACTGCCCACCGAACCTCGCTGCGAGGAATTGCCCTTATCGCCCGGATCATCATCTGGTTTGTGGCGGCGCTGGTCATCCTGCAGAGCATCCCCAACTTCGACCTTTCCGGCATCATCGCCAGTCTCGGGCTCGGCGGCATCGCCATTGGTTTGACAGCGCAAAGCCTGGTGGTGGATCTGCTCTCCAGCCTGATCATCCATGTCGATAAACCCTATGAACCCGGAGATTCCATCAAAACCGGGGCTTTTTTCGGCACGGTCGAACGGATCGGCTTAAGATCAACCCGCATCCGCAACCTCACAGGTGAGGAGATTTCCATCTCCAACTCTGAGATTCTCAAAACCCCCATACAAAACTTCAGCCGCCTGGAAGAAAGGCGGGTATCATTCACCTTCCAGATCGCCAACGACACTCCGCCTGAAAAAATCGCGAGAATCCCCGAATGGATTGAAAAAGCCTCTGGGGGACTGGAAAACACGCGCTTTTCGCGAGCACATTTCCAGAGCTTTGCCCCGGGAGGGCTTGTTTTCGAAGTGGTCTTTTTTGTGACCTTGCCCGATTACGACGCAATGGTGAAGGCGCAAAACCAGCTCAACATGCGTATCTACGAGAAGCTCCAGCAAGAATCAGTCCGCTTCGGCGGTCTGCCTGCCATCCAGGTCTGAGCTTGTGCCAAACCAGGGGCTAAAGGTTGCGCGCCCGCTCCTGCAGTTCGATTTCCTCCGGAGTCTCTGCCTCGATGGTAATTCCATGAGGGCGCGACTTGCCTTGGTCATCCACATACACAAAAGTCAGAAATCCATCCACGGTTGGCTCATCCTTGGTGGTCGCGCGTACATACGCGATGATGCGCGAACGTCCGGTCAGGACGATCCGCGAGTCGAACCGTATCACTTCGCCAGGATTCACCGGACGCTGGAAGGTCATGCCGTGGATTTTGAAGCAGAGCACATACTCCGGCGGCAGCAAATCTGCCGCGGCGATGAAGCCCGCCTCCACCAGCCACTCCGCGCCCCGACCGGCAAATAAAGTCTGATGGTGATTGAGATCCTCACCTTTCACCAGATGATGAATCGTTAAAGTTTTCATGCGCATGGTACACCTCAGGGAATCATGAGAACCAGATTGTCGAACGCGACCTTGAAGCCGCCCTTTTCAAAGGTTCCGGCGATCATCCCAAAACCGCCAGGTCTAAAGTCCGGGTCGTGCACTTCCCCAAGCAGCACGCCATCCACCGCCAGGCGCAGGCTCTCCCGACCGCATTGCACAGCCAGCCGGTAAGGACCAGACCCAGCCAACCTATCGCTGTAAGTCCAGTTCAGAAGGGTGACATTTTCATCGTTCACCTGCTTCCAAATCGTGAAGTATCCGTCTTCACTGATCTCAAGCGCGGTGAAGTTGTCATCATCCTGCATGCCGCAGATGAAGCCGTAGTCCGCGTCTCCAACTCGCCTGACTACGCGCACATCCGCCTCTGCCATCAGATTATCGTAGGAGAAGTACTGGTCGGTCCAGAACCAGTACATCGAGGCGGTCACGTCGATGGTATACTCGCCGTTTTCATAGGCGCGCCTGCCATTCTCATTAGAAGAGCTCAGCCAGCCGCTCTTGGGGTTTGAGAAATCGTCTTCAAAGACGACCTGTCCCGCGTTTTGATAAACCTGATCCTGACTTTCCCCAGAGCTGACGTAGACTTCCCCGCGTTTGGCAGCCTCAATCATCTCACGCGCAAGGTTCACCGGGCGGAGCGCGTTGATGAACCCGCCTGTCGGCACGCAGTCATCATTTTCATCAATATATCCGTCCCGATTGGTATCCCGCAGAGGTCGGCAGTCAACGATATCCAGCGCGGCGTCGCCGTACCCGACTTGGGTTGGAACGCCGACGATGCGCCCTTCCGCGTCCACCGCGAGCCCGCCAGAGTTGCCGCCGGCGATGGTTCCGCTGGTTTTGATGAAAGCCCGGCTGCCAAATGGTTCCTCAGCGGTAAACCCGCTGACCTCGCCCCGGGTGAGGGTGATGGTGCCGCCGCCGATTGCCGGATAGCCGAGAATCACGATCGGCTCGCCTAAATCGAGGGTGTCCGAGTCACCCAACTGTACGAATGGCAGCTTGAGTTGGCTGTAGTCCAGCGGATTTCCGTCCATGTCCCAGGCGGGTTTGATGATCGCCAGGTCCAGAAGCGAATCCGCCTGGACAACGTAGGCAAAGTAGCTGTCCACCGGAGGCTGGTCCTGGGCAACAGTCAGTGAGACAAGCAGCGCGGTGACTTCCTCGTAGCGTGTTGAGCTGACGACATGGTCGTTGGTCAGAATAAGCCCGTCCGAACTAATGATGGTGCCGGAACCGCTCCACCAGGGCACGGATTCGCCGTCCACGTTCACGTAAGCTGTGATTTGCACTACTGCCTGGTAGGGGATGGGACCCAGGTCCGGGGCTTCTTCATCCGGGGAGACGCCTGGCTCCCAGCCTGTGGGAGTCGATCCGGCAATTGCCATTTTGGTCTCAATCGCCGTGACCCCGGAGTCCGCAACGACCTGCCAGTCCCCCTGAACTTCGCCGCTCTTGGTCGCCCTGAAGCGGAACACGAAGTCCTCAACCCCGGTCGGAGCAATGACCATATCCAGTTTGATGACCCCATCGCCGTTAGCTTGCTCTTCCATGGTCAGGGGCGGAATGGAACCTTCGTAACTCGCCCATTCAAAAAAGTTGGATGCGAAACGGATTTCTTTCACGTTGGCATTGACCGTGTCCGGGTTGGAGAGCGATAATTCCAGATCGAAAATCTGACCCTGCTGAATGCCGACCTCGGGGTGTTTCGCGTTCACCAAGAGCGCAGCCCCCGAGCCCCTGCCCGGCGCACCGCAAGAACTCAGCATGAGCACTGCCACCATTAAAATGACTGATCCTTGCCGAAATTTGAGTGAAAGGTGATTCATAGCGGTCTCCGTATAGTCGTGATAATCTATTATTGTACATGAAATTGTTTCAATGATGACAATCGACTTTGTTTCCAATTATTCGCTTAGTATAAATCCCCGCACTCGATAAAACCAGTTAATAGCGTATACTTTAATCCATGCTCACATTCGATTTTCCGCCGCTTCAGCCGATGGTTTTTACTGTTACATCTCTGAGCGCTTATCTGCGCGAGATGCTCGAGTCGGATGAGATTTTGCGCGATGTCTGGGTTCGGGGAGAGATTTCCA
The DNA here is from genome assembly GCA_019136215.1 of Chloroflexota bacterium. GTDB lineage: Bacteria > Chloroflexota > Anaerolineae > Anaerolineales > Anaerolineaceae > Mesolinea. The sequence continues at coordinate 26,626 of JAGVUP010000003.1, read as the reverse complement.
ACTTCAGTCAGCCGCGTTCCGGGCACTTGTATTTCACGCTCAAAGACAGCGAGGCGCAGATCCGCTGCGTGATGTGGAAGAGCCACGCCTTCCGCCTGCGTTTCAGCCCTCAGGACGGACAGAGCGTCCAGGCTCACGGCGCGATGAGCCTCTACCCTGCCGGCGGGCAGGTGCAGCTTTACATCAACGAAATGCAGCCGGTCGGAGAGGGGCAGCTCTACCAGGAGTTTTTGCGCCTCAAAGCCCAACTGGAGACGGAAGGTCTCTTTGCCCCCGAGCTCAAGCGCCCCCTGCCGCGGCTCCCGCGGCATATCGGCGTGGTCACCTCCCCCAGCGGCGCGGCGCTGCAGGACATTTTGAACACCCTGCGCCGGCGCCTGCCCCTGGCGCGCGTAACGCTCGCCCCGACCGCCGTCCAGGGCGCCGAAGCTCCCGCCGGCATTGTCAGCGCGCTTCAGGCGCTCAGCAGCCTGCCTGATCTTGATCTGATCATTCTCGCCCGCGGGGGCGGTTCGATAGAAGATTTATGGGCATTCAACGATAAAGCCGTTGCCTATGCCATCCGCGGAGCGCGCGTGCCCGTCATCTCCGGCGTCGGGCATGAAACCGACTTCACCATCGCGGATTTTGCTTCCGATCTGCGCGCCCCGACCCCTACCGGCGCAGCCGAACTCGCCACCCCTGTCACCATCGCGGAGCTGACTGAGAAACTCCGCCTCTTTGACCAGAGCATGAACCTCACCCTCACCGCCCGGCTTGAAAACTTGCGCCAGGAGCTCCTGCTGGCAGAAAATCGCCTCCAGCGTCACTCGCCCGCGCAGCGCGTGCGAATTTACCTCCAGTTTCAGGACGAAACACGCGAGCGTCTCGAACGCGCCATGAGCCAATACCTCAGCCAGCGCCGCCTCAACCTGCAAAACCTGGCAAGCCGCCTCGAAAGCGTCAGCCCGATGGCAGTGCTCAGACGCGGGTTCGCCATCGTCAGCGACGCTCAAACTCGCGCGCTCATCTCGCGCCGCGGGCAAACCCACCCCAATCAACCTATCCAGATCCAGTTGAGCGATGGCAGCGTCGCCGCGACTATCTCAGGAGACACCGAATGAAAGACCAAGCCACTCCAAGTTTTGAAACCGCTTTTGCCTCCCTGCAGCAAATTATCACCCAACTCGAAAACAGCGAACTGCCGCTCGAAGAAGCCCTCAAACTCTACGAAGAGGGCAAACGCCTGAGCGACCTCTGCGGCAAGTTGCTGGAGAACGCGCAGTTGCGCGTGGAGACGCTCTCGCCCGATGCCGCGGATGGAGAGGCGGAGTGAGAGTTTTTGATTTTTTTACCAACCCGGTAGGGGTTTCAACCATGCTTGGTTGGTTCTTGGGGCAACTGCTCAAGGTGCCAATCGAGTACCTGCGCCACAAACGCTGGGACTGGACCCTGCTGCTGAGCGCCGGCGGGATGCCTTCATCGCATTCTGCCCTGATGACCGCGGTCACCACCTCCATCGGGCTCAACGCTGGTTGGGACAGCCCGATCTTCGCCCTCGCCCTCGCGATTACCGGCATCGTGGTCTACGACGCCACCGGCGTGCGCCGGCAGGCTGGTTTTCACGCTGAACGCATCAACCAAATCGCGCGGGAATTGCTTCATTTGAAGAGGTTGGAAGAAAGCCAGATCTCCTACCTGCGGGAGATTATCGGTCACACCCCCGGCGAAGCGGTCGCGGGAGTATTCTTGGGCGCGCTCATTGCCTTCGCGGTGCAGTGGGCAATGGTCTGGAGCTGATTTCTCTGTTTTTTAATCCAGGTAAATAATGCCAAGGGCGTAGCCCAAACTTGAAAGGTCCTTCAAGGCTGCCTGCTGAAGGCTGGTTTGCCGCGGGTAGTCAGCTCTCCGGCGGAAACGCCCGCCGAAAATGCGCTCGAGCGCCTGCTGCTGATCGCTTGTTTCAATCACTGTCTCAAAATTGCCGGCAAAACTCAAAATGCGGCTTCCGGGCGGCAGCAGCGTCTTCAATCCCGGATGCAGAAGCCAGGAATAGCAGACCATCGCGCGGAAACGCTCCGCGGGGAAAATCCGGACGAAGAATCCCTTCGCCATTTTTAGCGACTCTTCCACCCGCTTTTGTCTCAGATCCGCCCCTTTTTGGATGTGCACGTTCAGGACGGGCGCACTGGCAGGCAGGCGGACTTTCTGCGCCTCAGAAATGACGAAAAACGGTCTGCCGTCTTCGTATTCTTCCAGGTAGATCATTTTCATCGGCTGGAATTGCAGCACGCCCAACTTAAAAATGTTCGTGCCTGCCAGGTGCCGCAGCCAGACGCAGTCGCCGCGGCTCAACCCATATTTCCCCGTCTTTTGGAAAAAAAGACGCTGCCTCAGGGCAACATCGCTGAATGTTTCCCGGATGATCTCCGCGGACACGCCCAGCGCCTCGTAGCAGGCACGGATTTCCGCCAGCTTCCAGATGAGCACTGCCAGCCTCCCAAGCGGATGCAGCCCGCAAATCGGAAAATTGGGCACATCGCCCGTGTATGCTTCCTGCGCACGCGCTGACATCCGGCGCAGGTGCCGGCGCGCGTACCCGAGCAGCGCGGTCTCAGCGCCTTCGTCCAGCCCAAGGGTCTTCAATTCCTGCATGAAGCAAAGTGGGATCTCAGCCATGGCTTTTGTTATCTGACCAACTGGTCAGATGCGGCAGTACTTTCAACCTTTTTGCGCGAGTTTGCTCTTCACCCGCCGCGCAAGTTCCCTGGCTTCGGGCACTTTCAGCAGCCAGAGCATGAGCGCGTAAACGCCCAAGCCCAAAACCACCCCAATAGCCAGCACAAGGAATTTGTTCCGGTTCCCGAAAAGCGTCATCCAGGCAAAGAGCGCCGAGCCCATCACGCCGCTCGCAGCCATAGCGCGGAAGCTTGTCCGCAGGATTTGCCTGCCGTCAATGCCCCCGATGCGCCAGCGCATGATGAGCATCAGCGCCAGGCTCTCCACCGCCGTCGCGGTGGTATTCGCCAGCGCCAGCCCGCCCAGAGGCAGCCAGCCTATTCGGCTGAAGAGCCGCGAGAAGAGGAAGGAGAGCAAAATGTTGCCGGTCATCGCCGCCACTCCTACCAAAACGGGGGTTTTGGTATCGTGCATGGCATAGTAGGCGCGGCTCAAGACCTCCACCAGGCTGTGACCGGTGAGCCCCAACGCATACCAGAGCAGCGCCCAGGCGACCATTTGGGTAGAGGTGGCGTCGAAATTGCCGCGTTCATACAAGACCCGCACCAGCGGCACGCGCAGTAGCGCCAGACCAACCGTTGCCGGAAGCGCCAGCAGCAGCATGACGCGCATGATGCCCGAGAGGGTTTGACGGAAGTCATCGCGCTTGCCCAACTCGACCTGCGCAGAGAGCGTCGGCAGCGAGGCTGTACCGGTTGACTGGGCAATAGCCGCCTGCGGCATAAGCATCAGCGTGAATGCCCAAATCAGCGCGCTGGCAGAGCCTGCCCCCAGCGAGAGGCTGATGATGGTGTTGGCGACAAAGTTGAGTTGGACGATGCCCGCCCCAAATACGCGCGGCAGCATCAGCCGCAGCACCTTGCGCACCGCTTCATCCCGGAAACCTGCGGCCAATTGATAAGAACGCTCCGGCAGGCGGAAAAGCGCCGGAAGCTGCAGAAGCAGATGACCGCCCGCGCCTATCAGCGTGCCGATCGCCAGGCGGTCGATGCCCAGGGATGCCGGCAGCAGCCATACCCCCAGGATGATGCCCAGTGAATATGCCGCTGGCGCGAGAGCGGGCAGCAAAAAGACCTGATGCGCGTTGAGCATCCCCATCACCAAACCGCTGATACCAAAAATAATGACGGTCGGCAGCATCATTCGCAACAGGCGCGCCGTCTCCGCCACCTGCCCAAGGCTTGAATCCGTCACCAGGGCGAACAACCCCCGTTCCACCAGAACCGGCGCAAAAATCCACATTAGGGCGGAAACAGCGACCAGCACCACCAGCACGGAATTGACCACTCCCGAAGCCAGCCTCCAGGCGCCGCGCGCGTCCTTGCGGGTCAGGTAGCCGGTAAACATTGGGATAAACGCTGACCCCAATGCCCCGCCGGCTGTCAGGTTGAAAAGCAGTTCGGTGACGCGGTTGGCAGCGTTGAAAGAATCCAGCGAGGCGCTCGTGCCGAACGCGTGCGAGACGACCATGCCCCGCACAATGCCGACCAGTGTGCTGAAGACATACGCGAGCATCACGATTCCAGCCGCGCGCGCGATCTGCCGCCCCGCCTGGACGCTGTTCATGCCGCAGACTTCCGCCTGGTCTGGCAAGCTTTCCGAACTATCCGTCAAGTTCTCCATTTACCTCACTTTCCAATACCGTTTTAGCTTCTTCCCAAAGCTGATCCATTTCTTCAAAACTCAGTTGGTCAAGGCTCCTGCCCTGGTCAGCGGCTTTCTTTTCGATGTAAGAAAACCGCTTACGAAAGCGTTGATTGGTCTCGCGCAAGGCGATTTCGGGGTCCACTTTGAGCCAGCGCGCCAGGTTGACCACCGCGAAGAGCACATCGCCGGATTCGGATTGCCTCTCTTCATCGGTTTTGGCTTCGCGCAGTTCATCCAACTCTTCGTACACCTTGGCAATCACCGGTTCGATGGTATGCCAGTCAAATCCTACCCGTTTCGCGCGCTTTTGGATTTGATTCGCCTGAGAAAGCGCCGGCAGGCTCAGCGGGATGCCGTCCAGCATGCCTTTTTGGCTTTCACCGTTCTTTTCGCGCTCATCCGCCTTGATTTTCTCCCAGTTGGTGAGCACTTTGTCGACCGAATCGGCATTGACAGCCGAGAAGACATGCGGATGCCTGCGGATAAGTTTGGAATTGATCGTCTGGAGCACCTCGCTCATCAGGAAATCCTCGTCTTCCGCGGCTATCTGGGCGTGCAAGCCGATTTGCAGCAAGAGGTCGCCCAATTCCTCGCGCAGGTGAGGGCTGTCTTGCTGATCCAAAGCTTCCAACACCTCATACGTCTCTTCCAAAAGGTAGGGGCGCAGGCTCAAGTGGGTCTGCTCGCGGTCCCATGGGCAGCCGTCGTAGCGCCGCAGGCGGGCGATGATCTGCTGAAAATCCTCAAAGGACGCCCCTTTTTTGAGCGGCGGCAGGTAAAGGCAGCTAAGCATGCCCAGATGCGGAGACTGATCGATGGCATGGAGCGGGAGCTTCTCAACACGTTCGTCTGGCGTGCCGGCATTATGCACCAATACGACAGGGTGCTCTTCGGGGTAATTAGCCATCAGGGTCAGTTTGAGCTGGCTGGCTTCATAGCTGTTATCTATTTGGGAGATCAGCGCCGGCAGGGTTGGGGGAAAGGATGGCACTTCCAGTTCTGCCTGGTGCAGCGCGTCCGCCAGAACCATTTGCGGATGGGGGTCGATCCCCAGGGCGGAACAAACTGGTTCGATGAAGCTGACACCGTCAATCAGACGGATGGGAATATCGGTGTTGGCAACGGCTTTGACCACCTCAGAGACAGTCTCTTCCGCCACAAAAGGGCTTCCGGGCACACAGTAAGTCACGCCCTGCTCGCGCTTGCCGAGTTCAAGCACCCGCGCAACGATATTCGCGAGCACATGGCTGATCTCTTTGTCCGTGTCGTAAAGGTCGTCAAAACTGCGCGCCTGCACCCCTTGCGGCAAACCAGCGACCGCTGGGTGGAATTTGGTGCGCAGCCAGACTTCTTCACACTGCTCAAGGTGAGCCCAGGCTTCGCGGGTCAGATATTCCGCCCCAGCCGGACCCAATCCAACGATCGTAATTCCTCGTCCTCTCATGTACATCGCTTTCTAAATAAACATGCAAAGGCTGCCCAAGTTAAGCTGGGCAGCCTTTTAATTGTAACATTACCCGATTCCAACATACCAGACGGGCTGGCAGGCGGGAACCAATGCTAACGCTTGGTGTAGGTCGGAGCCTTGCGGGCGCGTTTGAGACCTGGTTTCTTGCGTTCCTTAACACGGGCATCGCGAGTCAGCAAACCCTCGGCGCGCAGAGCTGTGCGCACGGTTTCATCTTCCGCAACAAGGGCGCGTGCCAGACCAAGTTTGACAGCATCGCGCTGACCGCTCACGCCGCCGCCCTGCACTTTTACAGTGACATCAAAGGCTGAGGCGCTTTTTCCAGTCGCTTCGATCGCGTTCAAAATCGCGGGGGCATCGCCGGCGCGCGTGAAGTAGTCCTCCAGGGGTTTCTCGTTGACAGTGAAATTGCCACTGCCGGGATAAATGCGCACGCGGGCAGTGCTTTCCTTGCGTCGTCCAGTTGCTTCTGTGTATTGTGTCATAATTCCTCTTTACTACTATTCAGAGATTGGCTGGGGGTTCTGACCCTGGTGGGGGTGTTCAGCGCCAGCATAAATTTTCAGGTTACTTAAATAACGCGCAGTCAGGCGATTCTTTGGCAGCATACCGCGCACCGCGAAGCGGATAATGCGGTCCGGATGATTTTCCAACTGACGCTGATAGTTCACTTCGTGCAAACCGCCCGGGTAACCGGAGTGACGATAATATTTTTTCTCTTCGGCGCGGGTCGGATTGACATTGATCTGGGAGGCGTTGATGACCACCACATGATCTTCGAGAACCATACCAGGGGTATAGTCCGGGCGATGTTTGCCGATAAGCAGCCCTGCGATTTCGGTCGCCAGACGACCAAGGGTCTGACCGGCGGCATCCACCAAGTACCATTGACCGGTCACATTTCCTTTAGGAATGTATGTTTTTTCCACTTTTACTTCTCCGTTTTCAAAATACATACCCGGCCTTGCGGGCTGGGCAAACAATCTTCTATCTATCCTCGCCGAAGCTCACCGCCTCCAGGCACAAACCACGAGCTGGCGCCAGGCTGACAATGCCTGTGCTGCCGCGTTCGAGCCCGAGCCGCACAGTTTCCACCGGCAAATCTCCGAGCCCTATGCGAACCAACACATAGACGATCCGCCGCACCATGTGGTAGAGGAAGGCATTGCCCACGATCGTGAAGCTCATGCCGTCCTGCTCTTCCGCCCAATCCGCCGAAAAGATGCGCCGGATTGTCGTGCCATCTTCCTTCAGGGCTTTCCCGAAGGCGATGAAGTCGTGCTCCCCAAGCAGGTCATCGGATGCCGCCTGCATGAGCCGCAGCTCAGGCTTGCGTTCCAAACGCCAGGCGTACCTGTCCCGCAGGGGGTCGCGCGCGGGCTGCCAGTAGAGCTGGTAGCGGTACTGGCGTGTCAGGGCGTCGTAGCGGGGATGAAAATCCGCCAGCACCTGCTCCACACTCTGCACCGCGATATCTGCCGGCAAAAAGGCGTTCAGGGCTTTTTGCAGGTCCCGGTCAGGATGTTTCCAGTCAAAATTGAAACTGACCACCTGCCCTTTGGCATGCACACCGCTATCGGTGCGCCCCGAGGGCATTACTGCCCTGCCCTGCCAACCCAGGCGCCGCAGCGCTTCCTCGAAAGTCGCCTGGACGCTGGTTTTGATTTTCTGCCGCTGAAAGCCGTTGTAATTCGTGCCGTCGTAAGCGAGAATAAGTTTGTAATGTGCCATGCCTTTCGTATTCCCGTGAAAGGCTAAACTACCACTTCAGTTGCCTACTCGCTCACCAGCTCAAGCAGCACCATCTCAGCGTTGTCGCCGAGCCTGGGACCAAGTTTGAGCAGACGCGTGTAACCGCCCTTGCGGGACGAGAAACGCGGAGCGATATCATCGAACAGTTTCTTTACTATTTCGCCGCTGTTGTTGCCAAGGCTGGCGGCAGCCTGACGGCGGGCATTGACTTTGAGCAGATCATCTCCTTTTTGCGCGTTGCGAGCCAGGGTGATCAGCTTTTCAGCATCTGGCTGAATGGACTTCGCCTTCGCCAGGGTAGTTTGAATTTTTTCATGCTCGAACAGTTGTTTGATCATAGTCCTTCGCAGGGAAGTGCGATGCCCCATGCTTCTGTTGAGCCGGTATCCTTTAACTTGATGCCGCATATCCTCTTACTCCACTTCTTCTTTTTCCAAGTAGCCTTTTTCGACCATAGCCGCTTTCAGCTCGGTCAGGCTTTTATCACCAAAATTACGGATGGAAAGCATGGCGCCTTCGCCTTTATCCAGCAGTTCCATCACATCACCTACCGTGGTGATGCCGGTACGCTTCAGGGCGTTAAAAACGCGCACAGTCAGATCCAAAGATTCGATCGGAGTCTCGATGACGTCTCTGCTGACAAATGGCGTCTCCGCTTCTGTCTGAATCGTGGGCTTCACGAGCAGTTCTTCACTGGTGCCGCTGATGATGCTTAACTGATTCATCAATAGTTTGGAGGAATCGATCAGCGCTTTTTCCGGAGAGATGGTGCCATCCGTCCAGATTTCAAGCTGCAGGCGGTCATAGTTGGTGCTCTGACCAACACGAGCGTTGGTCACGCCCCAGTTGACGCGCCGCACCGGCGAATAGATCGAGTCCACGGGAAGCACACCGATCGGAAGCCTGTCCGAGCGTTCTCCCGCTGGTACATAACCCTTACCGGCAGCAACGGTCATATCCATCTCCACATGCGCATCATTTTCGTTGATACTGAAGAGATACAGATCTGGGTTGATGATCTCCACCTCAGGCGGGCAGCGCAAGTCCGCGGCGGTTATTTCGCCTTTGCCCTGCACGTCCAGGCTGATGGTCGCGTTTTCGACGTTGTGGAGCTTGAAGCGCAGCAATTTGATCTGCAGCATGACCTGGATGACATCTTCGCGCACGCCTTTGATGGTGCTGAACTCGTGCATCACGTCGGTGATCCGCACTGAAGTTACAGCCGCGCCTTCCAGGGAGGAAAGCAGCGTGCGGCGCAGGGCATTGCCCAGGGTCACGCCAAATCCGCGGTCAAGCGGGCTGATCGTAAACTTTCCATAGTCGCGGGACTCTTCAGTCCGCTCAATTTTTGGTGTTACCATTTCCATATTTCCTGTCACGGTTACCCCTAACCAGTCAAACTTTTCGGTAAGACTGAACTAGCCCCTCGATTAGCGAGAATAGTACTCAACAACCAACTGCTCGTTGAGGTTGCCATCAATTTCTGAACGTTCGGGGTTGCGCAGCATCCTTCCGGAAAGGTTGGTCAGGTCGCGAGCCAACCAGGTTGGCACGGTGCGCCCTTCGGCTTCTTCGCGCAGGTTCTTGAAATAAACCGTATCCCTGGAGTTCTCGTGCACAGAGATGACGTCATCCACGCTGATGCCGTAAGAAGGGATGTCAGCGCGCTGACCGTTCACCACAAAGTGACCGTGGCTCACCAGGATGCGCGCCTGCGCGCGGCTGGCTGCAAAACCGAGACGATAAACCACATTCGACAGACGGGTTTCGAGAATGGTCAACAGGTTAGGACCTGTCTGACCGCGCATGCGCAGAGCCTGCCCGTAAAAGCGGCGGAACTGACGTTCGTAGATGCCGTACACCCGGCGGACTTTCTGCTTGGCGCGCAACTGCTTGCCATAGTCCGATTCGCGACCGGGGCGTCCAACATTCATTTTTCCATGCATGCCGGGCGCATAACTGCGTTTCTCAAAAGAACATTTGGGAGTGTAGCAGCGCTCACCCTTGAGAAACAACTTTTCGCCTTCCCGGCGGCACAAACGACAAACTGCTTCTGTATATCTTGCCATTTCAATAATTTCCTTTTTCTTGACTACACGCGGCGTCTCTTGGGAGGTCGGCAGCCGTTATGGGGCACTGGGGTCAGATCAGTGATCATGCGCACGCGAATGCCCAATGATTGGACTGCACGGATTGCAGCTTCCCGACCAGGACCAGGTCCCTTAACGAACAGTTCAACTTCCTGAAGACCCATCTGCTGGGCGGTCTTCACGGTTTGTTCGGCTGCCATTCTTGCAGCAAACGGGGTGCTCTTGCGGGATCCTTTAAATCCAGCGGAACCGGAGCTGCCCCAGCAAATCGTATTGCCCTGCAGGTCAGTGACGGTCACGATGGTGTTATTGAAGGACGCAAAGACGTGCACTTGTCCTGTCGAAATCTGGCGTTTGACCTTACGCGAAGTGGTCGTTCGCCGCGCTGTACGTGCTTGTTTTGCCATAATTCTTCCTCACTAAATCTTTACATGTCTGCCACAGCCAGCCCGGGTTGCCGCGGGGGAAAGGGAACCCCATCCCAGGCTTACTGGTCAGTTCATTCCTATTTCTTGGTTGCTCCACGGCGGCGTCCGCGACCAGCGACTGTGCGCTTGGGGCCCTTGCGTGTGCGCGCGTTGGTGCGGGTGTTCTGACCGCGCAGAGGCAGGTTGCGGCGGTGGCGCAAGCCACGATAACAACCGATCTCAACCAAACGCTTGATGTTCATCTGGACTTCCCGGCGCAGATCGCCTTCGACCTTGAGGTTCTGCCCGATGTAATCACGTAGTTTCGAAACTTCGCTTTCGGGTAAATCTTTTACCCGGATGTCCGGATCAACACCAGTGGCTGCCAGGATGTCATCCGCAGTCTTTGATCCGATACCATAGATATATCGCAAACCGATCTGAATGCGCTTATTGCGCGGGAGGTCAACACCTTCTATACGAGCCATATTATGATTCCTTATCCTTGTCGCTGCTTGTGGCGGGTATTCGTACAAATAACATAAAGACGACCGTCTCTCTTGACGATTTTGCACTTGTTACAGCGTTTCTTTATCGATGCTGATACTTTCATCAGTCTCTACTCCTTCTTTATCCGCAAAGGTTTTATTATATCTTTATCGTTCACTATTGACAAGGCTTGCCTACAAACTGGTCAAAACCAGCGGGCCTTCCTTGGTCACTGCTATTGTGTTTTCCTGATGCGCAGTCAGGGAACCGTCCACAGACACAACGGTCCAAAGATTGCGCAAGGTCTTGGTGCGCCGGGTGCCAACCAGCACCATCGGCTCAATCGCGATCGTCATGCCTTCGCGCAGCAAAAATCCCTGCCCGGGCACGCCGTAGTTGGTGAGCTGCGGGCTTTCGTGCATCGCCCGACCCACACCGTGACCGGTGTAGGTGTGGGTGCAGCGAAAACCTTGCGATTCCACGTACGTTTCGATCGCCGAGCCAACATCGCCGCTGCGGTTGCCCGGCACCATCAGAGCCGTGGCAATTTCCAGCGCTTTTTTAGTCACATCGATCAGTCGCTGGGCTTCCGATGAGATCTCACCGACGCCGACAGTAAAAGCCGAGTCGCCGACGAAGCCTTCGTAGACCGTGCCGCAATCGACCGAGATGATATCGCCTTCCTGCAGCTTGCGCTTGCCGGGGATGCCATGCACCATTTCTTCATTGATGCTGGTGCAGATGCTCCCCGGGAAGGGCACCCCGTTTCCGGGATCGTAATTCTTAAAGGGCGAGTAAACGCCATGAGCCCGCTGAAAACTCTCCGCGACCTCATTTAGTTCACCAGTGCTCACGCCGGGTCTGATTTCTGCCTTGACCGCTTCGAGCGTCTGGGCATTGAGCCTGCCGGCTTCCCGCATCAGAGCGATTTCGGCTTCTGATTTAAGGTTGATCCTGCTTTCAAACATCACGCCACAGCTTCCAGCAAATCCTCTGTGACCTGCTCGATTTCCTTTGTACCATCAATTTCGACCAAGGTCCCTGCCTGACGGTAGAATTCGATCAGGGGAGAGGTCTGGTCGTAGTACACCTTGATCCGATGCAAGACCGTCTCAGGTTTGTCATCTTCCCGCTGATAGAGGGGCGAACCATCCACATCATCCACCCACTTTACTTTAGGCGGGTTGTAGAGGGCGTGATAAACGCGCCCCGAGTGGCTCATCCAGCGACCGCTCAAGCGCTCAACCAGAACATCGTTCGGCACGCTGATGAACGGCACATGGTCCACCTTGCCGTCTATCTCCGCCAGCAGGGTTTCAAAAGCTCCAGCCTGCGCCGGCGTGCGCGGAAAACCGTCCATTACGGCTCCCCTGGCGCAATCCGGTCTTGAGAGGCGTTCTTTGACCATTGCGATGGTGACATCGTCCGGCACCAATTCGCCTCTGACCATAAAACTTGACGCCAACTTACCCAGCTCGGTTTCCTGACTCAGGTTTTCGCGGAAGAGGTCTCCGGTGGAAACATGCACCAGCCCCAACTTTTCAGCCAGGATCTTCGCCTGCGTGCCTTTGCCGGCTCCCGGAGGACCCAGCATGACAATGTAAGTGGCTTTTTCGTTCATCGCAGATATCCGCTTAGCTGATCAGGCGATCATCGTACCCGCGCATGCGCAGTTCGGTTTCGATCAGTTCGACCGTCTCGCGGATGGTGCCTACCACGATCATCAGACCCGATGCCTGCATCAGGTGGATACCGGCGCTATTGTCGGGCAGGATGTACCCCAGGATATAGGGCAAAACTGCCACCAAACCAAGGAAAAACGCGCCCGGAAGTGTGATGCGGCGCTGAACGCGGGTCAGGTAATCCTGCGTGGGTTTACCGCGGACCACACCCGGAATTTGCGCGCCTTGTTTTTTCAGGTTTTCGCCATAATTCTGCTGCGCAAAGAGCACATCAGTATAAAAGTATGCGAACCCAACCACCAGGACGAAGAACATGATCGGATACCACCATGTATCACCGCCGAAAGCTTTGACAAACCAGTTGGCGGTGTTATTGACCCACGCAGTCTGAGACTTAATAAAGAACGAAGCCAAAATCGCCGGGAAGGTCAGGAAAGACTGAGCAAAAATGATCGGAATCATGCCAGCCATGTTGACCATCAGCGGCAGTTGGCTGCGAACCGGCATAGACATGCGGTTGCCGATGCGCCTGCCGGGGAATAAGACCGGAATGTTGCGCCGTCCGCCCTGAACAAAGACAATCGCCAGGATCGTCAGGACAAACAACAGCAGCAAGACCACAAACACCCACCAGGCTTCTTTCGCCTTGATCATCTGGGCAATCGTGACCGGAAAACGCGAGACGATACCCGCGAAGATGATCAGCGAAAGACCCTGATTGCGCAAGCCGTACTCAGAAATTAACTGACCGATCCAGATGCCGAACATCGTGCCGCCAATCATGCTGATGATGGCGGTGATCGTCGGAAGCAAGCGTTCGCCAGAGAAACCCCACTGTTCAATGACCGTACTGCCGCCCAACATGGAGTTGAAGATGTTGATCTGTCCAAAAGCCGAGAGGAGCGCCATTGGGATGGTCAGGATAACGGTCCATTTTTCCATCCAGATACGTCCTTCACGGGGATCATCCTTCATTTTCTGTTCAAGCGCGGGGATAACCGGCGTGAGCAGTTGCAGGATGATTTGGGCGGTGATATACGGGTAAACACCCATGGCAAGCACAGAGAATCTGGATACCGCGCCGCCTGAAAGCAAGTCAAGCAAGTTGACCAGGTTGCCGCCAGCGCCGGTCTGTTGGGACAATGCCGCGACCGCGACACGGTTGATGCCGGGGACCGGGATGTTGGCTGCGAGGCGGTAAATCGCAAGCAGAAGCAGCGAAATCAGCAGCTTGTTGCGAATATCCTCAGATTTCCACAGGTAACGCCAGGATGATCGTTTCATCACTTATCTCCTTATTGCTACGAAAGTGCCAATGTTTCAATTGTCCCGCCGGCTTTTTCAATCTTTTGGCGGGCGCCTTCAGTCACTTTGTGGGCTTTGATTTTCAGGGCGATATTGATGTCACCGCGTCCCATGATTTTGATGGGGAGATCCTTGCCCTTCAACAGACCGGCAGCTTTCAGGCTCTCGGGAGTGATTTCATCGCCAGCTTTGAAGCCCTGCAGTGAGTCCAGATTTACTTCCGCATAGCGAACGCGATTCCGCGGGGTGAATCCTTCACCACGCAGGAAAGGCAGCTTGCGGAAGAATGGCAGGTTACCACCCATGTGATAGGGGCGCACGCCGCCGCTGGTGCGTGAGTTCTGACCCTTGGTGCCGCGACCGGCTGTTTTGCCAGCGCCGCTGCCAGTGCCACGACCCACACGTTTACGCGTCTTCTTTGCGCCTTCGTTAGGTTTGAGATCATGTAATTGCATGCTTACTTCTCCTCAGTGTCCGACAAAATCTCAACCAAGTGAGAGACTTTTGTCAGCATACCGCGCAGAGCCTCGTTATCCTTATGCTCAACAACCTGGTTAAGAGTGTGGAATCCGAGCGCTTTGAGGGTTCGTTTGGTGCGTTCGGTATAACCAATACCGCTTTTCACCAATTTGATGCGAAGAGTATCAGACTTTTTCTTAGCCATTCTTCCTCCGCTCCCAGTACGGGGTCACATCCTGCACGTCTTTGCCGCGTTCGGCAGCCACGGTAGCAGGCGATTTGAGCTGGGATAAAGCGTCGAAGGTTGCCTGGACGATGTTGAGCATGTTTGCAGAGCCCAGGGATTTGGTAAGAATGTCCTTGATCCCCGCAGCTTCGCAGACCGCGCGCACACCGCCGGCAGCGATAACGCCAGTACCAGCAGAAGCAGGTTTTAGCAGCACTTTCGCGCCGCTTTGGGTGCCAATCACCTCATGGGCAATCGTGGTGCCCATCAGGCTGACCTTTTTCATGTTTTTATACGCACGCTCGGTGGCTTTGCGCATCGCGTCCGGAACTGCCAGCGCTTTGCCGGTGCCCAGACCAACGCTCCCGTTGTTATCGCCAACCACGAGGGTAACGCGAAACGAGAAGCGGCGACCGCCTTTGACAACTTTGGCAACGCGGGCGATATCGATCACACGTTCGTCGTATTGAGTTTCTAATCCTTGATATTCTTCCATAGTATCCTCGTTTTAGAATTCCAGCCCGCCCTTGCGAGCGCCTTCAGCCAGAGCTTTCAGACGACCGGTATAGATGTAACCGCCGCGATCCATGACAACGGTCTTGATGCCTTTTTCAAGCGCACGTTTGGCAAGCGCCTCGCCAACCAGCATAGCCTGGTCGGACTTGTTCTTGCCCTTGACGCTTTCGCGCAGACCCGCGTCCACGGAGGAAGCGGAAACGAGGGTTGTGCCGCTGTGATCATCAATCACCTGGGCATAGATCTCGCTGATGCTGCGGAAAACATTCAGGCGCGGACGTTCGGGCGTGCCGAAGATTTTCTTGCGCACACGCGCGTGACGGTGTAAACGAGCAGCGTTTCTTGATTTATTTGCCATAGTCATTTACCTCTACTTACCGGTCTTTCCGGCTTTACCAGCCTTGAGCTTAACAATTTCGCCCTGGTAGCGAATGCCGGTTCCATGATAGCGTTCCGGCGGGCGCAGCTTGCGGATGTTCGCAGCCACCTGCCCCACCTGCTGACGGTCACGACCTTTGATTTTGATGATGTGAGCTTTCGCGTCCACATCAAAGGTGATGCCATCGGGCGCAGGGAAGTCCACAGGGTGTGAAAAACCAAGGTTCATGAAAAGATCCTTGCCCTTCAATTCAGCCCGATAGCCAACGCCGCTGTATTCCAGCACGATTTCAAAACCTTTGGAGCAGCCAACGATCATATTGTTGATCAGGGCTCGGGTGGTACCGTGGAGAGCGCGCATGCGCGGCTCATCGTTGGGGCGTTCCACTTTGATGGTGCCGTCCTCGATTTCGATCTTGATATCAGGAGAGAAGGTCTCTTCAAGTTGCCCGTTGGGTCCTTTGACGGAAACCTTGTTCCCTTCCATTTTCACTTCCACACCCTTGGGCAGGGTGATGGGTAATTTACCAATTCGCGACATTTCTCTTCCTCCTACCAAACCTTACAGAGGATCTCGCCGCCAACGCCGATCTTGCGGGCGCGGGCGCCGGTCATGATCCCCTTCGGGGTTGATAAAATCGCGATGCCAATGCCGGATAATACCCAGGGGATATCTTTCTTGGAGGTGTAAACCCGGCAGCCGGGATGGCTGACGCGCTCCAAACCCGTGATAATTGGGCGGCGTTGACGGCGTTCGCCGATGTATTTCAGCTTCAGGCGCAAAATCTTATGCGCTTCGCTTTTTCCATCAACGACTTCATAACTCTCAAGGTAACCCTCTTCGGTCAGAATCCGGGCTACTTCGCTCTTGAGTTTCGAGTTCGGCATGGCGACGGTTGTTTTGCCAACCATGGCAACATTGCGGATTCTCGTTAACATATCGGCAATAGGATCTGATATTGTCATCTTAATCCTCCAAGCCTTCTACCAGGATGCCTTAGTCACGCCAGGAATTTTCCCCTGGAGCGCTAATTCACGGAAGCAAATACGGCAGAGACCAAATTTGCGCATATAACCGCGCGGTCTGCCGCACACACGACAGCGATTTACAACGCGGGTTGGATATTTCCGCCGCATTTCGCGATATTGCATACACTTTTTAGCCATTAGTTTCCTTTCCTGAAGGGCATGCCGAATTTGCTCAGCAACTGCCGGGCATGGTCATCAGTCTCAGCCGTGGTAACGATGCTGATCTCCATGCCACGCACTTTGTCGATTTTGTCATACTGAATCTCAGGGAAGATCAGCTGTTCGGTCAGACCGAGCGTGTAATTGCCGCGCCCGTCAAAGGAGTCAGCCGAAATCCCGCGAAAGTCACGCACGCGAGGCAGAGCAACGTTAATCAGGCGGTCCAAAAATGCCCACATCTTATCTCCGCGCAGCGTAACCTTGACGCCAATCTGACGTCCTTCACGCAGCTTGAAATTGGAAATGGCTTTCTTGGCGGCGATGACAACAGGCTTCTGACCCGTGATGATAGTCAGATCGTTCACAGCCGCATCCAAAGCCTTGGGGTTGTCCAGCGCTTCGCCGACACCGATGTTGACCACCACTTTGGTGATCTTCGGGATCTGCATGACGTTTTCCAACCCGAGCTCCTTCTGCAGAGCTGGCGCGAATTCGTTCTTATATTGTTCTTGTAGTCTGTTCATATCTGCTCACCTGTGCCTTAGTTACCTTCGGCAGCTTTCTTCTTGCTTCCAGCAGTTTTCGCCTTGGTATCAGCCGCTTTTTTGACCGGCTTCTTGGCTTCGGGTTTGGTTTCCGCTTTCTTTACCGCTGTCTTTTTGGCAGCCGGCTTCTTGGCGCTGTCAGCTTTAGCCTTGGAAGCTTTGCGGGCTTCCTTGCTTTCCTTTTCCGCTTCGCGATCCACCACAGCCACGTTCGAGGCATGGATGGGGGCTTCAAACTCACGGATGCCAGCCGGGATCGTTTTGCCGCCGGACTGGGATTGTTTCTGGTGTTTCTTCACCATGTTTACGCCCTGCACCACCACACGGTTTTCCTTGGGCAGCACGCGGATGACTTCGCCAACTTTGTCTTTGTCTTCCTCAGCCCCACGCATAACCCGTACGCGATCGCCTTTACGTATTTTCATTTTCATTTGACACTCCTATTCCATCAACTACAGCACTTCCGGAGCCAATGAAACGATCTTCATATAGCCTTTGTCGCGCAGTTCGCGGGCAACCGGTCCAAAGATGCGCGTGCCGCGGGGGTTCACGCCATCATTGTCCAGGATGACAGCCGCATTGTCGTCAAAGCAAATGGTGGACCCATCTGGACGGCGGTAGGCTTTGCTGGTGCGCACGATAACAGCCTTTACGATCTCACTCTTCTTAACAGAAGCCTGAGGCGTGGCGGTTTTCACTGTGCCAATGACAATGTCGCCCACGTAACCGTAGCGGCGGCGGGTGCCGCCCACAACCTGGATGACCAGGAGTTCACGGGCGCCAGTGTTATCGGCAATAACTAATCGGGTCTCACGCTGAATCATGCTGATTCCCCTTCCTCGAGCTCACCCTCAGCCTCTTCGGCGACGGTTTCGGTCTCGATCATTTCCTCGACCTCTTCGATGGTCTCCGAGGCTGATTCGACGCCTTCTTGGCGGATTTCGACCTTGACGATCTTTTCCACGACCCAACGCACAGTTGCTGAAATGGGGGCGGATTCGACGATCACGACCTCATCGCCGACATTGCAGCCCAATTCATCATGCGCCTTGTAAGCCTTCGCGCTCCGCACCACTTTGTGGTAAAGCGGATGCTGGAATGTGCGTGAAACTTCCACGATGACGGTTTTGGTCATCTTGTTCGACTTAACAATACCCGTTAAACGTCGGCGTTTGTTCATTTCTTCCCTTCCTTCTCCTGGCGGGCGCGCTCATTCAGGATCGTTTCCATGCGGGCGATATCCCGGCGGACGACCTTGAAGCGGCTGGTGTCGGTCAATTGACCGGTCACGATTTGGAAGCGCAAATTCATGAGCTCCTGCCGGATGTTCAACAGTTTGGTCTTAATATCTTCCGTAGAAAGTTCTCTTACTTCTTTGCTGTTCATGAACCTTCTCCCATCGTTTCTCGGGCAACAATCTTAGTTCTGAAGCCCAGTTTATAACGCGCCCGGATCAGGGCTTTGTTCGCGGAATCAGCGTCAGTGCCGCCAACCTCAAACAAAATCCGACCGGGTCGAATCACGGCTACCCAATGATCCACGGCGCCTTTACCTTTACCCATACGGGTTTCAGCGGCACGCTTGGTGTAGGGTTTGTCGGGGAATACACGGACCCAGATTTTTCCACGGCGCTTGAGCGAATGCACGATTGCACGGCGGGCAGCCTCAATCTGGCGCGCACTCATATAAGCGCATTCCAATGCCTTTAATCCGTATTCGCCGAAGTTCACGTCCACACCGCGCGAAGCTTTTCCCTTCATGCGACCGCGCATTTGCTTGCGGTACTTTACTCTCTTTGGCATCAACATAATTTATGTCCTCACTCGTTCCGAATAATTACTCGCTGATATAGACACCTTCGGTGGTCTCAACTGTTTCTTCAGGCTGGTTCATGACGATGCCCTGATAGATCCAAACCTTGATGCCAATCTGACCGAAAGTGGTCTTGGCAGCGGCACGGGCGAAGTCAATATTGGCGCGCAGAGTCTGCAGAGGCACACGCCCCTCACGCAGAGTGACGCGGCGTGCCATTTCAGCGCCGGAAAGACGACCGGAAACCGAAATTTTGATGCCGCCCGCGCCCTGGCGCAGAGCCTGCTGGATGGCGCGCTTCATCGCGCGCCGGTAGCTGATGCGGCGCTCGAGCTGACCGGCAATATTGGTTGCCACCAGGTAAGCGTCCGTATCCGCTGATTTTATTTCCTTGACTTCCAGGTCAATCTTCTTGCCTGTCAGCGCTTCCAACTGCTGGCGTAGCACTTTGACGCTCTCGCCTTTGCGCCCGATCAGAATGCCGGGTTTGGCAGTTTGCAGGGTGACCTTCACCTTGCCTGGATAGCGTTCGATTTCGATGTGCGTACCAGCGTCCTAACCAGGGTTTATTGATTCCCAGACGAAATCCGATTGGATGTACTTTACGACCCATATCTAACTCCTTACCTTTACTCGACTTCGCGTAATATAACGGTCACATGCGAACGGCGTTTCAGCATCGGCTTAAAACGACCGCGGGCGCCAAACGAACGCCACTTGCGAGTGGGAGCTTCGTCAGCGAAAATCTTGTAAACAACGAGGTCATCGCGGTTCACGCCAAAGTTTTCTTCAGCGTTCGACATAGCCGAATAAATCAGCTTGTGCACCGGGCGGGCTGCCTTGTTGGGGGTCAGACTCAAGGTGTGCAGCGCGTCAACGACCTTCTTTCCGCGAACCAGGTTGATTACCAGGCGGGTCTTCTGAGCGGATTCAGCAAAGTTAGAGAGTTTTGCGGATATTTCCTGTGCCATTCTCTTCCTCATCTTCCCTTCTCAGAGACATGTCCGCGGAACCAACGAGTGGGGGTAAATTCGCCCAAACGATGACCAACCATGTTCTCGGTCACATAAATAGGAACGTGACGGCGTCCGTCATGCACTGCGATGGTGTGCCCGACCATCTGGGGGAAGATGGTGCTGGCGCGGCTCCAGGTGCGGATGACCTTCTTTTCGCCTTTCTCGTTCATCTCTTCAATTCTTTTCAACAGTTTCGGGTCTACAAATGGCCCTTTTTTCAATGATCGCGACATCTTAGTTTCCTTTTCTGTCTCTCAACCGCTATTTACGCTTTGCCTTGGAGCGGTGGCGAATAATCATGGCATCGGTGCGCTTATTGGTGCGCGTCTTATAACCAAGAGTTGGCATACCCCAAGGGGTCTTCGGACCGGGCATACCGATCGAGCTGCGACCCTCACCACCGCCATGCGGATGGTCCCTTGGAGACATCGCTGAACCGCGGACTTCCGGGCGCAGCCCCATATGGCGCGCGCGTCCGGCTTTGCCGAGCTTGACGTTGCTGTGTTCCACATTCCCAACCTGACCGATCGAGGCGCTGCACTCCTGCAAAACCAGGCGCACTTCCCCGGAAGGCATGCGCACATGTGCGTATTTGCCCTCTTTGGCAAGCAACTGGGCGGAAGAACCCGCGGAGCGGCAGATTTGGGCGCCCTTGCCGGGATGCAGTTCGATCGCATGAATCGTGGTGCCAACCGGGATATTCGCCAGGGGAAGGTTGTTCCCGGGACGGATTTCCACATTGGGACCGGAAAGCAGCGTGTCGCCGACTTTGACGCCGATCGGAGCGAGAATATAGCGCTTTTCGCCGTCAGCATAGGTCAGCAGAGCCAGACGGGCAGTCCGGTTGGGATCGTATTCGATCGCGCTGACTTTGGCTGGAATGTTCGTCTTTTCGCGTTTGAAGTCCACCAGGCGGATCTGCCGGCGGGAGCCGCCGCCGCGATGGCGGACGGTGACACGACCGCTCGCGTTGCGTCCGGCGTGTTCTTTCTTCGCCACGATCAAACTGCGTTCCGGGTGGGTTTTGGTAATTTCTTCGAACGTGTAGCTGGTCTTATGCCGCTGACCGTTCGTCTTGGGTTTGTAAATCTTAACAGCCATTAGTCCACTCCTTCAAAAACAGGAATGCTCTCCCCGGGTTTCAGAGTCACGATGGCTTTTTTGTAGCCGCTCGAACGCACAACCAGACGGCGCGTCCGCGAATTGCGGTGCGACTTGGCGGGGAGGTTGATGATATTGACACGCTCCACATTGACGTCAAAAGCCGTTTCGATGGCGGTCTTCACCTGTTCGCGAGTGGCAAAGGATGCCACTTCGAAAACGTACTGGTTCAGTTTTCCAGCCATGTAATTCGACTTTTCTGTCACAACAGGGCGTCGCAGGATATCAAAAACGGTATTGCTCATTCTGCTTCACCTTCCTATCCCAAATAACTCTTGATCACATCGAGTGAAGCAAGGGGGATAATGACTTTCTCACAAGTGAACAGATCGCGGATATTGAGGTAATTTGCCTGCAGCAGTTTGGCATCTGCCAGGTTGCGTCCGGATTTGATCAGGTTTGTGTAAGAATCGCTCTTATCGGGCACCAAAACCAGTTTGCGCGCCTCGCCAGCCAAAGCGGACAGGGCTTTTGCCAGATCAGCGCTGCGGGGTTTATCCATGCTGAGGGAATCGACCATGGCTGCGCGGCGCATCTTCTGGGGCATCGCCTGGGTGTAATCACGCGGTTTCGGGGTGTGAACGCGTCCGCCGCCAACAGACTGAGCGGAAATCATGCTGCCGCGTCGGGCACGACCTGTGCCCTTCTGTCTCCAGGGTTTGGCGCCGCCGCCTCTGACTTCACTGCGGCGCTTGGTATTGTGGGTGCCCAGGCGCGCGTTCGCCATCTGGCGCAGCTGCAAAAATCTCATCGGGCAGGTCAACAGTATCCGATTTTTCGCCTTTTAAGTTATAAACATCAACTTTCATGATAGCTTTCTCCATTCAACCACAAGCGGATTACTGCTTGCGAGCCTCTTTGATGATCACTGTTCCGCCTTTGGCGCCTGGAACGGAGCCCTGAACCGCGATCAGATTGCGCTCTGGATCAACCATCGCAACACGGATATGCGAAGAAGTGACCTGAACATCGCCCATATGCCCAGGACGGCGCTTGCCCTTAAAAACACGACCTGGCGTAGTGCCGGACCCTGAGGAACCGGGCGAACGCTGGCGGTCAGACTGACCATGGGAGATGGGTCCGCCGCCAAAGCCATGACGTTTCATGGCGCCAGCGAAGCCCTTGCCCTTGGAGGTGCCGATCACGTCAACGAATTCGCCTTCAGCGAACACAGAAGCTTTCAGCTCGTCACCTGGATTGATACCATCGATTTTTTTAGTGCGGAATTCCCTCAACACGCGCACGGGGGGGAGATTATTGGTCTTGAGATGCCCTAATTGAGCCTTGCTCAGACGCTTTGGTTTTACTTCTCCGAATGCTAATTGAACAGCGCTGTAGCCGTCGGTTTCAGCAGTCTTGATCTGAGAAACAAAACAAGGCCCAGCTTCGATAAGCGTCACGGGTATTGCGCGCCCGCTTTCATCGAAGATCTGGGTCATACCGATCTTTCTTCCGATTAGCCCTTTTAACATACTATTCTCCTGTTTAATATTCTGCGAGACTGTCAGCCTGGGCAAGCTGCATCATCTCCGCACAATTCAGTCAATGTTCCCTGTGAAGTCGTCTGCCCACGCGGAAAACATTCTTAAATTGCCACACAAATAGAACTACCCCTGAAGGTAGCCCAACAAATATATCACACCCCCCCGCGGAATGCAAGGGTTTTTTGCCTGCTCTTTCTGCACAATTTCCCTTGGTTCTTTTGCCAGTCTCTTGCCACATTTTCCAATCGCCTGTCGGAGGGAAAAACCGGGTAACTAACGGGCTTATTCCTACCACACCATCCAATCCCCTCAGTGTTTTTTCCATAGACCCTTTAGGGATCGCGCTGATTAAGCGCAGGGAGCTGGCTTTTCAGTCAGCTCCCCGGCAAAATGCTTGTTAAAACTGAGCTACTTGAACAAAATAGGCAAATAAACCGAGCCTGGCGAGGCTTTGTAGAGGTTGAAGTCAAGCTTTCCGATATCATCCGTGGTTGAAGCTGATGAACCAAGGCTGAACCATCCATACCAGACCTCTGCTGTGTTATAGGTCCCTCCAAGATTCCAATCAACGGTGACATCAAAAGGAGCCATGGCAGGAACGCTTGCCGGACCGGTAATGGTGTAATTATCTCCGCCCGGTCTCGGGACAAAGCCGTATGCCAGCTTGACGCTATCTTCCGCCCCTGTCTCAGAGGATTCCCAGTTTTGCACCAAAATCCAGCAGGTGCCTGAGAAAGTCGGTCTAAAGAGGCTCAGATATTCCATCGGACCCTGTCCAGCGGCAAAGGCTCTCAGCATGCTGTCACTCGGCGTGTTGCCCAAACCCACATAGATGTCCAGATCCGCAGAGGTGGTCTCGAGAATCTCGACAACCAGACGCTGCTGATTGGACGGACAGGTTGTAACGGTATACCAGACGTCCGTCAGATCATCGTACACATCGTTCCTGGTAGGGTCCTGCGGCAGGCTGAAAGATTCAACGGTCGCGGGCTGCAAGCCATAGCGCACATTCGAAAAAGCTGTGATCGGGCTGGAGTAATACTGGTCTTCAAAGACGTACTGACCAGCAGGGGCGTCAATATTTCTGCGCAGTTCAGAGGGGAAAGTTGAACCAACTGGCGGCGCCTTTACCGCCAGGGTAAAAGCAGTGGTGCTGATCGGCTTCCCGCTCGGGAAGGTATTTCCGGTCTCAAAACGGATGCGCCCAAACTGCCACGCGCCGCCCGAAAGAATGGAAGCGGTCACTCTGATAGTGATCGTCTGGGTCCCGTTGGCAGGAATGGAGAAAGATCCGGCAGGATAGGTGGTGATTTCCACCGCGTCAGTTTTTTCGATCCCGATCGTGTAGTTTGTCCTTACTCCAGAGACATTCTTGACCGTCCGCGTGAAGGTGCAACCTCCCATGCAGTTGCTGTTCTGGTAGGAAGGGATGTTCAGAGTGCGGATATTTCCGCCATTTGCAGGGTTCGCGGAACATAGTCAGCATAGCTGACTTCCATCACCAGCCCTGCCAATGCCGCTTTGCTCATATCGAGCCGGCCATTGCCGTAGATAAATGGTGTCACAGGACCCAGATCGTGATCTTTGGAAGTACCCGCCAGGGCAGTCATGATGATTGCCGAGCGGATCGCTGCGGGACTCCAATCCGGGTGGAGCGAACGCATGACAGCAGCAGAGCCTGCGACTTGCGAACTTGCCATAGAGGTGCCAGTCATGAGGTCCACCTGATTGGGTCCGGAATAAGCGGCCAGGATATTCGTGCCGGGTGCGACCAGGTCCGGTTCAAGCAAATCAAAGTTGTTGACAGGTCCTCTGGAGCTGGAATGTGCCACAATATCGCCCCATTCCGGACGAGCTCCGGAGCTAAGGTCAGCGAGAATGGTCACCCTCATCGGCTGGGCAGCGACATTTTCCATTGCCAGACCATCTTCCAATGAGATCATCGCGCTGGGCATGTTCACAACTCCCGTGTCCGAGCCCATGAGAATGGGTGTTCCTGAAACGTTGTTGTAAACGATTCCAAAGACAGCGCCTGCGTTATACATATTCTGTACCTTATCCTTAAAGGAGCAGTTACCGCGCTGCACAATGCCGACCTTCCCGTTCAGCGCCCCTGCAGCCCAGGCGGAACAGCCATCTTTATTGTTTGACTTGCCGCCCCAAACCAATTCTTTGTTGGTCAGGTCTGATGCTAACGCAGGAGAAAGTTCTGTGGTAGAAGGAAGGGCTGACGAAACAAGGTCGCCCGTGCCCGGATTGATGGTGACAGGATAGCCAAAAATGCGACCATGTTGTGTGTTGCCGGTCACCAGTGCCCACGGGGGCAGCCTATAGATCGTAGAAGAGGCAGGTCCGAGATTGCCCGCGGAGGCTGCCGTGATTATTCCAACCCGGAAGGCTTCAAGCAAAGCGGCGTCCGTTGAATCCAACCACGGGCTGTGAGAAGGCCCCACGGAATATCCAATCGATAAGTTCAACACATCCACACCATCAGCAACAGCCTGGTTTACTGCGGCTGCAGAAGCGTTGGTGTCGCAGCCACTGGAATCACAAACTTTATAAGAAATGATTTGAGCATTCGGCGCCATACCCGAGATCACCACATCAATATCGCCATAATTGATCCTGATGCGGTTTCCAGCAGCGGTGCCCGCCGCATGCGAGCCGTGGTCAAGGGTATCGTGACCATTCCCGCTGCCGGTAAAATCATAAACGCCAAGCAGTTTGTCATTACACGCGTGGGTGCCTGGATTCGTGTGGCAAAGACCTTTATAGACTCCCTCACCATACGGATTGATATACACGTATGAGTCCAAGGAGGTGGTCTCCGCAAAGCTTGGATGGCTCATGTTGATGCCGGTATCAATGATGCCGATAATCGTGCCAGCGCCTTTCGCGCCCACGTCCGTCGGCACGGCTGTACCATCCCAGACATGGTCGATCCCGATAAACTCGGGACTGTAATCTGTGTCGAGGTAATAAACGCCGTCAGGGTAAACCTCACGGACTTCCGGCTGCGCGCGCAACTTCGCGGCTTCTTCGAGGCTCATGCGGGCGGAAAAACCATTCAGAACATAATCGTAACGGAAGAGCACCTCGAGGTCGCGACCCAATATTGTCTCCGCTTTCGCGATAAAGGCATCCATGTTATGGTTCAGATGCGCCAGATAAGATGAGGCTTCGGTGGAATTTACCAGCAGTTTGCCCGCTTCATTTTTGGGGATCGGCGCGAATTTCGCGCTGCCACCGTCATAGGCTGCCAGGGAAGGTTCGTTGAGTTGAATCGTGAAGCTCTCGGCTTTGCGGGCAGTGTCCAACCATTCCTGATCTTCCGCCGTGGTGACAAGGTTGTCGGTCGGCGGGTAGGCGCGTTCCGGCGCGGCAGCAGCCACAGAGGTAGTTATCAATGCGATCAGCATAAGATAACTAACGAATTTTGATACGAATTTCAGCATGGTTTGATCTCCTTTGAATTAGTGGGTTTTAGAGTGACACTTGTCTTAAACAGATCTATTTTGTTTGTTCTCCTTGATTGTCAGGATTCTGAATGAAACACCGGCAGCATTCCACACACCGCCAGCGTTTCACGGAACATAACTATAACACACGCTTCGAATCTTGCCCTTGGGACGCCAATGCTATGGTTTCTGTTGAAAAACAACCTCCGAACCCTTCTACAGACCCAATGATCTGGTCGACTGAACTTATTACACCAAAAAGCTGAACAAACTCCATAAAGGCGAAGGACTGGCAGGAAGACCAGCCTATGACCCGGCTCTGTTGCTTAGGAGCCTGCTGATCAGCTGTCTGTACGATCTTTCCGAACGGAAATGGGGGAAGCCAAAATGCAGCATGGGCTAGGCGCTGTCGATATATTGACTTGGAGAAGTACGGGGTTCAGGTATATCTTACTGCGATCGTACAGAGTTTGAAGCGGATGGTGAAGCCGATAAGCGGGGTGGGTTTCAACTGTCCGAGCTCTGGCAGAGGATGGCTTGAGTAAGGGAGGATTGTTGATGGTAGAGGAAAGGAGGTAAAAAAGGAAGAAAAAGACCGAATAAAATGAGAATAACAAGCCTCAGATGAACCACTGATCCGGTTCACAACCGGACTTGACAAAGTTCTTGTCGAAAATACTGCTTTATTTCAACAGGTTCCGTTTCACTTTTCGATAGAATTTAGAAAAAGCCATTGATCGAGAGCATGTCATTGACTTTGCACTTGAGCAATTGTACCCAATTATCTGAACCATGAGTTGAAGAAAATATCGGCACCGAAGCGGA
>JAGVUP010000173.1 GCA_019136215.1 Chloroflexota bacterium | reverse complement strand
CTCCCTCCCTGCAGGGGCTCATCCAGTAGATCCAGATACGCTTTCAGTTGGCTGTTGGTGGAAATGATCGGAATGCCGGGCTGCCTGCCTTCTTCGGGATCAACGGCGAAAAGGAAAAAAGCCATCCTTTCTAATACCGCCAAAAGTCTGCTGTCAGTTTCCAAAAGTTCTGGATAAGTTGGGTCAACACCGAAAACGAGCAGACGAAGCTGATCATAAACGCCAAAGAGTCCAAACAACGCAGCAGTCCTCTTAAAATTTGGCACGCGCAGGCATTTCATCAGCTCATCGCGAATCCGCTCCCCCGAGACCGCTCCCAGCTTCTTCACGGCTACGCGCATCTCCGCGACAATTTTAGTTTCAAACACTAAATTGTAGCTGCTGATCAAACGCACTCCGCGCAGCACGCGCAGGGGGTCAGAGGTCAACGATTCAGGACCGCAAATCCTTAATTTTCGCATCCGGAGATCAGCCTCTCCCCCCAAGAGGTCGATGAGTTGATCCGGATGGTCCAGATCGAGCGCCATCGCGTTGATCGTGAAATCTCTCTGACGCAGATCCTGCTCGAGATTTCTGCCAATAAAAGAAGTGAAATCGAGCACCTGTTCGTTCTTCTCACCGTGCCGAAGGATGACCCTTCCGGAGTGGCGCAGGTCGTCAAGCGTATACCGAACGCCCCCCAGTCTGCGGCTGACTGCCCTTGCCAGCTCAATCGAGCCTTCAGGCATCACAAAATCAAGGTCTTTGGCAGGCAGCCCCAAGAGCAAATCGCGGATCGCTCCGCCTACAAGGTAGACCTTTTTACCATCTGCCAGCTCCCGGACGACTTCCAGAAGCTGAAGCAGTTCACTATCCGGCTGGGGGAACATATTTATCCAGATCGACAGTTGCGACGAAAGGCAGGTTGCGGTAATACTCGTCCATGTCCAGCCCATAGCCAAACACGAATTCATTTTCGATTTTGAAACCGCAATAGCGGATCGGCACCTCCACTTCCCTGCGTTCGTATTTGTCCAGCAAGGTACAGACATAGATCGAAGCAGGCTCACGCGTCTTCAGCAGGTCAATGACCGAAACGAGCGTGTGACCGCTGTCGATGATGTCTTCAATGATCAGAACATGCCTGCCAAAAATCGTAGTGCTCAGATCAAGCGTGATGCGAACATTGCCCTGCGAGGAGCGTGCGCCGGATCCGTAGGAGGAAACCGCCATAAATTCGATCGCGAGGGGAACGTCAATATGGCGGATCAGGTCCGTAAGGAACATGACCCCGCCGCGGAGGATGCAGATGACCAGCAGCTCCTTGCCGGCATAATCGCGATTGATCTCCACCGCAAGTTCCCGGATGCGTTTTTGGAGCTCATCCTCTGGGATAAGTATTTTATCCAGGTATTCCTGATAAGGCTGCGGCATTTTTAGCTACTCCTTCGGGACGCGGTGGCAGTGGCGGCAGCGTGCTTCGTACATCTCAGCAGCACCGACTACCACGATTGGTTCGTCGTATTTGGCTGGTTTGCCCCCTACCAGGCGCTGGGTTCGCGTGGCAGGTTCGCCGCAGACAACGCAGATAGCAGTCAGCTTATCGACCTTATCCGCTTTAGCGGTCATGAACGGCATACAGCCAAAAGGCTCCCCGCGAAAATCGGTGTCCAGACCGGTCACGATCACCCGCAAACCGCGTTCTGCCAGTTGGTTCACCACATCGACAATGCCATCATCAAAGAATTGCGCCTCATCGACCCCCACAACCGTTGCTTCGGGATCAAGCTTTTCGAGCAATTCTTCGGAACTTTTGATGGGGATTGCCTCATAATCCATCCCCGAATGCGACTGCACCTTATAAAAAGAGTAGCGTTCATCAATGACAGGCTTAAAGACCTGCACCTTCTGCCTAGCGATGCTCGCGCGTCTTAGACGGCGAATCAGCTCTTCAGTTTTTCCACAAAACATGGACCCTGTTATAACTTCGACTATTCCGGTTGGTTGCGACATTAAGCCTCCTGCCTAAGGTTTTGGTAACGTTAAAAGTATAAAGCCTTTATGGCATGCTTGCAATGATCCCTCACGACCGGTTCACGACCGGTTGTTCCTAGTAGAGATTAATTTCTTATATTTTTAATCAAAAACTGCACCTTATCGGTTGGTTTTATTCGTCCAACCTTTCGGGTGCAGTTCAGAAACTGTCAGCCGCTTCAGTTCAAAACGGTGTGGTTATTATTGCGATTCGCAGACGTCAAGGAATTGTTCAACAGTGTCTTTCAGCATGGGTTCGGGCATAGCTCCGACCTGGCGGTGGATGATTTTCCCATCCTTCAGCATCAGCATGGTGGGAATACCCTGCACGCCATACTTCCCTGCCCATTCCTGGTTTTCGTCTGTATTGACCTTCGCGACGATCAAACGTCCGGCGTATTCTTTGGCAATTTTTTCAAGAATTGGCGCGACCATCCGACATGGTCCACACCAGGGCGCCCAAAAGTCGACAAGCACGGGCATTGGATTCTCGATGACAGTCTTTTGAAAGGCGGCATCAGTAACATTGATTGGTTCATTGATCATTAGGTTGTTTCCTCCGTTTAACTTTGCTGTAGTATACAAGCGATCGGGTGCTTTTTCAATGATAAAGCCTATTCAAAGCCTATTCAACTGCCTATTCAACTTCACCATCCCAGCTTCGCTAAAAGCGGTTCCCAGAAGACGATCAATCCAATCGTGACTGCCAATATCGCCGCGATCAAGACCGACGCCGCGCCGACATCTTTGCCGACCCTGGCAAGAGGATGCTTTTCGGGGCTGGCAAGATCAACGATCACCTCAAGCGCGGTATTCAAAAACTCAGCCGTCCAGACAATCCCGATCACAAGCAGAATCGCCAGCCACTCAAACCGTTCAATTCGCAGCCACCAGGCAAACAACACGACTAATACCGTGGCAGCGAAATGCAGCCAGGCATTTTTTTGGGTTTTGAGCACATACAAAAGACCGGAGAAAGCGTATTTAAACGAATTTCGCCGGCCTCGGATAAATTGCTCAGTTTCTCTTACTTTAGATTTCATGGAAATTTAAGTTTTCACTCCCAAAAAGTTAAAACTGCGATAAAATAGAGCCCTGCTGCGGGTGTTGCCAAGTGGTAAGGCATTAGCTTCCCAAGCTAACATTCGTGGGTTCGAATCCCATCACCCGCTTTTTGTTCAATTATATCTGAAAATAAAAGCAAAACGCCGCGCGGTATCTACCTGCGGCGTTTTGCGTATGCCAGCTAACCGAGTTCTTTCTTGTAAACCCGGTGGTTCTTGTAGAAACGCACGCCCAGATTAGCGAGGTCCTTGCGCATCTGCACGGCGGTCTCTGCCACTTGGGTTAATTCGGAGTGCACGAAACGTGGGTTTTTACGCGCGGCATCATCCAGCGCCTCAAAGAGCAGCGCGTTGCCGCCCATTCCCTGATATTCCGGCAGAATGCCGATTCCGTTGAAATCAAGCCAGTTTGTGTTTTTAATCTCACGTAACAATCTGATGATTTCTATCGGACCCAACTTGCCCTTGTTTTTCTGCATGGCTGCGGAAACGTCCGGGAATGGGAGCACAAAACCGACCGCTTCACCTTCCGCGTTCAGAATCACCTTCAAAATATCCGGTATCACAAAGCTGATAGCGTTATCGATGACAAATTTCAATTCACGATCAGAGAGCGGGTAGTATTCCCAGTTATTCACAAAAGATTTATTGTAGGCGTCGCGCAGTCTATCCTTCCACTCATAGATTTCTCTCTTGCTCTTAAAGCTCATCACGCGCAGCGACTTGCGCTTTTTGGTGATTTCTATGGCTTTTTTGATTTTTTCCGGAAGCACAAATTCGTTCAGCTTCACGTAACTCGAGACGAAATCAACTTCCTTGACAAAACCGCAATTTTCCACCAATTTCTGATAGTAAGGGTAGTTGTAATTCATCATGTTCATCATTTGGCGGTGTTCGAAGCCTTCCACCTGGATACCGTAGCCGTCCAAAGGTCCATAGCCTTTCGGACCCACGATCCGGTTCATGCCGTGCTCCAGGGTCCACTTCTCCGCCAAGCCAAAGAGCGCGTTTGCGACCTCCTGGTCATCTATGCAGTCAAAGAGGTAAAACTCGCTGTCTTTTGTGTGGTGATACTCGTTGAATGGACGATTGATGAGCATGGAAAGCTTGCCAACCACTCTTCCATCCCGTTTTGCCAGGATGAATTCAGAAATCGAATGATCATAAAATGGGTGCTTCTTTTCGTTCATCATGGCATAGATGTCATTCTTGAACGGCGGCACAAATTGCTTGCAGTCCCGATACAGTTCGTACTGAAATTCGACAAATTCTTTTTGTAACGCTTTTGTGTTTACCTTAATAATTTCGATCATGCCTGTCTCCGGTTTTCCAATGAATTCATTACCCAGTTATAACCCCAAACTGCGCGTAAGGGTACGGAACCTTGCCGAGTGGAATGAGTTGATATATAATCCCCGCCGGTTAAGTTTAGTCTGAAAAGAGGTTTTTATGATTGATGTTAATGAATTGCGCAAAGGTGTAACCTTCGAAAGTGACGGCAACCTGTATCGCGTTCTGGAATATACCCACAACAAGCCTGGACGGGGCACTGCCACAATCCGCATTAAAGCGCGCGATATCCGCAAAGGGACCACGCTCGAAATGACCTTTATCTCCGGCGACCGCGTCCACGACATCCGTCTGGATTATCACAACGTCGAATATCTTTATCGGGATGAAAATTTTTTCTATTTTATGGACATGGAAACTTTTGAACAGCCTGCCGTTCCCACCGACCTTGTGGCGGATTATGCCGGCTATCTGAAAGAAAACATGGAAGTGAAGCTGACTTTCTATGGAGAAGAACCACTCGATATTGAACTGCCTACCAGTGTGGACCTGAAGGTCGTCACTGCCGAAGCCTCCGCGCGCGGCAATACCGCAACCGGCGTCACCAAGCAGGTCATCACGGATACAGGTCTCAAGGTGCAAACCCCCGCTTTCGTCAACGAAGGCGATACCATCCGAGTGGACACGCGCAGCGGCGAGTACCTCACCCGGGTATAAAACACGATGAGAACTCCCCAAAGCCGCGATTGTAAATTCTTCTACGGGGATTACTATCGCGGTCGGGATTTTGAAGAATGCCGGGCTCTTGTTGATCCCCGCGATAAAAAGGACTGAACATGACCTTGACCGCATATTTCCGCAAAGGCATTTTTGGCAATCGGATCCAAGTGAAAGCCTGGTGCTCCCGCAGCAACGGGATTGTTCAAAAGCCGGAAATCGGCTGCGGATTATGCCATATGCCCCCGAAGCCTACTGAACGTTAGAGTTCCATTAGAAACCCGCGCCAGGTTCTCGCCGTCGACAAAAGCAAGACCTGCTTATTGGTATAATCTTGAAATGATGCTTCGGCGCATATTTTACGGAGGTTGTATTGAAACCACGAAATCAATCATTTTTTATTTCAGCGCTCTTGCTCTTTGCGTTGATCGCCATGGTTTTCTATGGTGTGAACCAGAATGGCTTCGGCAGTACTGAGATTCCTATTAACCAACTCGCTGCTGACATTGAAGCTGGAAAAGTTTCCAGCATCAAAGTTGATAATAATGAAGTCGAAATTCAGTATAAGAGCCTCGAACAAAAGACGACCAGTATTTCTTCAAAAGATCCGCAGAGCGGACTAATCGAACAATTGATCGATCTTGGGGTTTCCCCTGAAAAATTACGCGATCCGGAACTGAGCATCCGCATTGTCGTGCCTGGGTTCTGGTCCGAGGCATTGATCGCCTTCCTCAATTTCCTCCCATTTGTCGCGATGGGTATATTTTTCTTTTTCTTCATCCGCCAGGCGCAGGGTTCTAATAATGCTGCGATGGCTTTCGGGAAGTCGCGGGCGAAGATGCTTTCCGGAGAACACCCAACTGTCACTTTTGCGGACGTTGCCGGCGTGGAAGAAGCCAAAGAAGAGCTTCAGGAAATTGTTGAATTCCTGAAAGAACCGCAAAAATTTATCGCCTTGGGCGCACGCATCCCCAAGGGCGTTTTGCTCGTCGGCTCTCCCGGTACCGGCAAAACCCTGATGGCGAAGGCAGTATCCGGCGAAGCCGGTGTGCCCTTCTTTTCAATATCCGGTTCAGAATTTGTGGAGATGTTCGTTGGCGTCGGCGCCAGCCGCGTGCGTGACCTTTTCGGCGAGGCGAAAAAGCATTCTCCTTGTATCGTCTTTGTTGATGAAATCGACGCGGTAGGTCGCCACCGCGGGGCAGGTCTTGGCGGCAGTCATGACGAACGCGAACAGACCCTCAACCAGCTCCTGGTAGAGATGGATGGTTTCGGCACTGACACGAACGTGATTGTCATCGCTGCCACCAACCGCCCGGATATCCTCGACCCTGCCCTGCTCCGCCCAGGTCGCTTTGACCGCCGTGTGATGCTCGACAGACCTGACCTCAAGGGGCGCGAAGCCATTCTGAAGGTGCACACCCGCGGCAAGCCGGTTTCACCTGATGTCAGCCTCGAGGAGATTGCC
>JAGVUP010000158.1 GCA_019136215.1 Chloroflexota bacterium | reverse complement strand
TGACTACTCGATGAAACCAACTACAAGGTGCGAACGCGGGTTCGAATCCCGCCAGCTCCACAGTCTTGCGAAGGCAGTAAAAGTCTTGGCGCAGACAGTCTCACGATGAGGGAGCGTGGGGCGCACGGCAGGGAATGCTGGGTGCGAATCGTGGCAAAGGCTGACCAGTATCAAGACTGCCCCGAATAAATGCGCGAATAAGGGGCATAAATTTATTGACAAAACTCCGCCCACGCCTCTGCTTAGCATGCGCACCGAGTCCGGTCATTTAGCCCGCTGGTAGGCTTTGTATGCCAGCAATATGATATGGCAGTAGTTCAAATGGTAGAACGCCTCTAATTATCGCAGTACAGGAGTTTATGTATCAGATTTTATCGATTATGCTTTACAAAATATAAATTTCTTGAATTTTATCGGTTATACTCGATAACGGTATCCGAAATCAGTAAAACCTACAAACCATAGTTTGTACCTGATTATTATAATCCTGATTATTATAATCCTGATTATCGGGCAGTTTGCGAAACTGCCCGATTTTCTGTCAGTCTATTGACATAACTCCGCAATACGGGAACTTATGTCAAAACGCTGATACAACAATGCAGAGTCATCATCGAACACAATCCAAATCCTGATTATCTGTTATTAGTTTGTGGATTCATTCTAATTAGCCTCTGGAAGTAAAATATGCGGGTAAATTCAAGATTTGTACCGAATAATGTGTAATCTATCATTATGAAGGGTTATCTTTATTTTATGCCCAATTTTCCCCGCAGACGGGAAAAGAAGAATTTTTTCTGCATCTGTTCTCTTTCTGTTTCTCTTCTGTTCTCTTCTTTTTCTTTATCTCTTCTTCTTCTCTTCTTTATCTGTGTCCGTGTGCTGTCCGTTTAATGGACGCGAGACGGACAAAACGTGGACAAGTGACGGACATTTGACAGCAAACCTTTGACAAATGGTGTACAATATGGTAGTGTAGTAAGGACTAACATTCTATCTGCGGAGGCAATTATGGCAGTTGCGAGAGACGCGCGCGGACGGCTTCTACCAGGAAGCGTCAACAATCCAACCGGAAGACCAAAGGCTGAGCATACTCTGGCAAGCCTTATCAGAGTTGAGTTTGGAAAAGAAATTGAAGTGCTGATTGGCGACAATCTCACAAAGCTCGAACGCCGCCAGATTATGGCTGACGCGATGGCACAGCTTATCTCCACCGGAAAAGTGAAATTGCCGGACAGGGTTGATGAGAACGGGAATGTGATCAAGGGCGTTACATTTGATTTTCCCGCAAGCGAGTGGATGAAACATCTCATCCGCCTGTTCCGCTACATCGAACCGCCCGTTACCAACATTGAGGTTTCCGGCGGAGTGGACGGCATCATCTTCGACAAGGAAATAACGGATGAGCCAGACGAGTAAAGAGGGCTTTGTCTCCCTCACTGATTTGGTAGACTTCACCCCCCGCCAGGATGAGGCTTTCAAGTCAATGTTCAAACATACCTTTACCCTGTACGGGGGTGCGAGAGGTGGCGGAAAACTGCTTGATATAAACACGCCTATCCCAACACCTTACGGCTGGAAACGAATCGTTGATTTGAATGCAGGCGATCAGGTGTTTGGTTCTGATGGTGAAGTCTGTACTGTACAATGGCGCTCAGAACCGGAGTACGACAAAACTTATGATTTGTATTTCTCTGACGGCTCTGTGATTCGCGCTGGCGCTTCTCACCAGTGGGTAACAGAAACAAGGGCGGATAGACAATCAGGTAAACGCAGAACAGAAGAGTACCGCGCTCATAGACGCGCTACCCGCCGCTCTCGCGGAAATGGTAAACGACCAGACCTCGCGCTGCGCAATAGCACGCATATATATTCGTATCTCGATAAGCCAACTCCTGGCATCCGTACCACGCAGGAAATCGTAGACACACTGACGGTTGGAAATCAGGGCGAACATAACCACGCCATATTGACTTGCAAACCGCTCTGTCTGCCAGACGCTGACCTGCTCATTGACCCCTACGTTCTTGGCGCGTGGCTCGGCGATGGAACTTCTACCAGCGGCGACATTACCGGAATAGATCGGGAAATATTTGACGAAATAGAAAAATCCGGTTATGTCGTATCAATACGCAAAGATAATAATAACTTTGGAATATTGAAACTAAAAACGCAGCTTAGAGATATTGGTGTCCTTTCCAACAAGCATATACCCATTGAGTATCTCCGCGCGTCATTGCCACAAAGGCTCGCCTTGCTTCAAGGGCTTATGGACACGGACGGTACTGTTGACGAAAGAGGACATTGCTCTTTCACAAACACAAACAAGCAGCTTGTTGATGGCGTGTATGAACTGATTGTGTCTCTCGGAATAAAGACAACCGTGCGCGAGAGTCGCGCAAAACTGTATGGCAAAGACTGCGGCGCGGTTTATGATATGTGCTTTATGACAAACCTGCCAGTCTTCAGGCTTCCACGCAAGCTCGCCAGACAAAAGATGGATGACTTCAACGGGGTTCATAAACGCAGATACATCGTAGACGCTGTCAAAGTAGAACCCCAACTTATGTGCTGTATCTCCGTTGACTCGCCAGACAATACTTATCTTGCTGGACGCAGCATGATACCAACACATAATTCTTATTGGCTCCGCTGGGCGATGCTTAGCTGGATTCTGTATCAGGCTAAGATGGGCTTCCCTGGTATCGTGGGCGGTCTGTTTAGCTCTACCTATACCAACTTGAAAGACCGCCAGATTAGTAAGATTGCGTCCGAGTTCCCTGCCTGGCTCGGCGTTCTCAAAGAAAATAAGACGCTTGGGTTGGCGTTTTATCTTGATAAAAAATTCGGGGGGGGCGCACTGACCCTGAGAAACCTTGATGAGTCCACAAAATATAAATCCGCCGAGTTCGGCATCATCGGTGTCGACGAACTCACTGAACACACCGTGGACACATTCAATATCCTCATCGGCTCTTTGAGATGGGCTGGTCTTAAAAAACCTTGCTTCATCGCCGGAAGTAACCCAGACGGAATTGGTAATGATTGGGTGAAGAATTACTTTATACACCACGTATATCCACCCGAATTAGAACCTTTGAGTTCAGAGTTCAATTTCGTTCCGGCGCTCCCCACCGACAACCCACACCTTGATTCCTCTTACTACCTGATGCTTAATTCCCTGCCAGACGACCTCAAACGCGCCTGGCTGCTGGGCGATTGGGATGTGTTCAAGGGATTGGCTTTCAAGACTTTCAATAAGCGCACCCACGTCATTGACCCGATTGATATTCCAGATTACTGGACAAGATTGGTCGGGATCGACTCCGGCTACCGCGCTCCCTTCTGCGCCCTGTTTGGCGCTCGTAACCCCGATAACGGACGCGTTATTATCTACAAGGAGATCTATGAAACGGAACTTACCGATAGACAGCAGGCACGTAAAATCCTCGATATGTCCGATGACTTCGAAAAGAAAGCCCTGCGCTTCGCTGACCCCGCTATGTGGACACGAAAGACGCAGGAGTTCATTACCTCTTCTGCGCAGATTTACGCCCAAAACGGAGTCCCCTTGCGAAAGGGTAATAATGACCGATTGGACGGGAAACGAAAAGTGGATCGTCTTCTCAACCCAATGGAGGACGGACTGCCTGGATTGCTTATATTCAACACTTGCCCAAACCTGGTTAAACAACTCTCCCAATTGGTCTATGACAAGTACCATACTGAGGACGTAGATACCCGTATGGAAGACCACGCCTACGACGCACTTAAATATTTATTAACTTCTGTCCGCGATTACCGCGCACCACAACCATCAAAATATACTAAGTCTCCGTTCCTAAATCTGGAACACATCTGACCAGGAGGTCATCGTGGATAATTTCAATCAGGCTAAACAACACGGGCAGGACTTGCTCGGCGAATACGCAACATTACATTCAATGCAGCGGGAGATGGACTTGATGATTAATATGGAGTGGAAAAGTAAACCCACTGACCCCACTCTCAAAATCACCATCTCCCCCGAAGCTCGTAACCAGTACCTGGGCGCTATGCGCCTGCTCACCGCATCTGAACCTATTATCTCTGTCCCCCACGATAAGAATGACCCTGTTTCAGTCGAAAATTCTGAGCAAATAGAGAAAATGTGCAAAGCTGTCCTCTACCAGTCCGGCAGAATCAACCAGAAACCCGTCCACTATGAGCTTGTGGGGTCGCTTTTGCGCTATGGACAGTTCCATCTGGCGCTCACGGACACCGAGGATTTGCTGAAACTCCAGAAAAAACGCGGGAAAACAGCCTCTAAAGCCGCTATTACCCGCTATGAACGCATCGCGGGCGCTACACCCTTCATTTTTCAGCCGCTTGACCCTAAATGCGGCAACGCTGAGTTCGATTCCTTCGGCTTATGCGCCTATTACCGCGAAACTGAGATGACCTACGCTCAAATTAAGGCTATGTTCGGGGAATTGGAGCAGCTAAAGGATAAAAGTGACACCGATGTCGTGGTCTACAAGGATTATTGGAACTTGGATGTGCATTTCGCCTGGGTCGACAACATTTCCGAGCCTCTCGTTGGCAAAGAGAACAATGGTCGCCACGACCTGCCCTGCATCCCGATTATTGTGCAGGGCGCAGAAGGTTTCCTGCTCCAGGATGACCCTGAATACCAGTACCAGCCACTCCTGTACGGCGCGTGGAAGGGAGACTTGTGGGATAGACAGAACCTTGAACTGACTGCAATGTATACCAACCTGTTTGCAGTCGCCTCTAATGCAATGTTCGTGCACGAACGCTCTGAACCCGATAGTCAGATTGAAATAGACTTCGGGAACGTCGGCGGCATCGTACATCTCAACCCTGGCGATAGATTGTCGCCTCTCCAAAGAGATGTCCTCAATAAAGATATGCTCTATGGGCTGGATGTCGCCAATAAACTGTTTGAGGAAAGCACTATCTATAAGACTGCGCTCGGTCAGGGCGGTAATACCAATTTGGCATATTCTTCAATTGCCTTGCTCACACAGTCCGGCAGATTGCCACTGATTTCATTCCAGCGCTGCGGCGGCTGGGGCATCGGTACGGGATTAGAACTGATGTTCGATATGATTAAGGACAAAAATAGTTTGCGCACCGCACTGTACGAAGGTGGCAAACTGAATATCGACCCGAAGGAGTTGCCGGACGATTTGGTTATTGACGTGCAACTGGATGCCGAACTCCCGCAGGATAAACTCCAGCAGGCTAATATCGCCTCTATGCTCAAACAACAGGGGCTCGCTTCGGATGAGTGGATACGCGAAAATATCCTCAATATCGGGCAGTCTAAGGAAATGACTAAAAAGGTCATCGAAGAACGCTTTGTGGAACAGATGGTGCAGGAACATTTCACAAAGGCAATGGAAAATGACATCCGCAAACAGGTCCAGGCGGAAATGCAGCAGGCTCAGATGCAGCAGCAGGCTCAGATGCAACAGCAACAAGCGCAGATGCTGCAGCAGCAGCAGATGCAGGGACGCGCGATGCGCCAACAGGAACAGATGCAGCGGGCACAGGCAATGTCTATGGCTGAGCAACGCGCTCGCTTTGCTGACCAGAATAATCCGAATATGGGCGGGATGCCTTCGATTGTGGCACAGGGCGCTCTGCCAGCTTCACGACCAGGAATGAAACCAACACCAGCCACAGGCGAACCGCAAGAATTGCAGGAAGGTGA
>JAGVUP010000176.1 GCA_019136215.1 Chloroflexota bacterium | reverse complement strand
TTCAACACGCCCCACGGCGCCTGCCCGGTCTGCCAGGGACTGGGAGCGATGGAAGAAGTCAACCCCAACCTCCTGATCCCTGATAAAAGCAAAAGCCTGCGAGAAGGCGCGATCGGCATGTCGGACTGGACGCCCAAGGAAAGCGGCGGCTATTCCTGGCAGATGCTCGAAGCCTTGGCAAAATATGCCGGATTCAGCGTGGATGATCCGGTCAGCAGCCTCACAAAAAAACAGCTTGACCTGGTGCTTTATGGAACCCGCGGCAAGGAGATCCCGGTGGATTATCTCGGACGCACAGGCAGGCGCAGCACCTTCAACACGCCCTTCGAAGGCGTGATCGGCAACTTGCAACGCCGCTACAAAGACACGGATTCTGAGTGGATCCGCGCCAAGATCGGCGCTTTCATCTCCCTCAACCCCTGCCCGGAATGCCACGGGAAGCGCCTGCGCAAAGAAGCCCTGGGCGTCACGGTTGATGGCAAAAACATCATCCAGATCACAGAATGGTCCGTGAACGAAACGCTCCAGTGGGTGCGCCATCTGATGGATGAGCAGGAAACCCCGCTTGACAAGCGTCAGCGCGTGATTGCCGACCGCATTTTGCGTGAAATCAGCGCCCGTTTGGGCTTTATGGTGGATGTGGGGCTTGATTACCTCACCCTCGAACGTTCCGCCATCTCCCTCTCGGGCGGGGAGGCTCAGCGCATCCGCCTGGCGACCCAGGTGGGCTCCAAGCTGATGGGAGTGCTTTATGTTCTGGATGAACCTTCCATCGGGCTGCATCCGCGGGATAACAGCCGGCTGCTTGAGACGCTGAAAAGCCTGCGGGATCTCGGCAACACGCTGTTGGTCGTGGAGCACGACGATGAAACCATCCGTTCGGCTGACTGGGTGATAGACCTTGGTCCTGGCGCGGGCGAGAAGGGCGGCTACCTGGTAGCGCAGGGCACGCCGCAGCAAATCGAAGCCTCGCCTGATTCCATCACAGGCGCGTACCTCAGCGGTCGAAAATTCGTCCCAATTCCGAAAAGCCGCCGCAACGGTACCGGAGAAAAATTGCGCATAGTCGGCGCTCGGGAAAACAACCTCAAAAACCTGACAGTCGATATCCCTCTCGGCAAGTTTGTCTGCGTCACCGGTGTTTCCGGCTCCGGCAAGTCCACTCTGACCGTGGAAATTCTTTACAACACCCTGGCTCGCAAACTGATGGGCGCTCATACCACCCCCGGCAAGCACGACCGTATTGAGGGGATCGAGTACCTCGACAAGGTCATCAATATCGATCAGTCCCCAATCGGGCGCACGCCGCGGTCAAACCCCGCCACCTACACCGGCATGTTCGATATGATCCGCGATCTCTTTGCCACTTTGCCCGATTCCAAAGTGCGCGGATACGACAAAGGACGTTTTTCTTTCAACGTCAAAGGCGGTCGCTGCGAAGCCTGCCGCGGCGATGGTCAGCTTAAAATCGAAATGCAGTTCCTGCCGGATGTTTACGTCCCCTGCGAGATCTGTCACGGCAGCCGCTACAACCACGAGACCCTTCAGGTGCGTTTCAAGGACAAAAACATCGCGGACGTCCTGAACATGACCGTTGATGCCGCCCTGGAATACTTTGAAGCCTTTCCGCGCATCAGCCGCAAACTCCAGACCCTGAAAGATGTCGGCTGCGGCTATCTCCGCCTTGGGCAGCCCGCTCCGACCCTCTCGGGCGGGGAGGCTCAGCGCGTGAAGCTTTCGAAGGAGCTATCGCGCCTTGCCACAGGCAGGACTCTCTACGTGCTGGACGAGCCATCCGTTGGACTGCATGCCGCGGATGTGCATATGCTCATCCAGGTTCTGCAGACCCTCGTTGATGCCGGCAATACTGTCCTGATCATTGAACACAACCTGGATATCATCAAAGTCGCGGATTGGATTATCGACCTCGGTCCCGAAGGCGGCGACCGCGGAGGAGAGGTGCTGGCGGAAGGCAAACCGGAAGAGATTTGCCACATCGGGAAGAGCTACACAGGTCAATATCTGCGCAAATACGTCCTGGATCATCACGGGCGCGCTTGTGATTGATTTCTGCGAAACCACCTTGGGGTTATGTTAGAATTCCCGCCAGATACCAACACAACAGGAAGTAACTATGTTTAGAACGCGCTTCGCTCCCAGCCCAACGGGCTACATGCACATCGGCAACCTCCGCACTGCCCTCTACGCCTACCTCATCGCGAAAAAGGAACATGGGCAGTTCATCCTCCGCATCGAGGATACCGACCAAAACCGCAACGTCCCTGAAGCGCTTGCCGCGATCTACCGCGGGCTCGCATTGGCTGGCATCAGCTACGATGAAGGTCCGGATAAGGACGGCGGGTTTGGACCCTATGTGCAAAGCCAGCGTTTGCCCATTTATAAAGAATACGCGGAAAAACTGCTCGCGGGCGGGCATGCCTACTACTGTTTCTGCGGCAAAGAAGACAAACCCGCTCTCGAAGCAGCCAACGAACGCGTGGAAGGCTACCGCGATCCCTGCCGCGACCTGAGCCCTCAGCAAGTGGAAGCCCGCATCGCCGAAGGCATCGTGCCGGTCGTGCGTCAGCGCGTGCCAATGGAGGGCGTCAGCGCTTTTGAGGACCACGTCTACGGGCACATCGAGATCGAAAACAAGCAGCTCGATGACCAGGTGCTGCTCAAATCCGACGGCTTCCCCACCTACAATTTTGCCAACGTTGTGGACGACCACCTGATGCAAATCTCGCACGTCATCCGTGGACAGGAGTATCTCTCTTCCACCCCGAAGTACAACCTGTTATATGAGGCTTTTGGCTGGGAGCATCCGGAGTATATTCACCTTCCCCATATCATCCGCGAAGACGGCGCCAAGATGAGCAAGCGTAAGGGAGACCCTTCGTTCGAAGATCTGGTGCGGATGGGGTATCTTCCGCAGGCGATTGTCAATTACGTCGCCCTCCTGGGTTGGAACCCCGGCGATGAAAGAGAATTTTTCCTGATGCAAGACCTGATTGCGGCATTCGACATGGACCGGATCAACAAAGCT
Source organism: Chloroflexota bacterium (assembly GCA_019136215.1). Lineage (GTDB taxonomy): Bacteria > Chloroflexota > Anaerolineae > Anaerolineales > Anaerolineaceae > Mesolinea. The sequence goes on along the minus strand of JAGVUP010000176.1, from coordinate 2,364 downwards.
AATGCCGCTTTCTCGCTCGACAAGCTGCGCTGGCTCAATGGAGAACATATCCGCTCGCTCAGCCCTGAAACCTTCCATGAGATTTCCCTGCCCTTTTACCCGCAAGGTTTGGCGGAGTTCGACCTGGCAAAAATCAGCCAACTGATTCAGGTCCGCACCGAGACACTGACTGACATCCCGAAACTGGTCGGATTCCTGGCGGAACTGCCGGAGTATTCAGCGGATTTGTTCGAGAACCAGAAGTCGAAATCGACGCGGGAAACCTCACGAAGAGTGTTGGAAGCGGTAGCGCCAATGCTTGAGAGCCAGGAAGACTGGAGCAATGAAGCGTTGTTTGAGCTGCTGAAGACTTTCGCACAGGCGCAGGGGCTCAAAGTCGGAACGGTCATGTGGCCCATCCGCACCGCCCTCTCCGGGCAGGAAACCTCCCCCGGCGGCGCAACCGAACTTGCCTCCCTGATGAGAAAGGAAGAGTCCTTGAGGAGAATTCGGCTCGGGTTGAACAAACTGGCTTAGATGGAGAACCCGATCGCTATATTGATTCACTGCAGACGCTGTGTTTTGAGGCACAGCGTCTTTTAGGCATCGAGGATGGCATCTGAACGCCCAAATCCTTGCCCATGTTTCAATTTTGTAAGGATAAGGCAAGAGGGTCCACAGCGAATTCCAATGCTTGAGTCGGAACGGTTGTTGGCAAGAAAACCTGCCTCCAATCGCCTCTTCAGCGGTACAATTCTTGCAACATGCTGAGGTATAAGGCAAGAGGCTATGATACCCATTCTTGAAGTGCTGCCGGTCTTATCGGTATTTCCGTACGCGCTGCTTTATTACGGTGTTCTGCTCACATCCATGGGGCTGGCTCTTTTGAGTTTCCGGCGAGCTGATCCTGCCAACAATCCCGCCCTGCGCGGCAGTCTGTTGGTCATTTTCCTCAGCCAGCTCATCCTGCTGACGCTCAGCCTGATGATTTACCAGGGTTTTACGCAGCTCAGCCAGGTTTTTCCGTTGGCTTTTCGCGCGCTGACGCTCGTCTGCATCCTTTGGTTCCTACGCGCGCTCTTCTGGCAGCCGCACAAAGGTCATGCCTGGCTGATATGGGCTCTGACGGCGCTGATTTTAACCGCTGCCAGCGTCCTAACGCTCACCTGGCTGCCGCTTGCAGACACGCAAAATTTCAACGGTTCCTGGCAGGATTTAATCTGGGTCGGTTCTACTCTTCTGACCATCGTCCTCGCTGCGATCGTCTGCCTGCTGCAAAACCGCTCCGACCGTGTCGAAGGGGTCATTATCCTCTTCCTCGCTGCGATAGGGTACGTTTTATACCTCGCTCTGCCCAACGGAGGCAATCTGCCTGCCTCAGTCATGATAAGCCAATTAATTTACTACCCGCTGCTTATTAGTCTGGCTTGGCAGCGTAAGCAAACCGCGGCGGCTCCTATTCCATCAGACGCTGAAGAAAACCGGCGTGAGCTCTCCGGAGAGGTCGCCGCACGTCTTTTGGACGTCAGCCTGCAGCAGACGAATGACCAGATCCAACGCAGCCTCACGCACAGTCTCGGGCTATTTCTGCTGGCAGACCTTTGCGGCTTCCTCATCGCGGAACCGGACTCCGAAAACCTGACCCTGGTACACACGTATGACCTTATCCGCGAGGATTTCCTCAGCGCGAGGCAGCTTTCCAAAAAAACCTTCCCGTCTTTGACCGCCCATTTCCAAGACCGTCAGGTTCTAAGCTCCAATTCGGAGGCTGAACTGACCAGCGAAAAGGCGGTATTGATGGATTTGATTGGCTACAACCGCCTGGGGAACCTGCTTTTTTACCCGCTGAACGCGATCGACGCGCCAACTTTGCGCGGACTGCTCTGCCTGAGCCCATACACGGGCAGGGTCTGGACCCCTAAGGACTTTGAGCAGCTCCATGTGATCGCGCCGAAAGTCAACGAGATTTTGGATGAAGCCGCGGACTTTGAGCAAAAAGCTACAACAGCGCAGCGTTTGCAGCTCCTGCTCAACCAGGTCCAACGCGACCATGCGAACACAGTGGAGCAATTTCTCCAATCGCAAAACCTTGTGCACCAATTGGAAGAGGAAGCGCATATCGACAGCCAGAACCATGAATCGGAAGTAGCATTGTGGCTTGCCCGGCAGGAGGCGCTTGAGGACCAGCTCGAAGAACTGCAGGCGACCCTCCGCCAAAATGAGGCGACTATTGCCCAGGCGGAAGCCCTGCGGCTTGAAAAGGAACGCCTGGAACAATCAATGGCGCAAAACGCCGCTCAGGTTGCCGGGCTGCGCGAGGCGTTGGACCAGGCGCGCGGCATGCTCGAACAAATGGATTCCGGGCAATTGCCGCCTGATACCAGC
>JAGVUP010000220.1 GCA_019136215.1 Chloroflexota bacterium | reverse complement strand
CCTCCTCTATTAAAAGTAAATCCAGAGACAAGGCTTAAGCAATGTCAGATAAAAACATGGATGATTTTGAACAAAGCAGTGATCAGACTGAATCAAGTCTCGACCCACGTCAAAATGAGAAATTCGATGACACAATCCAGCTTTACCTGCGGGATATCAGCCGCGAGGAGTTACTGCTGGCGGAGCAGGAATTCTACCTGGCGATCATCGTCCAGGCAAAAGGGCAGTTGGACCTTTATCGCTGCGGTGAGTTTGGCTTAAACCTTGAAGGCATCCTCGCGGACATGAGATCCACCTGGACGCAGGTGGAGATGGACGCTGCCAGACTTTCACATCCCGCTCCGGACCTGGAAAAAGTGCTCGCCGAGGCCGACAAACACTGGGAAGACCTCGCGCGCGACCTCCTCCGCTTCTTTATGGACGCCTACATCCTCCCTGAAGGATTAATTGAACAGGTCGGTCGCAGTTGGAACGATCCCGACGCACCAACGTGTCTGGAAGCCAGCGCAGAGGAAATCCAGACAAGCATCCAGCGCGTCGAGGAAAGCGCCGCTCTCGCCAACCAGAAACTGGTCGAATACAACCTGCGCCTGGTGGTGAGCATCGCCAAGCGTCACAATAATAAGGGCATTGCCATGGAAGACCTGATCCAGGAAGGCAATATGGGACTTCTCCGCGGTATTCAAAAATTTGACCCTGCCAAGGGGTTCCGCTTCAGCACCTATGTTACCTGGTGGATCCGTCAGGCAATCATCCGTTATATCCACGAAAACGCGCGCACCATTCGCATTCCAGTGCATGTTGTCGAAAGCATCAGCAAGCTGGTTGCGGTGCAGCACCGCCTGGTGCAGAGCCTCGGACGGGACCCAACTACGGCGGAAATTGCGCTCGAATCCGGGTTTCTCTCCGAAGATGACGTAAAGACCATCCGTGAAAAAGGCTGTAGCCGTGACTTGGGCGACCAAGATCTGCTTCGCCGGTGGGATGCCGCCGCTCAAAAGGTAGGCGCCATCCTTAAGTCCGCCGAAGAGCCCGTCTCGCTCGAAAGTCCGGTGGGCGATGCTGACAACAGCACGCTTGGCGATTACATTCCCGACCTTGACGCGATCGAACCGATTGAAGAGGTCCTGCGCGACAGCCTGCGGGAATCCGTGCGCGAGTCGCTGAGCGGTCTTCCAGAACGCGAACGCGAAGTCCTCGAACTGCGTTTTGGCTTGAAAGACGGCATCTATCACTCGCTGGAAGAGATCAGCCTCTTCTTCGGGCTGACGCGCGAACGCATCCGCCAGATCGAAGGCTCGGCACTGCGTAAATTGAGGGATCCGAAACGGCGCAACCCCCTCAAGGATTTCGTCCAGGGGAACTAAACCATGAAACCCGTTCAAGGGCAGCTCCATCGGAGAATCTTTGATTTGGTCGGGGCAATCCCCGCCGGAAAGGTTGCAACTTATGGGCAAATTGGCGCGATGGCTGGCGGCGCCAGCGGCAGAATGGTTGGTTTTGCCCTGGCTTCGCTGCGCTACAGGCAGACCCAAGGGGTTCCCTGGCAGCGCGTGATCAACCGCCGGGGAAGGATCAGCCTGACCGGACCCGACGCGGCGCTTCAGCGCGCGCTCCTGGAGGAGGAAGGCGTGCGTTTTGATGCCGAGGGTTCTGTTGACCTGACTGAATTCGGCTGGCAGCCTTGATTTTTAGGAGAGACTCATGTTTACAGTTAAATTCTTTGAAGACCCGCTGTTATTCTACGAACAAGCGCACCGCCTCTGGGTGGAAGCGGAAACGCGCAACAACCTGATTTTAGGGCTGGCGTCGCGCCTTAGGGAGGATCTGCATGCTTTCGGGGAAGAATTGCCCCTGATGGCTCTGGTTCAGGCTGAACACGGAGGGATCGCAGCTTCCGCGGTGATGACCCCGCCTTTTGCTATGGTTGTGCAGAGTGAGCCGCTCAACCAAGCCGCCATCGAAACGCTGGCAGATGCCTTGATCACGAACGGTTGGCGCCTGCCAGGCGTGAACGGGGTGGAAGATGTGAGCGACTGCTTCGCGCGAACTTGGCAGCAAAAGACGGGTCAGGACGCCAGGCTCATCGTCCGGTCGCGGGCGTATGAACTGCGGCAGGTGGCAGAAATCGATCTGCCGCCCGGCAGAATGGAACTGGCGAAGGAATCCGATGCCCAACTGGCGGCAGATTTACAAAACGCCATGGTTGCCGAGGTCATCGTGGAACCCCGAAAACCTGTCACCAGCGAGTCGGCTCTGGTCAGCATCCGCCAGAAGCGGACATTCTTTTGGGTGGATGGGGGTGAGGCGGTCAGCATCGCCCTTGCCAATCGTCCGCAAATCACGGGGATTTGCGTGAGCGGCGTCTACACTCCGCCCACTCAGCGCCGCAGGGGCTACGCGCGGGCGCTCGTGGCGGAAGTGTCCAAAGAAATGCTTTCGCGCGGGTATGAACTGGTCAACCTTTTCACCAACCTCTCCAACCCTACCAGCAATAAGATCTACCAGGAAGTCGGCTACAAACCAGTCTGTGATTATCACCAATACCGCTTCGAGTGACAACCGCGCATTAGCCGCTACAAGACCTGTCAAACAGGGGGATTCCCTCGGGATGGGCTCCAGAAAAATCCTGTTCTGGGCGGATAAAAAGAGGCTGACTTTTCAGCCAGCCTCGTAATTCTTGCGAACTCAGCGAGGGTTTACTCGCTCTCGTGCATTTCCTTCTGCCGGGCGTCCATGATCTCGCGCGCCATCTGGGTGGGAACCATTTCGTAGTGGTCGAATTCCATCGTGAAAAGACCGCGCCCTCCGGTCATGGAGCGAAGGTTGGTGGTATAGCGCATCATTTCGGAAAGCGGCACGTGCGCGTTGATGGTGGATTTACCGTGTTCGGTGTCCATGCCCTGCACGCGGGCTCGGCGGGTGTTCAGGTCGCCCATGATATCGCCCATGTTGGCTTCGGGGACAGTGACGGCGACGCGCATGATCGGCTCATAGAGGACCGGGTTGGCTTCCTTGAAGGCGATCTTGAAGGCTTCACGTCCGGCGATTTCAAAGGCGATAGGTTTCGAGTCCACCGGGTGTTCCTTGCCGTCCACGATGGAGACGCCAACGTTATGGACGGGGTAACCGGCAACCACGCCTTCTTTCATGACGTTGCGGATGCCTTTTTCAATCGGACCCATGTAGTTGCTCGAGATCGCGCCGCCGAAGACGTCGTTTGAGAAGGTGAAATCTTCGCCTTCGATCGGGAAAATCCTCAGCGAAACCTCACCAAACTGCCCGGAACCGCCAGTCTGCTTCTTGTGGCGGTAGGTGGCGCTGCCTTCGCGGGTGATATGCTCTTCGTAGGGCACTTTAGGCTCGAGAGTTAGCAGGTTGAGCTGGAACTTCTGCTCCATGCGCTTGAGGACAACATCGATGTGCTGATCGCCCATGCCGAAGAGCAGTGTTTGGTGCGTCGCGGCTTCCATTTCCCAGGCGAGGGTTGGGTCTTCTTCCGTCATGCGGGTCAGGGTCTGGCTCATCTTGGCGGCATCGCTTTGGGTCTTGGGGTTGATAGCCACGCGGTAGAGAGCATTGGGGTAGGTGGGCACTGGCAGGGTGATGTTTTGCTCTTTGGTGGTCAGCGTGTCGCCGGTGGTGGTGACGCTCAGTTTGGCAACCGCGCCGATATCGCCGCTGTGGATGACGCTGACGGGCAGCATTTCTTTCCCAAAGGGAACCTGCACGCCGGCAAGGCGTTCCTCCTCGCCCTTGGTGGCGTTCCAGACGCGCGTATCAGAGGTGACCACGCCGGAATAGACCTTAAAGTAAGTCTGACGTCCAACGAAGGGGTCTGCAGTGGTCTTCCAGACGTAAGCCGCGAGGGGACCGGCATCCTGGTAGCTCAGTTCGATCTCGCCCTTGGCGGATTTTGCCTGGACCGCAGGCAGCTCGGCAGGGCTGGGGGCAAGCGCCACCAGCGTGTCAAGCAGGGGTTGGATGCCGATGCCGCGTCCGCCGGCAGCAACAAGGACGGGGATGATATTGCTGTTTTGGATGGCTTTGCGCAAACCCTGCATGATTTCTTCGGGGGTCAGGTCGCCATTTTCAAAGTATTTTTCGAGCAGGCTGTCTTCGCCTTCGGCAGCAGCTTCCACGAGCTGCATGCGGGCTTCTTCTGCCTCAGCCTGGAAACTGGCAGGAATTTCGGAGGCTTTCTTACCATCGCCTTCGTAGGCTTTCATTGAAACCAGGTCGATGATGCCTTTGAAATCGGCTTTTTCGCCCATGGGAAGCTGCATCGGAATCAGGCGGGAATCGATTTCGTCCCTGACAGACTTGAGAGCTTTTTGGTAATTGGCGTTTTCGCGGTCCATCTTGTTGATGACCATGATCTTGGGAATGCCGAAGGTTTCCGCGTACTGCAGCGCGACTTCAGTTCCGACTTCGAGACCGCCAACGGAATCAACCAGAATCAGAGCGCAATCCGCAACGCGCATCGCCGAAACGACCTCGCCGACAAAATCGGTATAACCGGGGGTGTCGAGCAGGTTGAGTTTTAGGTCCTTATAGGTCACCGGTAAAACCGAGGTAAAGAGGGAAATACCGCGGCGTTGTTCTTCTTCGTCGAAGTCAGACGCGGTGGTTTTATCTTCGATGGTGCCCAGGCGGGTGGTAGCACCGGTAAAGTGGAGCATGCTCTCTACCATCATCGTTTTCCCGGAATTGCTGTGCGAAGCAAGGACGATGTTGCGAATCGAGTCGGTTGAGTATTCTTTCATGTGTGTGACCTTCCTATGATCAAGCGTGGTGTCCGGCACCAGGCGAATTTTTTATAGGCAATAAGGTTCCCTTAAAGCCGAAAATTTATTATATCAAAAAAGAAGCGGAATAAAACCGATTTTCGCAACAAATTTCCAAATTGCCTGGCGAAATCCGGAAAAAAGCCGGCGAAGGAGCGGTTTTTGGGATGGGTATGTCTTACAGCCCTCATCCCTTTGCTCGAAACCCTTGTTTTTTTTCTCCCACGAGCATCCACCCTCCCGGAACCTTTCCTATCTTGCCGCACAATGAACTGGTTTTGGGCAGGATGCGGGTATAATTCGTTTATTCCATTTGGAGGCGCTTCATGAAAACTTATCGTTTAGACCCGGCAAAACTTAAAGAACAAAAACGCAACGTGATACTGCTGTACGGAATCACCCTGATCGTTATGATGGTTATTTATTACTTCATGAATCGGGGGCAGGGGTTCACAAATCAAAGTTACTTAATGCTTGGATTGATCGTGGTGATGTTTGTTCTGTTTGGATGGAACGCGTTCAAGCAGCGTCAGGCGATTTGGGATCAATATGAATTGACCGTTGATGAGAGCGGTATCCGCCAAAAACAGCCAAAAGCCGCTGACGTGTTTCTTCCCCGCGCGGATATTACGGGCACAAAGGAATCCAAGTATGGGTTGACCCTTATGGCAATCGGCGGGAAACCCGTCCTGGGGATTCCGAAACTGCTGACCGGGGCAGATTATGAGGAAGTCAAAGCCACTGTGGATGCCTGGCTGCTTGACCCCAAGCCGGTGGTGTTGGATGTTCAGCCCATCGAGGGTTTGGAAGATTCGCCTGAAGAAGAACTTGAGGCTGACGTTGAAGCAGCGAGTGATGAATTGATTGAGGACTTGCCCGAGGAGAATGAGCCTCCGACAACCGAAGCGTAATAGATTCTTTCTGTAAGTCCATTATCGTACTGTGAGTCTTGTCTAAAACGATCCGGCATGGGTTGGATGTCAACACTGCCGGATCGAGGATGATTAAACGAACGCAAAAAAGGTGGCGCCTTCGCCCTCCATCTGCTGTTCTTGGAAAAGAGGCTTTGGGTTTTTCCCCGCAAACTGTCTGCGCAATTGAGTTTCTCCCCAAAGCCCCTGATAACAGAAAAATAACCTGAGAGTGGTGGCTGATTTGCTTACCCCCTGTGTCAAAGCAGGAATGCCCTCGTTTAATCATAGTCAAAGAATGCTAAGGTGGGTATAATCAAGAAAAGAATCCTCAAGGAGATAGACTTATGCAAACCTTTTTACATGGCCGTGACCTGATTGGCGATCTGGATTTCTCGAAGGAAGAAGTCGAAACTGTCCTCGACGTCGCTTGGGACCTCAAGCGCAAGCGCGCCCTCAGCGAACCCCATCCCTACCTGCGCGATAAAGTTCTGGCAATGTTGTTCTTCTTCAGCAGCACCCGCACGCGCGGCTCTTTTGAAGCTGGCATGGCGCAGCTCGGCGGACATGGCGCCTTCATCGAGAGCAAGACAACCCAAATCTCGCACGGCGATACCGCCAAGGAAATCGGCGAGATTTACGGACGTTATTTTGACGGCATCGCCATCCGCCACTGCGACTGGGGCATCGGCAACGGCTACCTCAACGAAGTCGCCCGAAACTGCCGCGTGCCTGTTCTGAATATGCAGTGCGACGTCTACCACCCCTTCCAATGCCTGGCAGACCTGATGACCATCATGGAAAAGAAAGGGCGGGACCTGAAGCGCAAGAAGATCGTTGTCTCGTGGGCATACGCTGCCTCTTACCTCAAACCCATCTCTGTGCCGCAGTCGCTCATCATCCAGATGCCGCGCTTTGGCATGGACGTCACCCTCTCTTACCCCAAGGAATTCAAACTGATGCCCGAGATCGAGCAGCAGGCTGCTGATGAAGCCAAAAAATGGGGCACTTCCTTCGAGATCGTCCACGACATGGACGAAGGCATGAAGGACGCGGACGTGATCTACGCCAAAAGTTGGGGACCTCTTTTGACCACGGACGATCCCGTCAAGGGCAAGCAGCTCCAGGATTCCTATACCGATTGGATCATGGATCAGCGCCGGCTCGAGCTCGCCAAAAGCGACGCGATCTACATGCACCCCCTGCCGGCTGACCGCAATATCGAGGTCACGGATGAGGTCATTGACGGACCCAATTCGGTGGTGTACGACGAAGCTGAAAACCGCTTGCACGCGCAGAAAGCCGTCATGGCGCTGACGATGGGCTAAGCTTTAGTCTGATTGACTGAGACCGGGAAGGCATTTCCTCCCCGGTCTTTTTAATTGGATACTGGGGCTAAAGACCTTATCTAATGACTGATTTGAGACAACTGATGGCGTAAAGCGGAAGGTTTATGAGCCAGTCCTCAGCGCGGTAATCGGAGAGCGATGTTCGGATGGCGTAGGCTGGCTGGTATTTCTCTGAGTAAACTTTCAGGCTCCTCGCCCGTAGATTTTCCGCTGCTTTGACCTCAACAGGAATTACATTTCCTTCGAGTTGGACTAAAAAATCAATTTCCATGCTCGACCGCTCTTCAGCGAAATAGAATGGTTTTAGATTTAATTCGGATACGAACTGCGTCAGGACGAATTGTTCGGTTAGACAACCCTTGAATTCCTCAAAGACTCGCGAACCTTCCAAAAGCGTTCTTGCGTCAAGGTCGCACATCGCCGACAAAAGCCCCACATCATTTAAAAAGAGCTTGAACGCAGCAGGATCAGCATACCCTGATAAGGGCAGACCGGGCTTCCGTACACGAGGAACACGCACTGCCAAGCCACAGTCCGCCAACCATTGAATCGCATCCTCAAACTCTTTGGATCTGGCGCCACTGCGCAAATGTCCGAAGATGAACTTTTTGTTCTCTTGTCCGAGTTGTGCCGGAATACTTCCATAGACCAGCCTCAGCCGTTCAGAAAACACCCCGGACACATGCTTCGAAAAGTCATATTCGTATAGCCGGAGCAAGTCTTTTTGGGCTTTCCGAGCCCGGTCATAATCCCTGTTCTTTACAAAGTCTTGAACAATTTCAGGCATCCCGCCCAAGAAAAAGTATTGCTTGAGGAGGGAAATATACTTGTCCCGGAATACCTTTATCATTGCGAAATCAGCGCTGCGGATCAAACCCGCAAGGTCCTCATTTCCAGTTGCGTCAAGAAATTCAAGAAAACTCAACGGATACAGGTCCAATAACTGGATTTTTCCTACTGGAAAGGAAATGCCACTGTGCAAAGCCACCCCCAAGAGTGAACCTGCTGCCAGGATTGGGAGTTCGGGGCGTCTTTCCTGAAAATATTTCAAGGATTGGATGGCAAGGGGGATTTCCTGAATTTCGTCAAAAATCAACAGGGTGTTTTCATCGATTTGCGATTGCGATTCGATCTGAAGGGCTTCGACCATCCGGTTGATATCAAAATCCTGTCCAAAGACCATCCGCAAGCGCGGGTTTTGATCCATGGAAAGATAGACAACATTCCCGAAATTTTCTTTGCCAAAAGTCCGCATCAGCCAGGTTTTTCCCACTTGACGCGCGCCTTGAATCAGAAGCGGTTTCCGGTCTGGGGATTGCTTCCAGGCAATCAATTTCTGCATCACAGTTCTTTTCATCAGGTCACCTCTTTTACGGGCTAAAATCCTTATGTCTGCTTTTATGTATTATACAACATAATTACGTATGTAAAAATGTATTTTTTAGCACTTTTACGTACGTAATTATGTTCTCAATAACATTTATTCAGACATAAACGGACAGTATTGGTTTTTCTGGGACTTGGCGCAACACTAGAGGGGTATATGTTCAGCGGCAATGTTTTTGTTACGGATTGTGCCTTTTGAACCAGCTTGTGCATTTGAAACAACGAAAAGTGACCAGATTAAACCCTCATCCACCCTTCCCCCAGAGGAAGGCAAAGAGCTGGCAGGGATGAAACCCTGCTGTACGGATGTTGCAAGTGCCCGCGAAGCAGGGTTTTGATTCATATGGCGATATCGCTCCGCGGGTTAGAGAGAAAAACTGCGTTGGAGCCAAAAATTCATGTACAATATTTAAACACCCCAACTGACGCTGGGGGAAGGAGGTTTCGGTTTTGAACTTTTTATATCTGTTCGTGATCAATGTGGCGATGGGTTTGACCCTTGCGATCCAGGTTTTGATTCATCCAACCTTTGAGACATCCACTAAGACGATGTACCTCATCAGCGCGATCGTTTTCGTGAACTGGGCGGTTTTCACCTGGCTGGCTTATTCCGCGGCGATGAAGGAACAAAAGCTCTCTCGCGGGGCAAAAGCTTCCGCCGAATTGCCGATGGACGATGCCGATCAGCGCAAAAAGGCGCTGCTGGATGTGATGACGGCGGTATATCTGGCGGTGATTCTGCTGGCGCTGATCTGCCTGAACGTATTCGTCTTTCTCGAGTTGACCAAAACCGCGTATGTCGCGGGGGTCCTTCTAACAGCCATTCTGTTGCCGCTGGTGGTTTCGCTCATCGCCAACAAGAGGCTTGGACTTTCCGACCGAAAAGGGGCGCGTTGACATGGCTACATCCAGGGAATACATCGATTATGTCATGGAATGCCTGAGCCATATTGAGGGCATCGACACGCGCAGAATGTTCGGAGAATACGCGCTCTATATGTTCAACCGGGTGATGGGCTTCGTCTGCGATGATCAGGTCTTGCTCAAAGTGCTGCCGGGGAGCACGCGCGTGCTTGGCGAGGATGCGCCGACCGGTGAGGCTTACCCAGGTTCGAAGCAGTATTACATCATCGAAGACCTTGAGGACAGCGACAAAATGGCGCTGTTATTCCGCTCGCTTTTCGAAGACGTGCCTGAACCAAAGCCCAAAAGACCGCGCAGAGGAAAGATAGCCTGAAGATTCCGGAGGAAGGTTTTCATGAAAGCAAGCACTCTTGACGTTATTATGTTCGTTATCCAGCTCCTCAGCCTGATCGCGCTGGTGATTTATGTGGTTAAGACCGCGGAAATGGCGGAGGGCACGCGGCAATCCGCCCGGGCAATGGACCGCAGCGTTGCTGAGATGGTAGAGGACCGCGATCACCAGATCGCGCCTTATGTAGTCGTGTATTTTGATCACCAAACCGACTCGCCCATTTTTGATCTGGTCATCAAGAACACGGGGCGCACGGCAGCCCGCGACGTGGAAATCGTTTTTGACCCGCCCCTGCAGAGCTCACTGAAAAACTACGACATCAACAACCTGGCGTTCCTCCACCGGGTCATCCCGACGCTGCCGCCCGATTACGAGATCCGCGCATCTGTGGACGTGATCGAAAACGCGCTGGAATTTGAAAACCTGCCCAAACAATACCGTGTGAGTGTCAGCTATACGGGCGGGATCAAAGCGACGCGGCGAGAGGCGGGATATCTGCTTGACCTGAATATCTTCCAGGGGATTCTCGAAACCCACACCCGCAGCCTGACAGACCTTTCCCACGCGGTGGAAAAAATCTCAGATAAGCTCGATGAGCTTTCTAAAACCATCCGCGAGAACACCAAGCCGTTTTAGGAATGATGAATTAGAGATCAGCCAACCAGCCTGGCGCCTTCAGCCGGCTTTCCGATGAGCACGTTTTTGACTCCGGGCAGCTCCGCCAGAGCTTTTTTGAGCCAGTCCAGCTCGTTCGAGAGCGCCAGGACGTGCACGTTTGGACCGGCGTCCACGGTGGCGCAGACCGCATGCCCGCGCTTTCGCCACTGCCAAACCTGCCAGAGCAGCACTTCCGTTGCGGGTTCCCAGTAGACCAGCGGTGGGGTGCTGGTGCGCATGACGGCATGCATGTAGTGCGAGTCGAGTTCCACCACTTCCGCGAAACGTTCGAAATCCCGGTTAAGCAGCGCCTCACGGCAGGTTGCGAGGCGCTCCGGCGCTTCTGTGACGCGCCCGGCATTGAGCGGTGAAGTATGGGCGAGCCTGTGCCCGGCGCTGGAGCCGACGGGTTTATGGTCCTGGCTGATGACTGCGATCGCATCTGCCAGGTCCCAATAGTCGGGAGGAGCGATGCTGACGGCGTAGGATGAGCCGTCATCCTCACCCGGCAGCCATTCCGCGAAACCGTCGGGAATCGAGCGGCAGGCAGAACCGGAACCCAGGCGGGCAAGCCGCGAAAGGTCCTTCTGGCTGAGGTCCAAGCCCGCCGCCTTGCTGGCTGCAAGCGCAAGCGCGGAAAAAGCGGAGGCGGAGGAGGCAATGCCCGCGCCGGTGGGGAAGTTATTGGAAGAGGAGACGCGGGCGAAGCAGCCTGAACCGCTCAGCTTGCGGACGTGTTCAAGGAACTGGCTGACCCTTTGCAGGGGAGCACCAACCTGCGCTTCGCCATTGAGAGTGAAGCAGTCCTGCTGTAGTTCAGGATCGAACCGGACAGAAGTCCGGGTTTCCATCCCGCTCAGGTTCATGGATATGGAGCCGTTCGAAGGCAGACGCAGGGCGTCATCGCGGTTGCCCCAGTATTTAATGAAGGCGATGTTGGGGTGTGCGGCAGCAGTTTGTTCGGGGCGCATGGTTATCTCTCCGCTGAGAATTATAGCGTGTTTCGGGAACCAGACAGACTATCGGAATATCCTCTCTCCTTCGAGAAATATGTCGCCACCTTTGCGGGATGGATTGCCCCTAGGGTTGACTGAACTTCTAATCCCATGCCATCATAAGAAACAGTGGAGGCGAAAGCCTCCACTGTCATTCAAGCAATGAACCAAAAACTACTTTATCATGCTGGTGACCAGCGCGTAAAACTCCGCGGCTTTGACAACGTCGTCCAGCTTGACGCAATCGTTGACCGTATGCGCGGTCACTTCATCGCCAGGTCCGAATCCAATCGAAGGAATGCCGGCTTTGCCTGCCCAATAAACCCCGTTTGTGCTGAAATGCCACTTACCTGCGGGGGCATCTTCCAGTCCGATCAGGCGGCGGGTTTCAAGCCCTGCCTGGACCAGCGGATGGTCTTCGGGCATAAGCCACGCGGGGAAGTACTTATCGACCGGGAAAACAAAGCCCGTATACGAAGGCACATCATAAAACAGAGCTTCCACCTTCACGCGGTCTTTGCTTTCCTCAGGAATGAGGGCTTCCACCTGCGCGATCGCTTCTTCTTCGGTCTCCCCAAAGGTCATGCGCCGGTCAATGTAAATAATCGCCTCATCCGGCACCGCGTTGATGCTGGGGGTCTTCACCAACATGTCCGAAACGGTGATCTTTCCATTCCCGAGGAAAGGATGGTCCCCGAGCTCAGGTTCCAGGTCGCGAATTCCAGCAATGACCGGCAGCAGCAGGTAAATGGCATTAATACCCACCTGATTGCTGGCGGCGTGCGCCGAAACGCCCTTGGCGGTCACTTTCAGTTCAACGCGCCCTTTATGCCCGCGGTAGACATTCATTTTGGTAGGTTCACCGATGATCACATAATCCGGACGGATGCCGGGGTCTACTTCCACGAAAGTGTTCGGCGCGATCCCATCGCACCACTCTTCCATGTTTCCAAAGTACCAAACCGTCCAGCCTTCAAGCAAGCCAAGATCGCGTGCCGCAGCCAAACCGTAGATCATCCCGGGGGTGGAGCCCTTCTCGTCGCATGCGCCGCGGGCATACAACACACCGTCTTCCACCTTGCCTTCAAAGGGATCCCACTTCCACTCGTGCGGGTCGCCGATGCCGACCGTGTCGATATGCGAGTCGAACACGATCACTTTCTCACCATTGCCGATCCGTCCAAGAATATTGCCCATCTTATCGAACCGGACTTCGTCGAAGTGCAGCGCGTTCAATTCCTCGGCGATTCGCTTCCCGACTGCTTCGATGTTGGATTCCATGCTTGGGATGGCACAGATCTCGCGTAAGAAGCGAATGATCTCCTCTCGTTGTGGTTGGATCTTGTCCTGGATTTGTTGTAGTATTTCGCGTGTGGGCATGTTTTCTCCTTATCTAAAGTCTTGTATTTAGGTAAAAAACTGCACGAAACAGCATATAATCATATAAAAGCATCGCGCAGTAAAAGAATTGAGGTCTTATGGATATATTATCATCAAAGCCCATAGGGGGCAACTTGTTTCGCAGACCGGAATTGAACTGGGGTATCCTCGGAACAGCCCGGATTGCGGAAAAGGCGGTAGTCCCTGCTTTGGTCAGTGTAAAGCATACCCCAGTGATTGCTGTCGCCAGCCGGGATCTGACCCGCGCCCAGGAATTTGCCGCGCTTTTTGAGATTCCGCGCGCCTACGGCACTTATGATGAGCTGCTTGCCGACAGCAATGTCCAGGCGGTCTACATTCCGCTGCCCAACAGTGAACACGCGCCTTGGGCAATAAAGGCAATGCAAGCCGGCAAACACGTTTTGGTGGAAAAGCCCTTTGCCCTGAATTCCGACGATGCCCACATGATGGTCAGCACAGCGCTCGAGAATAATGTGGTGCTGATGGAGGGTTTCATGTACCGTTACAGCGAACGCTTTGAAAAGATTTATGAGATCGTTCGCGCGGGCACCATCGGCAAGGTCCGACTTGTCCAGTCTGGCTTCAGCTTTCCCCTTAGCAATCCTGATGACATCCGCCTTTCGTCGGATCTTGGCGGAGGCGCGCTTTATGATTTGGGCTGCTACTGCATCAACTTGCAGAGGCAGCTTGCAGGGCGCGAGCCTGCCAGTGTTCAAGCACTCTGCCAGATGAGCAATTCGGGGGTGGACTTGCAGACGGTGGCGACGCTCAACTTTGGCGACCAGGTTTTCGGACAGTTTATGGTTTCCTTCAACGCTGAGCGCTCGCAATTCCTGCGCGTAGTCGGATCAGCTGGCTCCATTCATGTCGAAGACCCTTTCAACCCGAAAGGAGCAGGCACAAGCGTCTGGCTGAAGGTGGCTGGCAAGGAAGGCAAGCGCCTCAATTTCCGCGCTGAGGACGATTACAAGCGCATGCTGAACCATTTTTACAATGTGGTGATCAGCAAGGACGTGCCAAAATTCCCGCTTTCCGATGCCGTCAGGAATTGCGTTGTCCTCGACGCTCTCTTTCAATCGGCGGTCGATAACGGGCGGTTGGTAAGCATCTAATGCTGTAATCATTGCGCTCTGACCTGCAAAAAAACTGTTTCGTAGAGCAGGCACCCTTCAGGGCGTAATTAAGGACACCGTGGAAGAGATGATGACTTGACTTATCTATTAAAAAAAAGGATGCGGCTATTCGACCGCATCCTTTTTTGATTCACGTCTCCGGATCAGGGAGTGAGGGAAGGGGTGATCGTGCGGGTGGGGGTTGCCGTTGGTTCGGGGGTCGCGATATTGACCGGCACGATCAGCAGTTCACCAATGAAGAGTGTGGATGACTCGGTTAACAGCGGGGTGATGCCCTTTGAAGTGCGGTAGCGGTTGGTTTCCGCGATGATCCGCGCGATAGTCGAGCGGAAGAACTTGGCGACCGAGTCAAGGTTGGCGCCGGATTCCACGGAATATTCGATCAACGTTCCGGGGCGAAGTTCTGTCGGAACTGGCGTGGAAGTAGGCATGCGCTGCCAGGGGGCGGGGATTTTAATGATATCGCCGGGTTTTATGTAGCAAGTGCCGTTGGTGAAATTGTTGATTGCCAGCAATACTTCCAAATCAGCTTTGAACTCTTTGGCGATATCCGCGCAGTAAATATCGTCTTCCTGGACAACATAATCGAAAGGACCGTCCAGGGTCGGGGTCATCGAGGGGGTTGGCGTTTCGGTGATAGTCGGAGTGGTCGTAGCCGTGTTGGTCGGCGTGACCGGGGTGGGGGTCAGGGTCATGGTAGGGGTGGGGGTTTTGGTGGCGAACAGACTGAATCCGCTGCCGCCTAATTTGCCCGTTGCCCATAAAGCCAGGATCACCAACCCAGCAATAATCAGAACAGCGACCAGCAGCACTAAGAGCGCCTTGCCGGTGTTCCTGCGTGATTTCTTGCGATAAGAAGACAGCAAGCTCTGTGATTTTTTCTTTGCCATTTTTTATTCCTTCCTTTGTCTGCCAACAAAGTTCGATTAACAGCATATTAAACGGAGTAACCCGCTTTTGTCAAGTATACCATTTCATGAAAAATGCATGAAAGCTCGCATTTTCTGTTGTTTGAAAGTCGATAGATATATGTGATAATCCGATGCCCTCAAATCGCTTCGTGAATCACAGCAATTATGTTCCTATTCGCTTAAAAGGCACTAAACTCGCAGGGCAAAACATAGTACCTTGTTTTTTTTATTCATCCTCAATACCTTGCGGGTACTATCGCAGTCCCTCCTGGAGGAAAAAGGAAGAGTGAGTATAATAACCGCATGTTTCCGCGTAAGTATCTAACAAACCTAGCGCTTATTCTGATGAGCGCTTTAATGCTTTTGTCTGCCGGCTGCGAAAAAACGAAAACCCCGGAAGTCCCCGAGACAGAGGTTACCATCCCGACAGCAATCGACAGCATTGCCACCCCCACTCCGGAGCCCACGCCCACGCCTGTTCCGGCGGTCGCGCTGGTCAACGGCGAGCCCATCCCAACGGGGACATTCAATAATGAGGTTTGGCGCTATCGAGATTCTTTGGCAGACCAGGCAAACAAACCGGATGACACGACCATCAGCCAAACCGTGCTCAATTATCTGATCGAACAGCAACTGCTGGCGCAGGAAGCCTACAAAAACGGGTTTACTCTCAGCGAGGAAGATCTCCAGGCGAAGATCGATGCCTTAATCGCCGGCGTTGGCTCGCGAGAAGCCTTTTCCACCTGGCTTGTGAACAATCACTACGATGATGCTGAATTCCGCGAAGCGCTCAGGCTATCTTCGGCGGCTGCCTGGCAGCGGGATCAAATCTCCGCCGCCATTCCGGAGGCGGTGGAGCAGGTGCGCGCGAGGCAGATCTTTGCGCTCACGCCTGAAGGCGCGCAGCGTGCCCAGACGAGCCTTGCCAGCGGCACAGACTTCGGAAAATTAGCCTGGGAATACAGCCCCGAATCCGGCGGGGAGCTGGGTTGGTTCCCGCGCGGGTATCTGCTATATCCGGAAGTGGAAGAAGCCGCTTTTAACCTCGAAGTTGGCGCCCGCTCTGAGATCATCCAAACTGAGATAGGCTACCACATCATCGAGGTGCAAGCCCACGAGGATGCCCATCCTCTCACGACCGACGCGCGGATCGCGCTGCAGACCAAAGCCCTCCGAGATTGGCTCAGCAACGCGATCGCCAATTCACAGATCATCCTCCAAATCCCGTGAACAAGCGACCGACCTCCCGCCGATACAACCCAAGCGCACGCCCTATGGCAGTGCCCAAGGATCAGCCTCCCAAGCAGACCGGCTGCAGTAGCATTGGCGTGGGCGTTCTGCTCTTGATCCTGGTGCTGGTCGCGCTGCTGATGATGCTTAAGGTTTTGCCCAATCCGCTGGCGCCAAAACCTGCCCCAAGCAATCCCCCGGCAGGGCAAACTGCCGCGCCAACGGACATTACCCAAGATACACCCACAAAACAGCTTACCGTTTTCCCAAGTAATACAGCGGTGCCTACTGCCACAAGCACTCCCGAGCCCACCCTGACCTTCACGCCTACCCCGACCGAGAAGCCGATGCCCTTCGTCATTAAAGGAACCCCAAAAGGCTACCCCAACGCGATGCTCTTCCCGCAGTATGAATGTGAGGAGTATCTCATCATCGGCGGCGAGATCCTGGATCTGCGTGAGTCGCCGGTCCACAACCTGACAGTGAAGCTTGGCGGCACGTATGGGGGCAGTTTGGTCGATTTCGCGAGCGTTTCAGGGAGTGTGACAGTCTTCGGGCAGTCAGGTTTTGGCTTTGTGATCGAGAACCTGCGCATCCGTGAAAGCGGCATCACGATCCAATTGTTCGATGAAAACGGAGTGGCATTATCCGCTCTAACGTACTTGAACGTCACAGGCAACTGCGACAGCAACCTGATCATTGTCAATTACAAGCAAGTGCGTGAAATCCAGCCTTAGAGGTTCCTCGCGGGCAGCATTATCTTCTCACAACCGGTCATCAAGCCCGAAAATTCCGAAAGCCTTTGCGACGGTGAGGGCATCACACGGCTGACAGGCTAGCCCGGTTCGCAAAAGACCTTGACCAAACGGATTTTCATGGTCAGACTTCCCGACCGCGCTGGCGCAGCACCTCAAACATCAACACGCTGGCGGAAACCGCCGCGTTGAGCGATTCTGTTCCGCCCGCCATCGGAATGCGCACACTATGGGTTGCCAGCGCGCGTCCCTCCGGGCTGATGCCCTTCGCTTCTCCGCCGATCAGCAGAGCTGTCGGCTCGCGGAAGTTTGCCTGCCAGAGGCTTTCCTGACCGTCCATATCCGCGTGATAAACACGCAAACCCGTCACGAAGGCTGCGATAGCTTCCCAATGCCACTGCAGCAGCGGCAGTCTGAAATGCGCGCCCATCCCGGAGCGCACGACCTTCGGCGCCCAGGGGTCTGCCGTGCCCGGGGGCAGACAGATCGCCTCGACGCCCGCGGCTTCTGCCGACCGCAGGATGGCGCCCAGGTTGCCCGGGTCGCGCAGTTGGTCCAGAATCACCACGAAGCCGGGATTGGCGGGGTAGGAGGGCTCAGGAATGTCAAACACAGCGAGGATGCCCTGAGAAGACTCCGTATCGCTCAGGCTGTCAAAAAGCCGGTCTTCGACTTCGAAGGCTTTTTGATCGGGGCGCAATTGTGAGAGCACTTGCCTTGCCCGGGGTGTCAGGCTGGTCTTATAGAGCACAAAACGCAGAGGCGCCGCCGATGCCAGCCCATCCTCGAGCAAGCGCGCGCCTTCCGCGACGAAGGCATTCTGCTTTCGGCGGGCTTTCGTCTGTTCGAGCAGACTGCGTGCCAACTGGAGGTTTGGGTTTTTAGGAGAGCTTAGAATTTCGCCGGGCATGTTTCAATTATACCGGCGCTGGCGGGTCTGGCGGAACAGATTTGAAGGCTACCAGAACTTCGCCCGCTGCAGTGACCGTCAGCACCGCGTATTGCGATTTGAACTGGTTGCGCCTTTCGGGGTAGCTGACGCCTGGGTTGATAAAGCGGATGCCGTCCATGACCTCATCCTGGCGGCGGTGGATATGCCCGTAGATGATGAGGTCCGACTGGGGATATTTTTTGGCGAGTTTCTTCTGAAAATGGCGGTGTCCGCTCATTGTTCCGAACAAAAAGAGGAAAACGTAATTGAGGAACCACTCCCAAATGCTCATGTGCCCATGCGCGAGGGTGATTCTCACACCGTTTATTTCGCATAGGCATTCCATCGGCAGATGGTAGCGCATAAACCAGTCGCGGTTGCCCTGCACCGCGTTGGTCGGCGCGATTTGCGAAAGCCGCTCGATGACCTCAGGTTTGCAGACATCGCCGGCGTGGAAGATGCGGTCCGGTTGCTCGGCTTCGACCGCCCGGAGAAGGGCGGCATCCAGCACAGGCGTGCGGTCGCCTGTGTGAGTATCCGCCAGGATGACGATGCGCTGATCTCTGGACATGCCTCGGAGTTTAGCGGGATTTCTTCAGAAAGCCAAACACAAGCAGCAAAAGCAGCCCGACACCACTGCATGCGACCATCGTCCACCCGACCTTTTTGCTGTCGCCAAAGAGGACCTGCGCGGTGGAAGGCGGCAGGGTCGGGGTGGCGGTTGGGAGGGGCGTTTTGGTCGGGATGGGCGTTCGACTTGGGACGAACACGGTCGGCTGCGGAGTGGTGGGGATGGGGGTTGGGGAGGCGTTGCTGGTCGGGGTCGGGGTGTTTGCCCGGCGGATGAGCAGCACCTGGTTGATGTAGACCTCGTCCGCCTCGGGGCTATTGCCGTTAAGCACCATGATCTCGCTGCCGGGGATGCCGTAAGCGACGGAAATCGCCCAAAGGCTCTCGCCGGGTTGCACAATGTGATAGATGGAGCCATCGGGCTGCGGCGTGGAGGTCAGGATTTCGTAGATGTTGGGGGCGGGTTCCTGCGCGAGCGAAAGGGTAGTGGGCAGGGTGAGCAGCAGACAAAAGCAGACCAACGCCAGTATTTTGATGATTTTCATGTGCCCTATTATAGCTGTTTTGGCGAATTGGGTTGGGCGGTGTCGCAATCTTAGCCATGGCAGACAGTTAGATCGTCGCTGGTCTGCGCGCTACCAATTGATGGTTCATTTAAGGGGTTGATACGTAAGCCTGACTACAGAAGATGATCCCACCTACTCGTCTTTTGCCGTTTTCTCTTTACAAATCGCGCGTTGTGATATAGAATATCCCTAACTGGTAAGACCTCTAACCACTTACCGCCGGAGGCGCTCTTGTCAACAATACCTGTATGGGTCACTCCCCAAAAACCAACTGACCTGGCTGAGAAACAACTCCTTTCTGCCATCCTGGACGGCAGTTTTCCCATCGGCAGCGCATTGCCCCCTGAGCGCGAGCTAGCGCAAGCCCTCGGGATCACGCGCCCAACCCTGCGTGAGGCGCTGCAGCGCCTGGCGCGCGACGGCTGGATCCGAATCCAGCAGGGCAAGTCCACCCTCGTTAGCGATTTCTGGAAGGACGGCAATCTGGTCATGCTCAACGCGCTCGCTCAGCAGCCCGAATCACTGACTTACGAGTTCATCACAAATCTGCTTGAGGTGCGTTCTTCCCTTGCGCCGGCGTATGCCAGCCTGGCAGTCTCACGCGCGGACGAAGCCCTCATCGCCTTTCTCGAAGCCTGCGTCAATCTGCACGGGACGCCTGAAGCCTATGCCCAGGCGGACCAAGAACTGCACCACCGCCTGACGCTGCAATCGGGAAACCCGATTTTTACCCTGATTTACAACGGTTTTCGGAAGCTTTCTTACCAGGCAGGCTTGAGATATTTTGCCTCACCTGAAGCGCGGGAGTATTCGCGCGCGTATTACCAGGGGCTGCTGCAGGACGCCCGCCAAAAGGACGGCGCCAGCGCGGAGGAGCGAACGCGGCAAGTCATGCAAAACAGCCTGATTTATTGGCAAAGAACTCTAAATCCATAGGAGAGTCATGAATCAACTTCAATCTCGTCAGCAAATTTGGTCAGACCTGAACCAGGAATGGGATCTCATTATCATTGGCGGCGGTATTACCGGCGCCGGCATTTTTAAACGGGCGGTTTGTGGTGGCTTGAAGACGCTGCTGCTGGAAGCCGCAGATTTTTCTTCCGGGACCTCATCAAAATCCTCCAAGCTGGTGCATGGTGGATTTCGGTACCTGCGCAGCAAGCAGTATGACGTTACCTTTGAGTCGGTACGCCAGCGTGAAGCCCTGTTGAAGCAGGCAGAGCGCCTGGTGAGCCCGCTTGGTTTTGTATTGCCGTACGGCGCGGATCCCAAGCAAAAGCGCATGTTGTGGGCTGGCGTGGTTATATACGACCTGATGGCGCTCAAACGCAAACACTGCCACCTCACGCGCAGCCAACTACAAAAGATGATCCCACAGCTCAAACCAGAATGGATGAAGGGCGCTTTTCTTTACCACGACGCGCGCCTGGATGACAGCCGAATGGTTTTGCGCCTGATCCAGGAAGCTCAGGCACGGGGCGGGGTTGCCCTGAACTACGCGAAAGTAGTACGGCTGCTCCGAGCCGCCGATGCCCGCGTCTGCGGCGTGGCAGTGGAGGACCGATCCCGGGCTTGCCTGGGCTCGCTGGAGCTTAAAGCCAGAGCGGTCATCAACGCCACCGGACCCTGGACCGACGAACTGCGCGCGCAGCTCGGTCGGCAGGGGCGGGTGAGACCCCTGCGCGGCTCCCACCTCGTTTTCCGCTTCGAGGACCTGCCAATCCCGCATGCCGTGACCCTCACGCATCCCAAAGACGGTCGGGCGATGTTCGCGATCCCCTGGGAAGGACGCACTATCTTCGGCACGACCGATCTCGACCATCCCTTCCCTCTCATTCGGGAGCCTTTTTGCACGAACGAAGAAATCGCCTACATACTCGAGGCGGTCAACACGATCTTCCCGGATGCCGGGCTTACAGAAAGCGCGGTCATCTCGTCCTTCGCGGGACTGCGCCCAATCGTCAGGGGGGATGCCAACAACCCGTCGGCAGAATCCCGCGCTCATCTCGTCCTGGAAGAAGAGGGATTGGTGACCATCACCGGCGGCAAGCTGACAATTTTTGAGCCCATGGCGGAGGATGCCCTGAGGGCAGCGCTGCCGATGATTGGCAAAGCATTGAAACCGATCGACCACTGGTTCGACCCAATCCCAGCCTATCAGCCGGGCTACGGGCTGAACGCGGAAGGTTTTGGCTATCTCGCGGGCAGGTACGGCAGCGCCCTGCCGGATCTGCTGGCAATGGCGCAACCCAAAGAACTCACGCGAGTGGAAAATCTCGACACTTTTTGGGCGGAGTTGAAATTCAACGCCCGCTTTGGCATGGTGGAGCACCTCGACGACCTAATGCTGCGCCGCACCCGCCTTGGCATGCTCTTGCCGAATGGGGGCATGGACGTGATGGAGAAAGTAAGGGAGCTGACCCAGAGCGAACTGCACTGGACGGAAAAGGAGTGGCAGCAGGAAATCGCTCGCTACCAGCAAATTTACAGGGAGGCGTACAGCCCAAACCCTGAAAGCTATTTGAATGAGGTGAAATGATGGCAAAAAAAGAACAATTCATTCCCGCCTGGTACGAAGATCCCGCTCCCGCGGGCAGTTGGAGATCCATTTTTAAATGGGGCGATCCAGCCGCTACCAAGCATCCCAACAGCGGGCTGACCAAACTGATTATGGACCGCTTCGGATTGAGCAAAGAGACCCTCTCAAAGCCCGGTCAGCTTGGGCTTGAGCAGGTTCCGGATAATGTGCCGGTTAACTTAGCCGCGGAGCATTTGGCTTTTCTGGCGAGAACCTGCGGAGAAGAGAACCTGAAAACCGATTCCTACACCCGCATCAAACGCTCTTATGGACAGGGCATGATTGACGCGCTGCGGTTACGGCGAAAAATCATTGAGAACGTGGCGGATGTAGTGGTCGCGCCGAGGTCGCAGGAAGAAATCGAAGCGATTGTCGCCTACGCGGACAAACGCCGTCTTCCGATCTACGTTTTCGGCGGCGGTTCAACAGTCACCCGCGGCTATGAGGCGACCAAGGGCGGCATTTGCCTGGATATGTCCGTGCACATGAACCGCTTGGTCAACTTGAACGAAATTGATCAGACCGTGACTGTCGAAGCGGGCATGTGGGGGACTCAGCTTGAAAACCTGCTGCAAAATGCGGTTGAAAAGCTGGGCGCCAAACGCAACTATACCGTCGGGCACTTCCCGCAGTCCTTTGAGTATTCCAGCGTTGGCGGTTGGGTGGTCACCCGCGGAGCGGGGCAAAACTCCACCTATTACGGGAAAATTGAGGATATCGTCATAGATCAAGAATATGTGACCCCGCGCGGCATCTTCAAAACCCATCCCCATCCAAGGGCTGCGACCGGACCGGATTTTGACCAGGTCATGATGGGCGGCGAAGGCAGCTTTGGCATCCTGACAAAAGTCACCCTGCGCCTCTGCCGTTGGCAGCCCGAAAACCGCAAACGGTTCAGCTATATGTTCCGCAACTGGGAAGACGCCCAGGCTGCCAGCAGAGAAGTGATGCAGGGTGAATTTGGCTTCCCTTCGGTTTTCCGCATTTCGGATCCCGAAGAGACGGATATCATGATGAAGCTGTATCACATCGAAGGCACAATTGCCGATACCCTCCTGCAAAAGTTGGGTTTCAAACCCATGCAAAAGTGCCTGATGCTCGGCTTCACCGACGGCGAGAAGGACTTCTGCCGCAACATGGACCGTAAAATGCGCAAGATTTTTCGCAAATACGGCGCTTTTGAGCTGAGTTTTGCCGGCGTAACCAAAACCTGGGAGAAGGGACGCTTCACCGACCCCTATCTGCGGGAGGATTTGCAGGATTACGGCGTGCTGATCGACACCCTGGAATGCGGCGTGACCTGGTCGCAAATGCCGCGGGTCCACGAGCAGGTCCGGGCTTTCGTCAAATCCAGACCCAACACAATCTGCATGACCCATATTTCCCACTCCTACCCTCAGGGCGCGAACCTCTACTTCATTTTTATAGCCAAAATTGACACCATTCGGGACTATCTTGACTTGCAGTACGGGATTCTGGAAGCTATTTCAAAATCCGGGGCTTCCATAAGCCACCATCACGGTGTCGGCAAGGCGACCGCGCCCTGGCTTGAGGACCAGATCGGCAGTAGCCAGATGGACGTCATCCGTCTGCTCAAGCAGCACTTTGATCCGCACAACATAATGAATCCCGGTGGTACACTTGGGTTGGATATGAGCCCGGCTCAGAAGGAAAAACGCTGGGGCAAAGATTTGGAGGTGTAAATGGCAAAAGAGCTGCTGCTGGCAATTGATGTTGGGACCCAGTCAACCCGCGCGTTGATCTTTGACTTGCAGGGCAACCTGCTCTTCAAGACGAAGATTCCTCTGCCGGTTTATAACGCGCCAAAACCGGGCTGGGCGGAACTGGACCCCCAACGGTTTTGGGAAAGCCTCTGCCAGGCATGCCAGCGGCTCTGGGCGACCCCAGGTGTGGAAAAAGACCAGATTGCCGGAGTGGCGATCACGACCCAGCGCAATGTGTTGATCAACCTCGACCGCCAGGGCAGCCCTCTGCGCCCCGCCATCCACTGGTCCGACCAGCGCCGCACTTCCGGCTTGCCAAACGTGGGCGGGGTTTGGGGCTTGCTCTTTGCCCTTTCGGGCATGATGGGCACCATCCGCTACCTGCAAGCGGAAGCCAAGACCAATTGGGTCCGCACGTACCAACCGGAAATCTGGAACAAAACCGCCAAAATCATGCTGCTTTCGGGCTATCTGACCTACCGTATGACCGGACAATACAGGGATTCAACTGCCTGCCAGGTGGCTCATCTGCCCTTCGACTATAAAAAACACGCCTGGGCTGGCAAACTGGATTGGAAATGGAAAGCGGTGCCGATGGAGCCTGAGATGCTCGTGGATCTGGTGCCTCCGACTGCCCTGCTCGGGGAGGTCACGCCGCGGGCTTCGGAAGAAACCGGCATCCCAGCCGGTTTACCGCTGATCGCCGCCGCGGCTGATAAGGCATGCGAGGTGCTCGGATCCGGAACGCTGGCTTCCAATACCTGCTGCCTCTCCTACGGCACAGCAGCCACGATCAACACCATCCACCAACGCTACATAGAGGTCATTCCTCTGATCCCGCCCTATCCGGCGGCGGTGCCTGGTTCCTACTCTCTCGAGATCCAGCTTTTCCGCGGATACTGGATGGTTTCCTGGTTCCTGCGGGAGTTTGGGCATAACGAACAGCGTCTGGCAAAGGAACGGGGCGTGGCTCCGGAAGAGCTCTTCGACGACCTGGTCAATTCTGTGCCAGCCGGGTCTATGGGGCTGACGCTGCAGCCATATTGGGCGCCGGGTTTGAAGTCGCCCGGACCCGACGCGAAAGGGGCAATGATCGGCTTTGGCGGGGTGCACACTCGCGCGCATATTTACCGCGCGATGCTGGAAGGACTGGCTTACGCCCTGCGGGAAGGCGCCGAACGCACGAGCAAACGCAGCGGTGTGCCGATCACTGAGGTGCGCGTAGCCGGTGGGGGTTCGCAGAGTGACGCGGCTGCCCAACTGACCGCCGACATCTTCGGAATGCCGGTCAGCCGTCCGCATGTCTATGAAGCCAGCGGGCTGGGCGCGGCGATCGACCTGGCTGTCGGATTGAAACTGAAAGCTTCCTTTGAAAGCGCGGTGGCGGATATGACCCGAATCAGCCGTACCTTTGAACCAAATCTGGAGAACCATAAGCTCTATGATGATCTCTACAGGCGGGTCTACCTGAAGATGTACGACCGGCTCGCGCCTTTATACAAGGAGATTCAGGATATCACCGGTTATCCCGCCAAGGACTGAACAGGGCATCGCTCCCGCTGATTGAATGACATTGAGACAGAACGGATGAACCGCGCTTGGGTTTGGTAGGGGGTCGGTATACCGCGCCCACACCTTGGGATTTGTCAAGAGGCAGGTCTCCGCGCCTTCCCATTAAGGTTTACCTGTGCGCCGCGAATAGGATACACACATTGTATTGACAGTAATAGAGCTGGTTTTATAGCGTGCCAAATTTTGTCATCGTAAATAGAACGACCTTGACAAATATATCAGCCAGATATATGATAAACATATCAGACTGATATATAAGGAACCTCGTATGAAACGACAAAAGATTAGAAAGTTATTGTTGACAGTATCATTATTGTTTTTTCCTGTCACTCTCTATTACTTTAGCCCTGCTTTAATCATTGATGCAGGGTTAAGCGGAATAATTAATGGAAGTTTCATTGTTTTTGTATCGATGTTTCTATTGGCAATTCCGTTTGGAAGGCTTTTTTGCGCATATGTTTGTCCAGCTGGAGGGTTACAAGAATGTGCTTTTACAATTAACAGTAATAAGCCAAAACAGGGTTGGAAAAATAATATAAAGTACGTAATATGGGCTTTTTGGGTGTTGATGGTTGTTTTATGTTATTTTAACAGCGGAAAAATTGTCAAAATTGATTTTTGGTTTAATACAGAAAATGGAATTTCCGTTTCTTCTATTCAGAGTTACATTATTTACTATGGAATTGTATTTTTAATTTTTATACCGTCCATCTTATTTGGGAAACGTATTTTTTGTCACTATTTTTGTTGGATGGCTCCCTTTATGGTTCTTGGTACAAAGATTCGCAGGTTTTTACATTTACCGGGTCTGCATATCCAAATCAACAATGGGAGTACTTGCGTTTCCTGTGAAAAATGCAGCAATAACTGTCCAATGGGACTAAATGTCAGCGGAATGATTAATAACAATCAAATAGAAGATTTAGAATGTATCCAATGTGGTGCTTGTGTGGATAGCTGCCCACGCAAGATCTTTTCTTACAAAGTGGTGCCAGAAAAAGGTAAAAAATAGTGGCAACAGAGAAGAAACTGGATTGTGTAATTTTGGGTCTGCTCAGTCATGAAGAACTGACAGGATATGAAATAAAAAAGCGGATCGACACGGCACTAAAGTATTTTTGGGGTGCCAGTTATGGCAGCATATACCCTACTTTGGGTGATTTGGTCACCCGGGGATTAGCAACCAAAAGAATTGACACAAAAAGTAAGCGCAAGAAATTTATATATAACATAACCGATGATGGGCGAACTTACTTGGCGGAATGGCTTAGATTACCAGCGGAAAAAGATGAACTTCGATATGAGACATTGCTCAAACTCTTTTTTGGTAATGAAGCAGGTGAGTTACAGGCAATCTCACACATTGAAGCATTTCAAGAAAAAATTGAAAAAGAACTGCCTTACCTTTTAGGTTCGCAGCAAAATCTTGAAAAACATATTGACAGTGATAAGACACATAAATATTATCTCCTTACGGTTAAATTTGGAATACAAACCTATAATGCATATTTGAAATGGTGTAAAGAAGCAAAAAAAATGTTAGGAAAGGATTACGAGTAACGTACCCTGTACCCATCGATGTACCCATCGATCTGGACTTGCCCAAAGAGGTAGTTCTCGAGTAAGATTGGCGGGTATGATTCAGTTCGCACAACAACAATTATTGAGCGACCGCAACTTCGTGCCGGCAGAATTTTTCATCTCCAGCCGCAAGTCAAAAACCAAAAGCCGCCCGCAAAGACCCGCGAAAACGCCAGGTAAGCCCTGGAAGCAAACCCTGAAAAGTCCCAGCTTTAAGGATGAATTTTGGGACTACTGCCTGGTTATTTTTGGGAGCCTGCTCTACGCGTTCACCTTCAACATGCTCCTGATCCCTTCCGGATTGTATATCGGCAACCTTACCGGCATCGCCAAAATTATCCTTGAAGTGCTTCAAAAGTACATCCCCGGGCTGGGTTCTGTCACTGGCGCGATCCTCTTGAGCATCAACCTGCCGCTTCTTTTGATTTCTTACAAAAGTGTCAACCGCAAATTCATGTTCAAGACGATCGTCTCGATCATTTCGATGACCATCGCGATGTCGCTCATTCCGGTGCGGCTGATCATCCCGGAGATGGATAACCTGCTGACAGTGTGTTTGGTGGGGGGCTCCCTGGCAGGCTTTGGCGCGGGTTTGTGCCTGCGGGCAGGAGGGTCTTCGGGCGGGGTAGACATCCTGGCGGTCTACATCAGCCTGAAGCACAACCGCTTTAGTGTCGGCAGAGTGAGTCTGATCATCAGCCTGATCGTGTACGGTTACGCCCTTTTTGCCAACCCTCCTCTCATTATGGTCTATTCGGTGATTTTCACGCTCATCTACACCTTCATGATGGACCGCACGCACTATCAGAACGTGAAAGTCAA
>JAGVUP010000172.1 GCA_019136215.1 Chloroflexota bacterium | reverse complement strand
AGAGTAGTTTTTTTCGATTTCTTCGTAAGCCCGAACCTGCTCCTCGGCATTGGCAGCGCGCCGGCTGGCAGCCAGCGCCATGAAGTCCACCAGTTCCTTCGACTTCGCTTTTTCGGCGACCGCCACCAGGGAGAAGTTGCGCCCCGCTTTCTTGCGGCGCTGGATCGCCTCGATCACCACATCGAACTCATAGGGGATTTCGGGGATGAGAATCACGTCCGCGCCAGCCGCCAAGCCCGCCCCCATCGTCAGCCAACCGGAATAGTTGCCAAGCAGCTCCACCAACATGATGCGGTGAGTAGCGTTCGCGTTGGTGTGCAGGCGGTCGATCGCCTGGGTGGCAATCTCACGGGCGGTATCAAAACCGATCGATTTATCTGTCAACGGAACGTCATTTTCGCAGGATTTCGGCAGCGTGATCCAATTCATTACGGCGGTAGGTGTCGATAGCTTCTTGCGTGCGGTCTGTGGCGCCTTCCGGGCTGGGCATGCATTCGGGCACGTGGCGGCTGGTGCCCAGGATGGTACCGCCCTCGGTCAGAATGCCTGAAAGCATTGTGCCTTCGAGCAGATTCACCTTACGGTCTTCCACCAAGCCGAGGTATCCATCGCGAAAACCGAGAACCTCCATATTGTGCTTGTTCGCGACTGCTTTGCCAAAGCCGCGGATCGCGGCGTTCACGCCCGGACTGTCGCTGCCGGCTGTAATCAATCCAACTTTCATCATGCACTCTCCTGCGCTTCGTTATATCAATTATAGCCTTTGTGCGAAACGCGCGGATGCGCAAAACAGCCTCATTTCAGGGAGTCCCTGTTATAGTTAAGCAGAAGGAGACTGCCATGGAATTCAACGAAGAGCTACTGAAGGAACTGACTCTGCTGCGCCAAACCCTGGAGCAAATTGCCGCGTCGCTCGAAGATCTCAATGACACCCTCGATATCGCATTGCTGGGAGAGGACTTTGATGAGGAAATGGACGACGCGGGAATGCTCAGTTGGAATGACGAAGATTTCGCCTTTGACGGAGACACGGAAGAGACAGAGGAATCGTAGGCTCACTGCTCCCGCGTTTGGAGGAACAAAAAACCGCCTGTCGGAACAAGCGGTTATTTTGTGTGCCGAGTCACAGACTTGAACTGTGGACCCTTCAATTTTCAGTCGAATGCTCTACCAACTGAGCTAACTCGGCAACGAATAGTCATTCTAACCGCGACCAGTGAGGCTGTCAAGACCGAACCGCGGAGACCGAACCGCGGAGACTGAACCGCGGAGACCGAACCGCGGAGAAAGGATTTTAGCCCTGTCTGTGAGACAGATTCTGCGATACAGGTGTGCGTTTCAAAAGACAGCGAACGCGTGACTGGATATCGTCCTTGCCTGCTGGCAAAGCGTGTGGTATAACACACCATAATTACATAGCCCTTGCGGCGCTCTTATCCAGAGAGGTGGAGGGACCGGCCCTATGAAACCTCGGCAACCAACCCAGTGTATGGTGCCAATTCCGGCAGAAGATCTGGAAGATGAGAGGCTGAAGCAAACCAAGCGGAATGCCCCTCACTTGCAGGGGCATTTTATTATCGTAACCTGAGGAGGCTTACACAATGACAACAACTTTTATGAAATCACCTAAATTCCTGTTCACTTCCGAATCGGTCACTGAAGGTCATCCCGATAAGATTTGCGACCAAATCAGCGACGCGATCCTGGACGCCATGATCGACAAAGATAAGTCGAGCCGGGTCGCCTGCGAGACTTCGATCAAGACCGGCTTTGTTTTGATCAGCGGTGAAGTGACCACCAAGACCTACGTAGACATCGATTCCCTCGTGCGCGAAGTGGTCAACGGTATCGGCTACGACCGCGCCAAAAAAGGCTTCGACGGTTCCACCTGCGGCGTGCTGGTTGCCTTAGCCAATCAGAGCCCGGATATTTCGCGCGGGGTCGATCAGAACGGCGTGAAAGAAGCGGATGAATACAACGAAGCTTTCATCCAGGCTGGCGGCGCCGGCGATCAGGGCATGATGTTCGGATTTGCTTGTAATGAGACCCAAACCCTGATGCCGATGCCGATTTACTACGCCCACAAACTGACCCGCCGTATGGCGGAAGTCCGAAAAGACGGCACACTGCCCTGGATGTACCCCGATGGCAAGAGCCAGGTGACCGTGGAATATCACTACGGCAAACCTGCCCGAATCCACACCATCGTCATCAGCAGTCAGCACGCTGACAAACTGGATCATGAAGAGGTCAGCCACGAACGGATCGAGGCGGATGTCCGCGAACATGTTATCAAGGCTGTCATCCCTGCCGAGCTCCTGGATGAGAACACCAAGATCTATGTCAACCCAACCGGGCGCTTCGTGATCGGCGGTCCGATGGGCGATGCCGGTCTGACCGGGCGGAAGATCATCGTGGACACCTACGGCGGTATGGGGCGCCATGGCGGCGGCGCGTTCAGCGGGAAAGATCCGACAAAGGTCGATCGCTCCGCGGCTTACGCTGCCCGTTGGGTAGCGAAAAACGTGGTGGCTGCTGGTTTGGCGGGACGCTGCGAGGTGCAGGTGGCGTATGCCATTGGCGTTCCGGATCCCCTCAGCATTAACGTGGAAACCTTCGGGACAGGCACAGTGGAAGACGGGGTCATTGCCGAAGCGATCGCCAAAGTGTTTGATCTGCGTCCGCGCGCGATCATCCACGACTTGGACCTGCTGCGCCCGATCTACCGGAAACTGGCTGCCTACGGGCATTTTGGGCGCGACGATCTCGATTTGAGCTGGGAAAAGACCGATAAAGCTGAAGCTCTCAGGGAGGCTGTTCAGCTCTTAAGCAAATAAGCTGACTTTTACATAGCTGAAAAAAAGCGGGTGTCCATAAAAAAAAGAAACCTTCGTCAGGGTTTCGTTCGGAATATACAAGCAGCGGCGGTAGCTGCTGCTTGTATCATTCATACTGAGAATTGCTGGTCCGTTTTGGAAGCTATTCCCGAGAGAGTGACGAGCAGCCGAAGATAAGATTTAGACGAAATATACGTCGTTGGGAGTCCGTTCAATTGCCCAGGATTTGAAGTCTGGCAGGTGAATCCGGAACTGAAATATCGCGAGGAAATTCCAAGTGGCTTTAATCTCTGGCTTGAAATGCAATGGTTTGGTCAATTTGAGCCTGAGAAGATCATCGCGGTAGACGCCAATGAGCTCAACCATGTCCCCCCCCGAAACTTATGCTGTCCCTCAAGCGATGATTCGATTCAATGAAAACAAGGAAGAAATTGCCCAACCCGTTCCATTCAGATCTTAATTCAATACCAACCGATGCCTGACCGCGCCGCCAGATGCACTGATATCGCTTGAGTCTCTGAAAGCGCTATTGGAAAAGAATTGCGGCTGTCGAAACCCAGATACTTCAATTGAGGCGGATTTATGGATAGAAACGGAAAACCCGCAAAAGGGCAATTTTATCTCTGCAATGAGGGTTCGGCTGGCGGGCATTCCGTTCATGGGACGAGGCTGCAGAAGATCGATCCAATCGGAAGGCGCTATCAAGCCTAAGCGACTTGTTTTAGTGGGTGGGCTGAAGCAAGCTGCTCCCTGTTGATCACCCTCCAAGGTGGGAGGGATGAGCCCCTTGTTATGTGAAAAAAAGATGCAATTGCCTTGTAAACACGGACTTGACGTTAATCATATGCCGTAATTATAATTTTGTAATAAAACATCGAGCAGATTTGAGCATTTTTTTGCCTCATTAACCGCTGCTTGGTCAGGATTTACCTTAGTTTGTTTAGATTGCTCGCGCATAGCAAACCCTGCCTTCAGGACCCGGCAGTTCATTCACATTTAGAATCGTTCATTTAACAAGGAGAAAAATGAAAAACAAATTCTTTTTATTTATTAGTCTGATCTTGATCGCCTTAGTCGCGATTACGAGTTACACCCCCCAAGCCGCGCAAGCTGAGATGCAAACGCAGAAAGACCCGGTTTCTGAGGCGGGGGAAGACCCTTTAAGACCAGATGCTGATAATCAGATCAACGCAAATGAAAATGGCTTTTTCAACGCTGTCGGCATTAATTTTGTCCCGCATGATTCCCATGTGACATATTATAATGGCATCTATGGTTGCCTGGGGAGTGATTATGACGGACCTGAAAGTAAAACATTTTCAATCCCTGTGAATGTGCCGGACGGAGTGAAGGGTGCTCGTATTTTTTTTACTTACAAAAATGTTGTTTCTAATCCGAGCGCTCCTATCTATGTGTCATTATGGAGAAGGCATTTTTTGTCCTTATTCACAGAAGAAGTAATATCCTATCAGATAAATGATGCAGGTGAAGGAGGAAGGTCCAACGCATACGATATTTTCGACCTTACTTTTGATACCGCTTCTTGGATTTATTGGCTTGAATTCAGGCTGCCGGAAGGCGAGAGTACACGTGAATTTTGCGGCGTCAGTATGGGCTATAAAAATCCTCCCCTCTTTCCAGTAGCATTACCGATGATTCAAAGATAACAAATAACGTGCCAAGATTAAACCAAAGGGTGCCGTAAAAAGCACTCTTTGGTTGTTACTTTTTCAATTTTATGAATAGGCAATCCCCACCACAGCATTTCCAAGACCTATGACCGGAAACAAATAAGACGCGATTGCCCGGATGTGTAACCAGGTTTTATTCGTAACACAGCTCGGATCCTTTAAGAAAAATTACATAAAGGCAAAGTTAATGACATGCTCTCGAGCGATAGCTTTTTCGACTGCCTATCGAAAAGTAATACGGAACCTTTGGTTAATGCTCAACCGACTGCCAGGCTTAAAACTAACACCCAAAGGATGATCGAGAAAAACACTGCCCATTCAGAAACCGCAAACTTTGAGATTCGTGGGCGTTGGATTCCCTCAACAGACAGGGCATGGTCAACGCTATCACGCACACCCCACAAGAGAATCAGAAAGGTTGTGAAAGCCACAATTGGGACCAGTCCAACCAATCCATAGATACGGGAAATTATGAATTCATCATTTGCAGGGAAAAGAATCGCGAGGGAAAACGCCAACACCATCAGTAACCCGCCACGAAAGAAAGTGACGGCGGCTGTCGCATGTGGCTTGATGTTATCCATTGGAAAGACTCCCACCATCATTAGTCCGAGCCCAGTCACGACCCCAAAGAGAGAACCCAACTTAGCCCAGAAGCCAGGCAGACCTAGCCCTAGTGAGATCGTGGCAAACACAACGCCCAAACCACTGATGATCATGCACAGGTTGAAGATCCAAGCCCAACGCGAAACACCGCGTTCGCCAAGCTCAGAAATGTAATGGTTTAGGACAGAATACCTTTCTTCATCCCTCCCGCGATATACAGCCATCGGCAGTAAAATCCCTAAAAGACAAATGAACACCAGGAAGAACACAGTTGTCGAAAACACTGAAAGGTTGCTGAACCTATCTGCCATGATCACCTCACTCACTTTCTATACTATAGCGGATTTTAGTGAAAAAAGGGTGAATGATCTAAGGTTGTTTCTCTGATTCTCTGAGTATATTTCGAAAAGAGCTCAAATTAACCCCATTTTCCACTTTCAGGAGGCAAAGTAAAATCAAAATCCTTTCAATCCCTATCCTCACAGCAAGCTACGAGGCATTTGGGGCTCTCACCCTTGTACGGGACGGATTTTGAGGTTCGTTACATAGCAAGCTGCGGGGAAATGCCCTGCTCCGCGGGCACATACCCCCGCCGTACGGATGGGGCATGTGCCCGCAGGGTATCGCTCCATCCGCTTCCAATTCACCATAACCGTAACCTTCATTCGGCGGGTTGAGGACGGTCAAAAAGGTTCAAAATATCAGACCTTGCCGTCCCCAATCGCGCCGCAGGACCAAATTGTCCTCTTCGTTAGAGGCACCTTCCTGTGCTGAAAGGATGGGGTTGTACAGATGAGGTATATGCCCGCAGGGTATCACTCC
>JAGVUP010000050.1 GCA_019136215.1 Chloroflexota bacterium | reverse complement strand
ATGCCATAGAGTTCTTTTGCCCAGACCCTGTTGACCCCGCGAAGACTGTCTCGTGCAACAGCCGAGTAGAAGTAGCGGTCTGAAAGCACTACAAAACCAGCCTGCAGAGCGGGGATGATCAGGTTTTCCAGGCGGTCGGCAAAGTCGGCAGCATAGAAGAGGCTCATAGTGATCGGACCGAGCGTGTGTCCGCTTTTCGCGGCTTCAAGCCCCGCCGAGGTCAATTCGGAACGCGTCAAACCAGTGTCCGAGACCGCATAGCCTTCATCTTCCAGCCACCTGCGCAGCATCTTTACCTGGGTGGAGCGCCCAACGCCATCCGTCCCTTCCAGCACAATAAGCTTGCCGGAGAGTTTGCCGAAATCACGGTAGGGAAAGCCTGCCCCATAGAAGGTCGCTTTGTTCATTTTGAGCCTCCTTTTTTAGCCTTGGCTGCCTGGATATTGGTCACGGAGATGGGCATTCTATTGGGGTTGGGCAGTCCATCAAAGCCGACGAGGATCTTTTTAATGATGGAACGAACTCTTTTTTGCTGTTCCTTCACCGGTTTGGTGCCGTCGATCATGGTCAGACCAAACTCATCCACCATTTTGTCATACTCATTCAGGATCCTTCCCTGGAACAGCTCAAAACTCTCATTGATGTTCTCAGAGAGCCCCAGGTCCATTCCTGCTTCGTAATACTTCAGGCTGGCTCTTGCGCCGGTTATCCTCTCCACGGCAACACCCAGCGGCACGCGAAAATATAGCGCCGCGTCCGGCATAATGGCGAAGGAGTACATGCTGCGCACCCACTGCGGATCCACACCCCTGGCGACATCACGCGCGAACGCCGTGAAGGCGTAGCGATCAGCCAAAACAATCACGCCAGCCTTCAGCAAGGGATAGATGCTGTTTTCCCAGCGATCAGCGAAATCAGTGCAGTGCAAGATGCTGAAAGTGGTGGGGGTGAATGTTTTTGTCTTCTTCGCGGCACGGGTGGTGCTTTTCACCAACGCGGAGCTGTTCCATTCGCTAAAATAGACGGAATAGCCCGCGCCCAGAAGCCACTTGTACAACAGGTCGATTTGCGTGGATTTGCCGGAACCATCAATTCCTTCCACAACAATCAACTTTCCCCGGGTATCATTCTTTTTTAACACAAGCTATGCCTCCTTCATGTTCAAGCCTGGCACAAAAATTACTATCTCAAATGAGAGATAAGCAAATTATAGTTTACTTGTAGGAATTTTGTGTATATAAAATCACTTTCAGCAAGTTTTCAGAGGGGAAGGATGTTAATCCTCCTTCCATTCATCGTTCGTAGCATCTAATTCCAGCAGTTCGCGTGATATTACGAGCGCGACCCGTTCGCCAATATTCCTTGCTCGCTCAATTGTTCGCTCAAGGGTATGGATTCCAAGTTGGGGTGGGGTTTGGCTCTTCATTTTGTGGCGGTGGAACAGGCGTGGCTGTCGGGACGATAACGTCCAAACTCTCCACAAACTGTCTCGCGAGCAAATCAAAGTAAAACAAATCTCCATTGGATGCCCGTAAGATCACCCGCGAGCCTTTCACGTCTTCAACGCGGAGGGCGCCGCTCTTGCGCGGGCAATCGACATTCACTGTTGTCCGACTGTACTCCTCCTCGGTGATGATCCGTAATTGGACCAAGCCAAGGCTTTCATCATCGCGGTAATACCCGGCGGAGAGTGAGTAGACCAAACCGTCTATTTCTCCAACCCAGCCATTAGTGGATTTCAGCTCCCTGCGAAGGTCGTCGAAACCGAGGTCTTCAATCACACCCCGTAATTGCGAGCCGACTTCAGCGGGCGTCGGTATTGCTTCAATGCTCCTGGTTCCCGTAAAGTCATCTTCCGCGAGCGGCTGGGCGGCATATTGGGTCGCTGCCTGCCTGAATTGTTCCAACCGTGTGACTTCAGTTGCTTTCTGTGCCGGATCCGTGATTTGTGTAATGATCGCATCCCATTCCCCAGGAATCGCGTTTTTGTACAAATCAACATCATCTGAATGTTGATTCCGAACGGCATTAGCCAAGCTCGCCAAGCCAATCATTATGGTCAATATAATGCCGGTCATCAGGACATAATTAATCTTTTTCATCTTAAGGCACTCCTTACACAAGCCCGGTCCTGATTGGTTGAAATCGAAAGACAAGTTAACTATCTATGCCATAACATGCGTCAGGGTCTTCCTGTTCATTTTGTCACTGGCGCTTTATCCACCTAAAAACCAAAAACCTAATTAATTGCCTATAAACCTTTATTACATACTTATATCCAATTATAACAGGTTAAAGTTAAAACGCGCTTGTTAGCGCGTTTTAACTTTAAGAAGCATTTTCTATGCTTCCTTGTCTTCGTCATCTGTATTATCGAGCTCGAGCAATTCACCCGACACAACGAACACGATCCGTTCACAGATGTTTGTTACCCGATCGGCGGTGCGTTCGAGATTATGAATGACCCAAAGCACCTGATCGGCGTGGTCGATCTTTTCTGGGTTCTTAATCATGTTCTGCACAACCTTGCGGTAGATGGTGCGGTATTGTTCATCCACCTCTTCATCTTCTTTTGAAATGGCGTAAGCCGCCGAAAGATCCTCCGAAACAAAAGCGCCCAATGCGCGGTGGAGCATGGAAGTTGCCTTATCTGCCATAGCGGATATTTCCCGGATCGGGATCGGCGTATCGTCATCCGCCAGGCGTATGGCAACTTTTGAGATGCCCTTGGCGTAATCGCCAATGCGTTCCAACTCCGTGATGATCTCAAGCATGGCTGCCAAGACACGCAGGTCGTGCGCAAGCGGCGATTGCGTGGCAAAAATAATCAGAATGTGGTTCTCGATCGCGAAACGCTTATCGTTGATGCGCTTGTCTTCCAGGTTGATGCCTTTCGCCGCAGCAACATCCCGGCGGCGCAAAGCATCCACCGAATTTAATATAGCCTGCTCTGCCAAACTGCCCAGCAAGAGCATTTCGTCTTGAACAAGTTTGATTTCCTGATCTAAGGTAAAACGAGACATAAAGCCTCCAAAGCTATTTTAGAGTGTCTAAGATTATATAGCAACTCAACCCATCCAACCATTCTAAATTTACCTGAAGCGATTGCCTTTGGTACATTCTACTATACCACGCGTGCTTTGTTTTCTCAGGAAGTGCTGGTTAAGGGCTGGTTGGCAAGTTGTAAAAGAACGGTTAATTATGGTTTTCAAGATACACCGCCGGAATGGAGAAGTAGAAATCCGAACCAGAATTTTCGACGCTTTCAGCCCAAATCTTACCACCGTGGGCTTCCACGACATGCCGACAAATGGAAAGCCCCAAGCCCGTGCCCCCGCCGGACCTTGCCCGGTCTGCCTTATAAAAGCGCTCAAAGATGCGCGTTAAATCCTTTTTCGCGATGCCGATGCCGTTATCGCTGACCTTAAAAACTACCATCTGTCCGTCCTGATAGGCGCTCACCTGTATCCACCCGCCTTTTTGAGTAAATTTTATGGCATTGTGAATCAAGTTGATGAATACCTGCGCGATGCGCTCGGGGTCCGCAAAAACGGACGGCAGGTCAGTCGGACAGTTGGAGCTGAGTGTGAGACCGGCTCGTTCCGCCTGAAGCATCATACGGTCCACAGCTTTTTGAATCAGCATACATGGCTCGATCTGCAGAAAATCGAAGATCAGATATCCGGCTTCAATGCGGGAAAGCTCTAAAAGTTCGTTGACCATCTGGATGAGGTTGTCCACCTCGCTGTCCATCCGCACCACAAAACTGCGGGCTACGGTCGGGTCTTCCAGAGCGCCGTCCAGCAGCGTCTCGCTGAGGGCTTTGAGCCCAGCCATGGGCGTACGCAGTTCGTGCGAGATGTTCGAGACGAAGTCGCGGCGGATGACTTCGAGCCGGTGCGTCTGGGTCAGGTCCTGGAATAGCAGCATCGAACGCCCGGTCAGTTCTTCTCCGAGGGGAATGCCGACAACCTGGAGATATTTGTGCATGGAACCGATTTCCATGGTGATCGTCTTGGCAGGACCATTGCGCGTGTCTTCCCAAAGTTCCACGAGGCGGTGATGGCGCACCACTTCCACAATAGAGCGGTCCAGCGCTTCTTTTTCTTCAATCGCGAAGAGCTTTTCCGCAGCCCTGTTCAGTAACCGCACTCTGCCGTTCTGATCCGCGATGAGGAGCCCATCGGTCATCTGACCCAAGACTGCCGAGAGCATCGCGCGTTCTTTGGAAATAGCCGTAAATTGGTCGCCAATTTGCTCAGCGGTTTTTTGCAGGGCTTCACGCAGCTCGCGTATTTCAAGGAGGGAGTTCTGCATGGGCGCCAGGTTGATTTCCTGATATTTGCCTTCGCCAAGTTCTTCAGCAGCCCTGGTCAGCGTCTTCAGATCATCCACGTAGCGGCTCGTATGCAACAGGCTGATGTATAGCCCAATGACCAAGCCTGTCAGGGAAATGAGGAACGCTGCATTGTGCACCAGCGAGAGGTCCACCGGCTCGCCGGTGGCGGATGCTTTTTGGTAGGCGCTTTTTTCAAGCAAGGGCAGGGCGATCAGCCATACCGCCAGCACAAGCACCAGCGTCGTGATAAAAGGTTTGGCAATACGGGTGTGGATGCGCATTTTTATCGTCCGCCTCATCCTTCAAAGCGGTAACCTGCTCCTCTGACGGTGATGATCCTTTGGGGGAACTCGGGCACTGCCTCAATTTTTTCCCGCAGCCAGCGGATATGCACATCCACCGTGCGCGAATCGCCCACGAAACTCCATCCCCATACCTGTTCCAATATCATCTCGCGGGTCAGCACGCGCCCCTTATGCTGCCCCATGAAGGTCAGTAATTCAAATTCCTTGGGCTTGCATGCCAATACTTTGCCGTCCAGGCGGACTTCCCGCCGGCTGAGGTCAATCTCAAGGTTGCCGAAAACCATCGTCTTGGGTTGGTCCGCGGCTTGTGCGGCAGTGCCGACTTCCTCGCGGATCAAGCGTACACGCCGGAGCAGCGCCTTTACGCGGGCAATCAGTTCGCGCATGCTGAAAGGCTTGGGCAGATAATCATCCGCCCCGACCTCCAAACCAACCACCCGGTCGATTTCGTCGTCCCTGGCAGTCAGCATCAAAACAGGCGTGTTGGATTCTTGGCGCAGT
The DNA here is from genome assembly GCA_019136215.1 of Chloroflexota bacterium. Taxonomy (GTDB): domain Bacteria; phylum Chloroflexota; class Anaerolineae; order Anaerolineales; family Anaerolineaceae; genus Mesolinea. Next base: position 398 of record JAGVUP010000050.1, on the reverse strand, counting down.
GTCCGGCAAATCTCAAACCCATCCATTCCTGGAAGCATAACGTCCAAAATGACCAGATCTGGCTTGAAAACCTGAAAAGTTCCAGGGCGGTGATGCCGTTGCCAGCCACTTCAACAATGTATCCTTCTTTCTTTAGATTGTAGGACAAAGTCTCCTGCAGCGCGATTTCGTCGTCCACAACCAGAATCTTATCTGCCATATTTCCTCCACATCGTCAAAAATAAAGCTTAACTCGTTAACAATTGTATCTTAAAACCCATTCAAGCGGAAGCGTTTGTTCAATCATGTATGCGTTTCAAAAGTCCGTGGATAGAGAAAAAGAGGAAGTTCCAATACAATTTAGTTGAGGAAAAAAGAAAGGAACTTCCAATGACAAAAGTAGTCCCCATAAGTATAAC
>JAGVUP010000089.1 GCA_019136215.1 Chloroflexota bacterium | reverse complement strand
CACTCGATCCGGTGAAGATGCAAATTATGATACCGCTAAAAAACACCTCCCGTCTCACAGCCATGAAAGTTCTCCATGAGAATGAACATGACAAGTCCCCTCGATGGCAACTTAAGGGCAAGTACCCGGAAGGATCAATTTCCGGCGATACACAGTCTAATCGAACAAGGACAACTGCATCTAATTGATTCTGGTCTCGATCAATGGCTTTTTCTAAATTCTATCGAAAAGTGAAACGGAACCTAATACATTATGGGCACAAAGCGATTGATTCCAACCAGGAGGTTTCGGATTTTAGGCGCGAAAGGATACAACATTTCCCTCCAAAATGGTTATAAAAGATAGATTTCCCAATCTGTCCCTATTGGATGTTACAATACCAGCAAATCGCATCATCTGGAGCAGCCATGAACGTTTCCTTCACTCTTTTCCGCCTCCAGGCGCAAGACAGCCTGCGAATGAAAATGAACGCCCGGTTAAAAGAAATCGACCGGATGATCGCCGAGGATGAAGACGTGATCCGGGCAAATGAGCGCCTGACCGAAGCCCGCGAGAGCGATCACTCCGCCGAGTCTCTCCTGAAGGACATGGCAGCCCAGGTTCAGGAGAAGAAACTAAAGCGTGAACTGACCCACTCGAAGCTCTTTTCCGGTAAAGTCCGCAGTCCAAAGGAATTGCAGGACCTCCAAGCCGAAACGCAAGCCCTGGACCGGACAATTGCCAAACTCGAAGACGAGCAGCTTCAGGCGATGCTGGCGCATGAGGAAACCATGGAAGCGGTACGGCAGGCTGAAGCGAACCTGCAAAAAGTGCTCGATCAAAAAGCCTCGCAAAACAGCTTGCTGCTCGGGGAAAAGCATAAGATCGAAGCCGAGATCCCAAAAGTGGATGCCCAAAGGCAAGCCCTGCGCGAGCAGTTGGACCCCGAAGTTTTTTCCGTTTACCGCGCCCTGCTCAAAAGCAAAGGCGGCAGAGCGGTTGCTGACGTCCACGAGGACACCTGCAGCGCCTGTGGCGTGACCCTTCCGCCGGCAGATATCCAGGCAGCCAGGTTGCCAAACGTCATCGCGACCTGTAAAAATTGCGGCAGAATATTGTATAAATCCTGATTATTTCAGAAGCATGGTACCGTGAAGGTGTCGAATGACTTCTTCGATGAGGTACATGAGCAAAAGGAGCACTAAAGGCGAAAGATCAAAACCCCCGATCGGTTTGATAAACTTGCGGAAGGGTCTCAATATCGGCTCGGTGATGCGATCAATGCCATCTCTCAGCGCGTTGCCCACTGGCAAAATCATAGGCAGAAGGACGCTCAGCACAAGGAAGAGCCGCATTCCTTGCAGAAGATACAAAACAAAAGTGTAAAGCCATTCCATGTCAGAATTCCTTTGTGTAATTTCGCGGACCGAGCAGCTCAGTCCCGATGCGAATGATCGTCGCGCCTTCCTCCACCGCCACGCTGTAGTCGGCTGAGGTGCCCATCGAAAGCTCCTTCAGTCCCAATTCCGGGATTTGTTCGTTTAAATAATCCCGCGCTTCGCGCAGCCTGCGGAAGTAAGGGCGGCTGAACTCCGGGTCTTCAAACAAGGGGGGCATGGTCATCAGCCCCGTCAGACGTAAATTTCCGAGAGACCGCACTTCCTGCGCCACCGGCAGCAACGCTTCCCACTGCCCGCTCTCGCAAGCCAGGAAACCGCCTTTACTGGCTTCCCCGCTGACATTGAGCTGCAGCAAAACTTCCAGCGGAGGCAAAGCGGCTCGGTTTGACCTGACAGCGTCCAATTTGCGGGCAAGTTTCAGCGAATCCAGCGAATGCACGCGGACAAAATGCTGCGCGACTAATGCGCTTTTGCGGCTCTGCACATGCCCCACCATCTCCCAGCGGATATCATCGAGGTGAGCAAGTTGCGTGATTTTCTCCGCGGCTTCTTCGGCATAGTTCTCGCCAAAAGTGCGCAACCCGCAGGCGTACGCCGCCTCGATAACCTCGAGTGGCTGTCGCTTGCTGACCGCCAGGATCATGACCTCGCTGGCAGACCGGCAGCTCTTCTCAGCGGCAAGGGCAACCTTGCGCTGGATGACAGCGAGCCGCAGCCCGATTTCCCGGACAAGTTCCGGAGGCGTTTCAGCCATTGCCTTTCAACGCGATCACGACCGCGAATCGCCCCGTGACGCCTTTCTCCTTTCGGTAGGAATACCATTCTTGCAGGTTTTCGGCGGTACAAATCCGCGGGTTTTCAATTTGCTCCACACCCGCCTGGCGCAGCGTGAAGATGTTGGCGCCCCACAGGTCAAGGAAGAGCCCATTTTCCGTCTGGTTAAAGAACGGCTCCGCCTCCTTGCCCCATTCTTTCAGGAACTGCCGCCGCACGTCCTCCCCCACCTGATAGCAATTGCCGCAGATGGACGGACCGAGCCCAACGCGCAGATCACAGGCGCGGCTGCCATAGTGCCGTTGGACCGCCTCGACCGCTTCAGCGCCTATGCGCAGCATTGTGCCTTGCCAGCCGCCGTGCACGATCCCCACGACCTTGCGGATCGGATCATGAAAAACAAGCGGCACGCAGTCCGCGAAGCGCATCACCAGGGTCACTTCCGGTTTATCGGTAAAAATTCCATCCGCCGGGCTATGTTTTTTCTCCGGCGGGCGCGGAGCATCGCTGAAGACGATCGTTTTACCGTGCACCTGCCAGACGTCAAAACGGCTGGCGTAAGAACGTCCAAAAACTCTGAAAAGCTTCTCGTGATTGGCAAGCACGTCGCGAGGGTCGTCTCCGTTGGTCCCGCCCAGGTTCAGGCTGGTAAAGGCGCCCTTTGAGTTGCCCCCAACCCGACTGAAAATGGCATGGTCTACGGCATGATCATCAAAGCAGTCAAACTTATAGTAAATAAGCCCTTCCTGGTGAAACTGCCGCATTTATCAGCTTGCCTGCCTTTCGATAGCCGCCTTCATTTCCAGGCGCGGGCGCGAGTCGCTGACGCTTTCCTCAATCGTCGGAATGCCAAACCATGCGGTGAACCATCCAAAAGCCGCGCCGGTCAAAACGCGCAGCAGCGGCGTGCTTTCGTGCGCGGGCAGCCAGGTAAGGAAAGATAGCTGCATAGAACTGAGCATTTGCCAGACCCCATCCACCGCGATCGGTCCGATTGCCAGAAGCGCCCACAGCCACCATGGCAGCGGTTTCAGCTTTCTTCCCGAGAGCGCAAAAACAATCCCAAAAAGCAGGAGAGTCCCATAAATGGCAACATCTCTCTGGCAGAGCGCGATTTTATAGCCGGCGCGTTCGCTGCCGAGATAAGCGCGCGCGCGCTGCATATCCCCGCCTGTGTTTCCGGAGATCTCCGGATATGTCAGCTTGTCAGACCCATCCGGCGCTTTGAGCGGGTAATCCGCCTGCGCGCCAAAAAGGAAGAAAGACCGGTATGCCAGTTGGTGGCAGAGCGGGCGGTAGAGCTGATAGATCCTTTTGGCAGGCTCCTCCTGCCTGAACTTCATCAGAACTGGAGCGAGGACCGGCAGCAAGACGTATAGAGCCAGAACGATATTGATCAGAGCCAGATAATGCCTTGAAAACCATAACGAAAACCGCTCGCCCCCGCTGAGGCGGTCTTTACTCGCTCTTGGTCGGTAATCCGGGGTGAGCGCGTTTTTGTGCGCCTCGATCAGAGCCTTCTGGATGCTATCGAAATTTTCGGGATCGCCGACTTGCTTCTCATCGATCCGGATCGCGAAAGTTTCCTCCGACCGATTGCGGAAAAAAGCCTGCTTACGCAGGTCGATCACGCGCGTTTGATGCGGAAATTGTTCCTGTTGCGTTTGGAGCCAGGACTCGACCTTTTCGACTTTGCTGCCAGTCGGGTTTGCGGTGAGCAGAAAGACTTCGACCATCACTATTGAACGGCGGATCAGCTCTCGATCACATGGATGTATGTGGAATTTTCCGCAGACCTTACCGTGAGCTCCCCGGGATAATACTCCACCACCGGATTGGTCCACCGCCAGATCCATTTGGCATCCTCCGGCAGACAATTGATGCAGCCATGCGAAAGCGCGATGCCAAAGTTATTATGCCAGTAAGCTGTGTGGATAGCCTGCCCCTCCGCGTGATAGAGCGTGGTCCAGGCAATTCCGGGGGAATCGTACTGCGAAACCCCGCCAGCGCTCATGTGCAGCGAAATCATTTTTCGCCAAATCGGGGTGACCTCGGGGGGAGTCAGCCACTTCCCTTCTTTGACATAGCCGGTTGAAACCGCGCAGAAGTAAACCTCATGTGAGCCTTCAAAACAAGAAAGCGTCTGAGTTTGAAGGTTGATCAGGATGCGCTTGTCGCCGACCTCCGGATGAATTGGCGACACCTCCTCCGCGGTCACCGGACGGCAGGCGCCTGCGTCCACCCAGTAGTCATCCGGCAAGGCGCCATATTTCTCGGAGAGCAAATATTCCGTTCTGCCATTCGCCTGGCGCAAATTCGAAGCCCAGTAGACCTGGCTGTAATATAGCCTCGCCATCCCTTCGGAGTCGCGAATCCAGGAGGACGTGTTTGAAGCGGGTTTGGTAAGCTCCATGCCGACCACAGGTTGAGTGATCTCCACCCACATACCCTGGGTGCCGTCAGGGTTGATCGGTAAGCTTGCCAGAGGTTCGTTTACGATATGTTTTACCGGCTGAACGAACGGCGCGTAGACGTATCCATTCGGGGTCTCGTACCAGCGCTGGTTATAACGGTTAAAATCGAGAACGTTTGCCACCACCTCGCGCTTGATCTCGAAGACATCGTCCCTCCACGCCCGCGCAACCGCTGGTGCGTTCATGTTGGGCTCGGACTTCATGTCTACCCAGGAGCGGAACTCACCCACGCACACCCGCCCCAGCTTTTTTCCAATCGGATAATCCTGCTTGCCTGGGACCGCCAGCGGCTTCACCGCTGGCAAAATTGACGCACCGGCAAGGTATCCGGACAACTTGAGGAAATCTCGTCTGCTGATATCTTGGTTTAGTTTCATAGGTTTATTATATCCGGGTGGCGCTGGTACGCCACAATCTGTAGAAACGGGTGTTAATAATCCGCGTTGCGGCGCGAGTTTTCCCGCGCGATATCGCGTTCTTTAATGGATTCCCGTTTGTCGTACTGCTTTTTGCCTTTGGCGATGCCGATCTCGAGCTTGGCTCTGCCGGCTTTGAGGTAGACCTTGATCGGGACAATGGTCATACCCTTGATGCGGACTGCGTCCCAAAGTCTTTTGATTTCGCGTTTATGCAGCAGCAGCTTCTTCTCGCGTGCGGGGTCATGCTGGCTGGCGCTGGCATGCTCATACGGCGCAATATGCGCCCCAATCAGCCAGGCTTGCTGCCCGTCGGTTCGCACGTACGCTTCCTGAAGGCTGATCTGTCCAAGACGAACAGACTTGATCTCAGTTCCTTTCAGGGCAATTCCCGCCTCAAAGGTTTCTTCAATGAAGTATTCAAACCGCGCTTTCTTATTCGTCGAAACAACCTTAACATCCATAGGCGTCTATTTTAACATAACTGCTGCTTCAGGAAAGAAACCCTCAATCCCTGA
>JAGVUP010000063.1 GCA_019136215.1 Chloroflexota bacterium | reverse complement strand
CGTCCGCTCCTCTACATCGTGGAATATCACACCAGCCTTGGCGGCAAAAGTGTGGATCCGTACGGCACCTTTGGTCTTACCTTCACCGTCGGTAATAATGGGCGGGGTGGGGCGCATGCGCGCAATATCGTCATGACCTTTACCAGCCAGGATTTTGACCCCTTGGATGGAAGTGTGATTACCTTTCATGAGGTGGACTCTAACAATGATGACAATGTGACCCGTACCCACACTTTTAGGGTCAATGATATGTCCACCTGGAAGTATTCTGGGCTCATTCAGGCTGTCACCACCTACACGGATCCGGATGGCAACCCTTATTCTGACACTTTTGTTTTTACCATTATCATCAACCAAACCGGCGGCAGCGGTTCTTCAGCGGCTACCGCCACCCCCTCGACCGATAAACGACCGCAGATGGTGGTTAACAGCTACACTACAGATATTGAACCGCTTCAACCCGGAGCGCGCTTCAAGTTAGGGCTGGAAGTCAGCAATGTCGGCACTGCCGACGCGCGAGCTGCTAATCTGGTGTTTGGAGGCGGGGCAACCGGAGACACCATTGACCCCCAAGGCACACCCCAACCGGCGGGTGTGGGCGGCGCTGGCGGAGACATGAGCAACTTCGCGCCGGTGGGCAACAGTAACGTCGTCCTGCTTGGAGATGTTCCGATTGGCAGTCGGATGAGCCTGGAGCAGGAATTCATCGTCAACGCTACCACCGCGCCCGGAGCTTACCCGCTCAAAATCTCCTTCGTTTACGCCAACTCCAAAGGCATCCGTCTGGTGGATGATCAGGTCATCACCCTGTTGGTTTACTCGCTGCCTCAACTCGAATTCAGCTTCTACCAACCCATGGAAGGCATGGTCAACGCGGGTCAGATGGGAAGCCTGCCGATCCAGATCACCAACCTTTCCAGGAAGAGCGTGGTGTTGGGGAATGTGGTTGCCACCAGCCCTGATGGCGAGATGAGCAATAACAATATGCTCGTTGGCACGCTCGATCCGGGTGGTTACTTCACCTTTGACCCTATGTTCATGCCCTTTAACGAGGGCGATGCGGTCATCAACTTCGAGATTCGCTATACGGACGATTTCAACCAACTGCGAACCTATAACAGTTCTCTGACAGTCACCGTTAATCCGCCGATGGAAATGTCCGCTCCCTATCCGTTACTGGATGAGAATGGCAACCCCAAGCTGGATGAGAACGGAAATCCTATCATGGTGGATCCGATGAACCCCTTCCCGGAAGGCGCTCCGGATGAGTCACCTTCGCAGCCCGGTTTCTTCGCCCGCATTTGGAATGCGATCAAGAGTTTCTTCGGCTTCGGCTCCAGTCAGAATAATGGCATGTTGCCAGACCCGGGCATGAACGGCGGGATGAATTATGGCGGTGGAAAGATGCCGTAAGCGTTCCTAAGAGAGAATACTCATTGAAATGGAGAACAAATGCGCTTTACGGATTTTATCAGCCTGATCATCGATAATCTGAGCCGCCGCAAAGGCAGGGTGCTGCTCACCGCGATTGGAGTCGTGATCGGTACCGCCGCGGTCGTAACGCTGGTATCCCTTGGTGTTGGTCTGCAGAAGAGCGCGACCAGCCAGCTCTGGGGCATCAATGACCTGACCAGCATCGAGGTTTATCCGGGTTATCCGTCTTTCGACGGACCAATGATGCAAGAATTCACAGAGGCGGATATCAAGAAACTATCCCCTGAAGCTGTTGAAAATTTCAGAGCCATACCGGGTGTCACCCAGGTTGTCATAAAGCAATTTGTGCAGGGAGGCATGGAAATCTCGCTGGATAAGCTCTCCGCATGGGGGAGCGCGATGGGCGTCAGCCTGACAGATTTGAAGGATATTGGCCTCGAAGCCAACCAGGGCGTGACCGCCCTGAGTAAGGGCAAAGTAATAGTAGGCTCCGCTTTCAATAATAATTTTTATGATCCGAATCCACGTCCAAATTTAGAACCAGTCTCCCCTCCCGATCTGATGGGTCAGAAACTCAAGATCAAACTAACCCGTTGGAACGCGGATGGAACGACCAATACCAAGACGTACACACTTGAGGTGGTGGGTATTTTGGCAGAGACACGCGGTGAGTCAGACTATAATATGTACATGACTTTGGATGAAGTGACCAAATGGAATGAATGGTTTGCTGGTAAGCGGATCGACTACAAGAAAGATGGCTATAATCAGATTTCTGTCAAGGTGGAGAGCCCAAAAATCGTAGTGGATATCGCCAAACAGATCACCGACATGGGTTACCAGGCATACACTCCTCAATCCACTGTAGAGAGCATCAACAGTTATTTCTCGACCATGCAATTGGTCTTTGGCGGGGTCGGCGCAATAGCCTTGCTCGTTGCCGCCATCGGCATTGCCAACACCATGACCATGGCGATCCTGGAACGCACGCGTGAAATAGGGATCATGAAAGCGGTTGGGGCTACCAACAATAACATCCTGACCATTTTCCTCGGAGAGGCTGCCGGAATTGGCTTTCTTGGAGGAGTTGGCGGTGTGCTGGTTGGATGGGCGATTTGCGCTGTGATCAACGCGCTGGGAGGCTCTATGCTGGCGACCGGCGGAGGGATGGGCACGCAATTAGCTGCATCGATTCCCTTCTGGCTGCCGTTTTTCAGCGTCCTCTTCGCGACCGTCATCGGTCTGATTTCCGGGCTTTATCCCGCTTTGAACGCAGCCACGCTGATTCCTGTGGCTGCTTTAAAATACGAATAACATTGTGTATAAGCCCTTTCAATCCCTGCCGAATGTCACCGGCAGGGATTTTGGATTTCCGGAAATCTCTTCAACCTGTCAGCTTGCTTACTGGTGTCGAGCTGGAATCTCGTGTGTATAATTCTCTAAGAATTTTCAGGAGAAAACATGCTGTTTGTTGAAAACGAACCCAATAAAGATCCCAGAATCAACCTTGCCATTGAAGAGTACTTGATCCGGAATGTTGCTCCAAAAGAAGAAGTATTGCTTTTCTACATCAATCAACCTTCCATTATCATCGGACGCAACCAAAACACGATCCAAGAAATCAATGTGGACTATGTCCGTGAGCACGATATCATTGTGGTCAGGCGGCTGTCTGGTGGGGGGGCTGTTTATCACGACTTTGGGAACCTCAACTTTTCATTCATTGCGCCAAATTCTCCGGGAAATTTCCACAATTTTCAAAAATTTACCCAGCCGGTCATCCAGGTATTAACGAAAATGGGAGTGCCGGCGGAACTTTCCGGGCGGAATGACATTCTTGCCAATGGAAAGAAGATCTCCGGCAACGCGCAGTATGTATCGGGTCCACGGATGGTCAGCCACGGCACGCTGCTTTGGAACACGGACCTTTCGGTCGTGGGCGAGGCATTGAGCGTGAAACAGGCAAAAATTGAATCCAAGGGCATCAAGTCAATCCGTTCGCGGGTCGCAAATATTACCGAATTTCTGCCAGAGAACCCACCGGACATCATGACCTTCCGACAGCACATCATCGACTGCGTCAACAGCCAAACGCCCTTGCGCGAGTACGTTCTAAATGATGTGGACTGGCAAAACATTCAGCGACTTTCACAGGAACGCTACCAAACCTGGGAGTGGAATTTCGGGAAGTCGCCAGCGTTCGGTATTCAGAGGGAAACACGCTATGTCGGCGGTACGGTGGAAGCCTGGCTGGATGTCAGCCGCGGTGGGGTCATCAACCAGGTCAAGTTTTATGGCGACTTCTTTGGGCAACGGGACGTTTCGGAGCTCGAAGCCGCCCTCGCGGGCTGCCGCTACGCGCCTTCAGCTCTTCAGGAGCGACTTGAAGGCGTGAATATCAGCCATTATTTCGTTAGCATGCCCCTCCAGGATTTGCTGAACCTGCTTTATTAACGGTCATTCTCAGCATCGGCTGGTGGCTCGCTTTGTTCTCTGCTGAGCCGCGCGGGCGCGCGGAGCATTTCTGCGGCGGCGCGTTTGGTTTCCTCCGGGCGTTTATCATAGCGGCGGGTGGTATCTGCGCTGGCATGCCCGGCGATCGCGGATACCGTCAGCACATCGATGTTGGCTTCCAGCATGTCGGTGATGGTGGTGCGGCGTACATCGTGAGGGCTGAAAGATGCCACCCCAGCTTCCTTCTGGCGGCTTTTCAATATGTAATAGATTGCCTGAGCGCTCAGACGCTTCAGAATGACTTTGCCTCCCTTGCTGACGCGCGTAAAGAGCGGTCCAAGCTGCCGTCCGCGGACCTGCAGCCATGCTTCGATTGCCGGTACGGCGTCTTGAGAAAGGTAGACAAAACGCTGCTTGCTGCCCTTGCCGAGAATGCGGATTTTTTGATTATCTAGGTCAAGATCCGCCAGGTTGAGATCCACCGTTTCTTGCCGGCGCAGTCCGCAGGCGTACATCAGGGTGATAATAGCAGTATCTCGCGTGCCAAGGCGGGGATTGGCGCGGTCAGCCTGGCAGGAAGCGACAAGCCGCTCCAGTTCCTCCATTGAAAGGGAACGTCCGCGGGGCAGAGACTCGACCCGCAGGGACCGCACTCCAGCAGCACGGTAGTAATCGTTGTAGTCTGTGTAAAGACCCAGCCGGAATGCCTCTTCCAAGACGCGGCGCAAAGCGACCAGGTGTTTGTTGACCGTTGCCTTCGCGTAGCCAATATCCACCATGTGCGCGCTCAAACCACTGGTATTTTCGTAGCGTAGCAGATGCCACGGAAAGGTCAATGCGTCAGAAGTTTTTGCGTCCGAAAAAATGTAGGCAAGATTGTTGAGAGCGATTGCCTGGGTGCGTTTGCCCGCTGGACTGAGGGAATTCAGGTAAGCCTGGGCGGGGGAAGGGAGTCCGGTTGCGGATTCGAGCTCTTCCGGGCTGAGGGTTTGTAAGTTGTTTTCTTTGCGCTTTGCCATATTATTCCTTGCGGGATTATTATTCTCGGAAGTTATTATAACAATAATTGAGCAGGTAGATTGGGTTAGCAGGGGCTCTCTGCAAAATCCGATTCTAAATCGCCTTCGCGGAAACTAACTCAATTGGTTATAATAATTCATTGAGAAGAGCAACTATGATCTTCAAGCATAGTTTCAACAGCATTGTCCGTTCACCGGGGAAAACCATCCTGTTCCTTATCTTGCTAACTGCTTCTATTGTCTTTGTGAATCTCGGCAGCAGCATGAATTACTCTGCCAACCGCATGCTCGCCCAGGCAGATGAGCATTTTGATACCGTCATTGCTTTCAAATATGGAGACCTCCACAACCCCGACGGTGCCTGGGCTGACGCAAATTTCCAAAAGAACCTGACAGCAATCGATCTTGCAGCTCTGACAAAGCATCCTGCCGTGATTGCAGTGAACCAGGAACGCACCCTCTCCGCCTTCGCGGGAAAAGACACCACAGTCTGGCAGAGCAACTCGCTGGTTAAAGACTACGTCATTCTCACGTTGCGGTTGCTCTCACCTCAGGATGACGGTAGTTGGACTGCCTTGACCTACGACACTATTTTTGGAAGGCGCGTGAGCGGTTCGGTTTTTCTCAAAGTCAGCCCTATCAACACAAATGGTGACGACATCAGTAATCAACTGAAACCAGACCGCAAATATCTACTCGCTGCTTACGCTTCCCC
>JAGVUP010000020.1 GCA_019136215.1 Chloroflexota bacterium | reverse complement strand
CCAATGTTTCCCCAAACTCAGCGGGATTGGGTACAATCCTGTTATGACAAATCAAAAACGCCCCCAAATTCTCCTGACCAATGATGATTCCATCAATTCCCCGGGCATCTGGGCAGCGGCTGAAGTGCTCTCCGACCTCGGTTACGTGCACGTGGTCGCGCCGCGCGTCCAGCAGACCTCCATGGGGCGGGCAATGCCACGGGACAGCGATGGGCTTATCCACCCGCAAAGACTGCTGGTGCGCGGAAAAGAGTGGGTGATTTATGGCGTCGGCGCCATGGAAGTAATGGGCTGCCCGCCAGATTTGGTGGTTTCGGGCATCAACTATGGGGAGAACCTGGCTTCGGGTATCACAGTCAGCGGCACAGTCGGAGCGGCGCTCGAGGGGGCGTCCCTCGGATTCAAGGCACTGGCAGTCTCCCTGCAAACCCCGCCGACAGAATACTTTGACCTCTCTGACCGGGTCGACTTCTCGACAGCGGCTTGGTTTACACGCTTTTTTGCGGAGAAACTTCTGCAAAAGACGATGCCTTTCGATGTGGATGTGCTAAAGGTGGATGTGCCGTCCAACGCGACCCCGGAAACGCCCTGGGTGGTGACGCGCCAGTCACGGCAGCGGTATTACCATGCCAAGCCGCGCGATTCGTCCGATACCGAAGGCTCACGCAATATGGGTTTCGTGAAAATTTGGAAGAGGATAGCGACCTGAAGACAGTAGTGGTTGACCGAAAAGTATCGGTGACACCAATCAGTTTGGATCTGACCTCGCGGGTGGACTTACAAGATCTCAGACGTCTGCTTGACTCCTGACGGACGCGCTTTGTCCTGACTTAGAAAAATCACTTAAATATTGAAACGGATTTCGATAATGTCGCCGTCTTCGACGATATAATTTTTGCCCTCATCATGTCCTGGAAGGAGAGGATTTCGGCGCGGATGAAGCCTTTTTCCATGTCGGAATGAATGACGCCTGCCGCTTCCCGCGCGTTCGCGCCTCTGCGCAGCGTCCAGGCATGCACTTCCTTCTCTCCGGCGGTAAAAAAGGAATGCACGCCCAGCAGATCATAGGACAATTTGATCAGACGGGACATGCTCGGTTCGGTGATGCCGTATTCTTCCATAAAGATAGCCGCGTCTTCCGGTTCGAGCGCGATGATGTCCGCCTCGAGCTTGGCGGGCAGGCTGACGGCAAAGGTGGCTGGATGCGGGCTGGTGTAATCTACTGACGCTTGGTCTTCGGATTGGTTGAAGACAATGATTTGGGGCTTGCGGCTGAGAAATCCAAAACTGGAGAGGGTTTTGTCTTCTTCAGGGGTGAAGCTGTAATGTCGCAGGGGCAGCTCTTTGTTCAAGACCGATTGCAGCCGTTCAAACAGGTCGATTTCAGCTTGGATGAGATCCCGCGGGCGGCTGACACCGCGCCGGTATTCTTCTTTCAGCCTTTCAAGACGGCGTTCGACCATCACAAGATCATTGAGGATGAATTCGGTGTCCATCGTTTGGATGTCGCGCAGGGGATTGATGCTGCCAGCGAGATGCGGCACGCTAGCGTTTTCGAACTGGCGCACCACATGCAAAAAGCCGTCCATCTGCGCCAGTTGATTGACCATCACCCCTGGCAAGCCCGCTCGCCCGGCGCTGCCGTCCAGGCCAGCAATATCAGCATAGGTCACCTTGGCGCGGACGATCTTCTTGGGGTGATAGATCTCGCAGAGTTGATCCACCCGCGGGTCGGGCACGTCCACCACGGCGGTATGGACTTCCATTTGACCTGTAGAGATTTCCGCAGCGATATCGGCACGCGTAAGCGCTTTATAGAGAGTGGTTTTTCCTGATTGAGGCAGCCCGATAATTCCAAGTTGCATGATGACTCCAAAACAATGATGACCGATTATACCGCAGCCCTTGCCCGGAACTTGGATTAAGGGGAATTTTTTCTTTTTTTGTAGGAAGTGACAAAAAGATGGCTGCAAGGGGATTAAATACAAAACGCTTCAATTTGAAACAAAAATCTATGATTTTTTTCATGGTCGTCAAAAAACATAAATATTCTCGACTGGTAATGAAATTATTCCTATTTTCCTTGCTGAGAATTGCTGGGTTGTTTAAGGTTTGGATGAAACCCTAAAGAGGCGTGGTAAAATGGAACAAAACCCCCGAAATTTTATGGAGGAAGAATGAGGAAACAAGTTATATTGATTGGATTGATTATGCTGCTCGGACTGAGCGCTTGCTCAATGCCAAAACTAGTAAAAATCGATCCCACCGCGACTCCCAAACCAAGTCTGCCAACCGAAGTTCCCACCGAAAACCCAACACCAACCGCGGAACCGGCAGCCACACTGATACCTGAGCCTACGGCGGAACCCACTTCCCCGGCAGAATCGAGCGGAATTCCGGAGGATCTTGCCGGACACGTGACCAGAGGGATGCTCCTGCTGGACGAAACCTTTGATCGCAGAGGATCATGGACGATCAGCAGTGGCTCGGAATTTGGCTCTGAGATAGTGGACGGCACCTATCAGATATACATGGACAAGCCGCAATGGATGGTGTGGGCGGAATCCGGAAAGATTTCCACAGATGACGTTATTGTTGACCTCGATGTCAAGTTGGCAGATGGCGCATCGGAAAACAACCAGGGTCTGATGTGCAGATACACGGATGATCAGAATTTTTACGCCATGACCATCGGCAATGACGGCTGGGTCGAGATCTTGAAGGTCTTTAATGGCGAGCAGATCCAGCTTTTTGGAGAATTCTTTACATCTGAGATCGATCCTGTCAGCAACCACTTGCAGGGCTTTTGTATCGGCGAACGACTGGTTTTTTATGCCAATGGTGCGCTTTTAGCGGATGTTAATGACAGTGACCTGCAATTTGGGGACGTGGGAGTGATCATTGGCAGTTTCGATGATCCGAAGGTAACCATCCGTTTTGATAATTTGGTGGTCAGTGAGGCTCTGGAAAAAGTTAACTTGCTTGGAGATGCTTTGGCTTCCGTCCAGGAAGACCTGGGGATCAACCTCGAGACGGATTGGAAACAGGAATTTTCGGATTCTTTCGAGGATCCAAGCGCCGGAACATGGGACCTGATTAGCGGCGGTCCGGTATTGTCTGAATATCGCAATGACAGATTTGCTTTTGAGATTACCAGGTCAGACATCACTGCCTTTTCTGTGACCAATGCGCTCTGGCTGCAGAATGTTATTCTGGATGCAGAAGCCTACCGCATGGATGATTCTTCTGAGAACGATATGGGCTTTATCTGCCGCTACCAGGACTCCGATAATTTTTATAGTCTGAGCTTTGGAAATGACAACTACGTTACCATCTATAAAACAATCAACGGTGAATGGATTTCACTCTTTAATGAATTTGTGGATTACGACCTGTCTGATGCCCATAACAGAATTACTGCTGCTTGTATTGACACATCGCTTGCCCTTTATACGAATGGTCACCTGCTGGCGAGAGCTTTTGACAGTGAATTACAAGAGGGAGATGTAGGATTTCTCGTGGGCACGTACGATGATACATCCTTCTCAGTGGAATTTGATGACTTTATTGTTTTCACCCCTAAGTAAATTAATGCGCTCAAAAGCCCTCCCAGGTCGTGGGAGGGCTTTTTTGCGGGGACATAATAGAATCTGGAGGAAAAAATTCAAAAAAATTCAAAGATTTCTTGACCAGAAATGAGACTTGCGGGTATACTTCTGCAACAAGCCGAAGTGGCGGAACAGGCAGACGCGCACGACTCAAAATCGTGTACCTTCGGGTATGTGGGTTCGATTCCCACCTTCGGCAAGAAAGAGCCTCTCACTTTGAGGGGCTTTTTGTTTCCTGACCTTCACATCACATCCTCTTTTACGGTTCAACCGTTATAATGGTTACGCACTTTAGTCCGTAAATCAGGCAGCTATTATGGGAATTTTAGAAAATATCCGCCGCAAACGCACCTATGCCATATTCGCCTACTGGCTGGACGAAGCCTTTTCCTACGACTCGATGGTGTCGCTGAGCGCTTATCAGTTCCTGATACGCGAAGCCGATAAGGACCATTGGAGCGTTACTTTTCTGGCATTTGCAGAAACCACCCATATCTTCGACCCTCTGCAAGCTGCCGCTGCCGCCAAACACAAGATGGTTTTCGAAAAACGCGGAAAGAACAAAACCCCGGAACTCATCCAGGAATACATGGTCGGGCTCATTCGGGACTATCTTACGCGCGGACCTCATCGCGAACGTCTGCTGAGCGCGCGCTCCCTGAGCCTGCGCTTTTCCGATCAGCCGCCCCTCGCCCTGACCCTGCGGAAATAGCCTTGATCCATACGGTTTTCCAGATCCACTGCCGTAAAACGGCAATTTTTTGTATGGGGATAATGGATATAATACCGTTCTCAAACGCCCCATTTTTATGTTTCTGCTTTAAAAAAGTGTTTTGTACGTAATTGGGGAGGGGTGTGATACCAGGTCGTAAGAGGCTTTTCGTTGGTTTCGATAGCTCTGTCATAGCTCGAAACTTTCCTGATAGATTCCGGGCTGTTTACATTTGAAGGAATGTTTATGGGAAGCTTCGCGGATTGGTACCTCTTTTTCCTCACCTCTTTCCACCAGCTTCCTGCCTGCGTGATGACTCATTTTTGTGAACTGTGATATACTCCCTTCGCAAACACGATGGCAGAGCATAGGTCATCCGCCAGAGAGCAGCCGTAAGGCTGGAAGGCTGCAAGCGCCCGCGGAGCGCGTCAGACCCCACTCACCTGCCCCTCCTCTTGGAGCGTGGCTGCGGTGATGCCCTTCAGCCGCAGACGGACAGACCCGTTATCGCCTCCATGAGCTGCTCATCCGTGTGGTGGGAAGCAGGGTGGTACCGCGAAAGTAATTTCGTCCCTGCACGCAGGGATTTTTTATTTAATGGAAAGCGTTTCATTTGCCCGCACTCCGCGGCAACCCGGAGGTCAGCAAAATGAAACTTGAAAGACAGGAGAAACATGATGGACCCAACCGCAATACCGACTTACCGACCCGAGGAGATCGAGCCAAAATGGCAGGCTCGCTGGGAGGCTGACAAGCTCTACCAGCCTGAGCGAGACTCGAACAAAACTAAGTTCTACGCTCTTACCATGCTGCCCTATCCCTCTGGCGATCTTCACATCGGTCATTGGTACGCCATGACGCCCCCCGATGCCCGCGCCCGCTTCAAGCGTATGCAGGGCTACAACGTCTTCTTTCCTATCGGGTTTGATGCTTTCGGCTTGCCAGCGGAAAACGCCGCAATCAAGCACAATATCCATCCCAAAAAGTGGACCTATTCCAACATCGAACACATGCGCGGGCAGCTAAGGTCCATGGGCAACTCCTTCGACTGGCGCTCAGAAATCATTTCCGCCGATCCGAAGTATTACCGCTGGACGCAGTGGTTCTTTGAGCAGTTCTACAAACACGGGCTGGCATATCAGAAAATGTCTCCGGTGGACTTCTGCCCCAACTGCAACACCACCCTGGCGCGCGAGCAGGTCCATGGTGAAGATCGCCACTGCGAACGCTGTGAAACGCCCGTGATTCGCAAAGACCTGAAGCAGTGGTTTTTCAAAACCTCAGACTACGCCGAGGAGTTGCTGAACTATGAAGGAATGGATTGGCCTGATTTCATCAAGATCCTGCAGCAAAAGTGGATTGGCAAGTCCCAGGGAGCTGCGATCGTCTTCAAAACGGAGGCTGGCGATCCGATTGAGGTCTTCACCACCCGCCCCGACACGCTTTGGGGTGTGACCTTCATGGTGCTGTCTCCTGAGCACCCATTGGTGGAAAAAGTCACCACCGCCGCCCAACTGGACGAGGTGCATGCCTACCAGGAACAAGCCAGACACCAGTCGGACATTCAACGCGAATCTGCCACCCGCGAGAAAACCGGCGTATTCACCGGCGGATACGCGGTCAACCCTGCTTCCGGTCAGCATATCCCGATCTGGATTGCCGATTACGTGTTGATGGGCTACGGCACCGGCGCCGTGATGGCGGTGCCTGCCCACGACCAGCGCGACTTTGAATTTGCCCGCCAGTTCAATCTGCCCATCCGCGTCGTTATCCATCCCGAAGGCGGGAAACTGATCGAACCTGAAGAGATGACCGCCGCCGTGGAAGCCCACGGCTCCATGGTCAATTCCGGTCCGCTCACCGGCACGCCCGAGAGCGAGTCCATGGCAGCAGCAATCGCCTTTGCCGAAGAAAATGGCTTTGGTCATGGCTCCACCAGCTATCGCCTGCACGACTGGCTGATCAGCCGCCAGCGCTATTGGGGCGCCCCGATCCCCATCATCTACTGCCCATCCTGCGGTGCAGTGCCCGTGCCAGAGGAGCAGCTGCCCGTGATGCTGCCGGATGACGTGGAATGGCTGCCCACCGGCGAAAGTCCACTCAAGCTGCACCCCACCTGGCGCTTCACCACCTGCCCGGTCTGCGGTGGGGCGGCGGAACGCGAAACTGATACCATGGACACCTTCATGTGCTCCAGTTGGTATCATCTGCGCTACCTTAGCCCGGATTACGCGGAAGGTCCTTT
>JAGVUP010000078.1 GCA_019136215.1 Chloroflexota bacterium | reverse complement strand
CGCGAAACTCTCTGCCAGGCTCGGCGTCCCCAACAGAAAGACCTTCTTCCCCGCGTGGTGTTTTTTCAGGTAGGCAATCGTCGCGTCGCCGGCGGTAAAAACGCGCGCGTCATCTTCGCGCAAGCCCAGCCCGATCAGTTTGCTGATGTAATCCCGCTTGCTGCGGGATGTGTTGTTCGTCAGGAAACGGAAAGGCAGCCCTCGCTGGTTGAATAGCGCCAGCAGCCCCAATGCTCCGGGCAGCAGGCTCTCCCCCAGGTAAAAAGTGCCGTCCATGTCCAGCAAAAAAGCTTTCGCGTCCGCTAAAAAATCTTGATTAATGTTTGACGTTGACATTCATCCCTTCCTCACTAAAATGGTTTCACACGAAAGGAAATTACCATGAATTCTGTCCGTTACTCTGTTCCAAACGTAAGCTGCAATCATTGTGTTTTGCGCATTCAAAAAGCCCTTCAGACCCTCGACGGGGTGCAGACAGCCGATGTGGACCTCGCGACAAAAACCGTCACCATCGCCTTCGATCCTCCAGCCAGCGAAACGCTGCTGAAAGAAACCCTGGAGGAAATCGGCTACCCGCCCGCCTGATCCAAACCAAGTTTTCGGATCGCCTCATTCGCCAGCGCGTCCGCCCTCTCATTATAGCGGTTGCCCGCGTGCCCTTTCACCCAGGTCCATTGGATCTGGTGTTTTGACATTACTTCGTCAAGCTCCTGCCATAAATCCGCGTTCAATAAAACGCCTTCTTTGCGCCGCCATCCGCGGGCTTTCCAGCCCGGCATCCACGTGGTTGCGGCATTTACCAGGTAGGAGGAATCGGTAAAAATTTGAACGGCGGAAGGTTTTCTAAGCGCCCGCAGCGCCTCCAGCGCGGCTATGATTTCCATGCGGTTGTTGGTCGTTTGCGGTTGCGCGCCGCTGATTTCTTTTTTCTTCGTGCCGCTTAGCAGGATCGCTGCCCAGCCTCCGGGACCCGGGTTCCCCCAGCAAGCCCCATCGGAATAAATCGTCACATCGGGTTTCCCGTTCACTGCTGCCTCGCGGGAAAATCAGCCAGCATCTGCTTAAGCACAATGATGATATTGGAAAAATACTCCGGCTCAAGATCGTACACTCGCAGATATGCGTCCTGCAGGATGTAGCGGTTCATCCCCCAGTCAGCCGCCTCCGGCGCCAGCGTCAGCCGCACGCCGTCCCGCAGAGCCGAAGCCCACGCGGGATGAAAGGCGGCGTAATCCGGCACGACCGATACCGGGTGCCCTGTGGCAGGCCAGAGGCTGTTGATTTCCGCCAATCGCGCCTGCTGGGAAGGCTGCAACAACCAACGGACAAAGAACCAGGCTGCCATCACCGATTCAGGCTCACCAGCTTTCATCGCGACGCTGACAGATTCAAGCGCGATCGAGCCCTTCCCGTCCTCCGTCGGGTACGGAAGGGTCTCCCAATTGATTTCAGTCTTCTTTGCGGGCAGGTAATGCGCCTGCTGGTCAATTTCACTGAGTGTGCCTTCATACGCGAGCGCGAAATTATCCGTGAAATATTGGTATGGTGTCGGTTCCAGTCCAACCCAGGTCAGATCTTCTTTGAAAGCTTGTTTAAGAGCCCTGAAAGAGGCAACCAATGCCTCATCCTCCAATTGCAGCACCTGGTTTTGGATGGCATAGGTCCCGCCGAAAGCCGCGTACCAGCTCTGCGCGGAAAGTGGCGATTTCGAGAGCAGCAGTCCTCCCGTGCCGTTGTTGACGATGTTGATGTCGTCCAGATTCGCGCGCAATCCCGCCCGCATCTGGTTGGCAAAGTCCTCCCAGGCAAGCGGCGCTTCTTGCAAGCCAAGCTCCCTCGCCCAACTGCTCCGGTAGAAAATCAAACCGGCGTCATACGCCAGCGGCAGCGTGTAGCGCGGCAAGGTTTCATTCGCTTTCGGCGCGAAAGCCTCAAATGGCGATCCCTGCTGGTAGCTATCCAGAGCTCCCCAGGTGGGGTCATTGAAATAAACGCCGAAATCCTGAAATTCGATCCTGGTTTGCGGGCTCAGAAGGTCATAAGTTTTTCCGATGACAACGTCCGCCTTAACCCTTCCCAGCTCCAAAGCCTCCATTAAGGCGTCGGCGCTCGCGTAGGGTTCAGCCACCGCCCGAATACCCCATGTGTTGGTCAGGTTGAAATCATCGATCAGTTGGCTAAAGCGATTCTCAGCCTGGTCCCAGGGGAAAGCGATCCTCACCTCCTGCCCTTGCAGCGCCTGCCGGTCCACCGCGAGTGTGGGTTTGCTGGTTGGCAGCGGTGTTGCCGTGGCAGGCAGCGAGGTGGCAGTGCGGGTGGGGATAGCCAGCGTCGCGGTTGGCACTGCCGGTTGGCAGGCGCTCAGAAAAATAGCGGCGCAGAGCGTCAGCAGCAGAATAGCTCGAAATCTTTTCATCACTTTTTCCATAAAAAAGCGGGAATGGATGGGAGTCGAACCCACGACGGCTCTTAGCGACCCGACAATGATTTTGAAGACCACGAAGCCCACCGGGACTTTACCATTCCCGCATAAAGAATAATGCAAAACGGATTTCCATGCAACCCTCTGAACGAATGGAAACGACAAATAACGAGACCCAGTGTAAATTTTTGACAAGATTTAGAAACGAATGTGCTTTCTGGGTTGCAGGATTTTGATTATGGTTCTATAATCAATCCCAAATCTTAATTCGGAGTTCATTCAATGTCAGACAACGACGCCATTAGTATGCAGGACCAAAACAAGGAGAACAATCAGGAAAACGAAAAAGAACAAACCATGGAAAGTTTATTGGGAGAATATCTCAATTCTGATGATTTTTCCTTTCAAATGCCAGTCGCGGGCGAAATCCGCGATGGCATCATCGCTAGCATCTCAGGATCACAGATCCTGGTCAGTGTTGGAGCCAAATCCGAGGGTTTGATCGTCGGTAAAGAATATGAGGCAATCCCCCAGGAAGTGCTTGCGACTTTCGAGGTTGGAAAAGCCATCCCGGTCTTTGTGGTTAACCCCCACGACCAGGAAGGCAATCTGATTCTTTCCTTTGTTCGCGCGGTTGAGGAACAAAGCTGGATCGATGCTGAAGCCGCCATGGCTTCCGGTGAGAGCTTTGATTCCACCATTGTTGGATATAACAAGGGTGGGCTGCTGGTTCCGTTGTCTACAATCCGCGGTTTCATTCCCGCATCCCAACTCAGCCTCAGCCGAAGGCTGACTATAACGGGTGAGACCCCCGAAGCTAAATACAAGAGTTTCGTCGGAGATCCAATCACAGTTTGCGTGATCGAAGTCGATCGTGAGCGCCACCGTCTTATCCTCAGCGAACGCGCCGCCAGCACGGAAACCCGCGAACAAATCCGCGACAAGGTCATGGAAGAGCTGACGGAAGGTGAAGTCCGCAAGGGACGTGTCACCAGCCTGGCAGATTTTGGCGCATTCGTCAACATCGGCGGTGCCGACGGTTTGGTCCACATGACCGAAATCGCCTGGGACCGGCTGGTGAACCCCAGCGAGGTCCTCAAGGTCGGTGAGGAAGTCAAGGTCAAGGTCATCAGCGTTGACCGCGAGCGCCGCCGCATCGGTCTGTCCATTCGCCAGTTGCAGGGAGACCCATGGTTAGAGCAGGTCAAGAACCTGAAAACCGGTCAGCTTGTTGAAGGAAAAATCACCCGTCTGACGAGTTTCGGCGCTTTTGCCCGGCTTAACCTCCCCGGCGATCTGGAAGGTCTCATCCACATCTCCGAGCTCAGCGACCGCCGTGTGGAACATCCGAAGGAAGTGGTCAAAGTTGGTGACACTGTCACTATGCGAATCCTCAAAATTGAGGATGAGGACCACCGTATCGGACTGAGCATGCGCCGCGTAGATTCTCTCGCGTATGTTGACTCCGACTGGAAGTCCCTCGCCGCGGATTTTGACCTGACCCCCAGCGCGGAAGGCGCAACCATCGCCACCATGCTCGGCAAAGAAGCGCCTGCAGAAACCGCTGAAAGTGCGGAAGAAGTCACAGAGGCGGTTGAAGAAGCCGCCGAAAGCGCTGAGGAAGTCAAAGAGGCAGTTGAAGAAGCTGCCGAAACAGTTGAACCAAAAGCTGACGAAGAACCCAAAGAAAACTAAGCAACCAACAAGGAGAAGCGCCGGCACAGAAAAAACCGGCGCTTTTTAATGCCTATGCCATTTATACTCGACGCACATCAAGACCTCGCCTACAATATGACCGTTTACGGTCGCGATTACCGTCTGCCAAACGCCCAAACCCGCCTGCGCGACCTGCAGGCTGCTGGTGGAACTGAGCGGAGAGGCTCCCTGCTCGGCTTGCCTGAATACAACGCCGCTAATGTCGGGCTGGTATTCGGAACGCTCTTCGCCGCGCCAAAACGCCGATCCAGCCCGGATAGCGCGCCGGATGAAGCCTATGACACCCCCAGTGAAGCCCGCCGGATTTACTGGAAACAACTGGACTTCTACCATCATCTGGCAGAGACCCAATCCGATTCCTACCGCCTCGTGCTTACCCAGACGGAGCTCAAAAACCATCTCAGTCTCTGGCAGAGCCACGCCCAATCACTCAAACCAATTGGCATCATTCCCTTGATGGAAGGCGCTGAAGGTATCGTGGATTTGGATGAACTGCCCCGCTGGTGGGAACGCGGGCTCCGTATCATCGGTTTAGCCTGGGCTGGCAACCGCTTTTGCGGCGGCACCCGCGAACCCGGAGGGTTGACCTCCGATGGTAAGGACCTGATCCGCGCGATGGCAGAAATAGGGTTTGTGCTCGACCTTTCCCACATGGACGAGCCTGCCGCGCTTACCTGCCTCGACATCTACCCCGGAAAAATCATTGCCAGCCACGCCAACGCCGCAAAGCTGGTCAGAGGCTATAACACAAACCGTCTGCTCAGCGACGAAGTCATTGCTAAGTTGATTGCCCGCGGCGGATGTATCGGTGTAGCCCCGATTAACTCATTCCTCGACGCGAAATGGCGGGAAGAAGGCGGCAAAGAGGCTGTTTCCCTGCGGATGGTCGCCGAGCAGATCGATTACATCTGCCAGATAGCGGGCGATGTCCGTCATGTTGGCTTGGGGACCGATTTTGACGGCGGGCTTGGCGTTGAGGACGTGCCGGCAGAGATCGATACGATCGCCGATTTGCCGAAATTGTTCCCATTCCTTGAGGAATTGGGGTATGATTCAACAGAGATAGAAAGCATCGCGTCGGGGAATTTCCTCGATCTGATTCAATCCGCGTTGCCTGCTTAGGATGAAGGAATTCTATTGAGTCAACCAGACGTTTTGTTAGACCCTGACAATCCCCGGAAAACCGTAAAACCCGGCACTTTCCCTAAGTTCCAGGTACGCTTCGGCTTAACCGGATTATTGCTGGGTTTCTTGATCATGCTCATCGGTTTGCGCCCAGACCTCTTTGGCTTGGACCGCGGGCGCTACATTGGTTTCGTTCAGATTATCGTGATTCTTCTGGGGATCGGGCTGATGACACTCTCCGCGACCGGCATCCTCGTTGCCTTTTGGAACGGCGGTCCAAGAGCCCTCAGAGCGGATTTCGGCACGCGCATCATCGCCACCGGCTACGTTATCTGCGCTTTCACCGCCCTCGCTGATGCGTTTGGCTTTGGCACGAACCCGCTGCCTCACGTTCTTCTTGGCACGCTGCAGTCCCGCGGGGTCATGATTGGCATATTCCTCATCTGTGTGGGGCTTATTCTGGTCATCCGACCGCCAAAATACCTGCCCAAAGACCAGAAAAAGCGTAAGAATAAGCATTCCTGATCCTTATGCCAATTGATCTCAACCAGAATCTCCACCAAACACGTCTCAAGAACGGTCTGCGGGTGATGCTCAAAGAAATTCACACCGCGCCG
>JAGVUP010000004.1 GCA_019136215.1 Chloroflexota bacterium | reverse complement strand
GATGACGCGCGCGTTTTTACCGCCGGCGACGCGACGATTGCCTACCTGAAAAAACACCACGCGGGGAAGAAGGTCTTTCTGTTGGGGACGCCGAGCCTGGCAGAGAGTTTCGCGACCGGGGGAATCACCTTGTGCGAAACCTCGCCGGATCTGATCGTATTGGGCTACGACACCAGCCTGACCTACGCGCGATTGAACGCGTTTTGCCGCTTCGCGCGTCTTGGACTCCCTTATATCGCCACCCATCCGGATGTGAACTGTCCCACGCCGGAAGGTCCCGCGCCGGATATTGGCGCGATGATGAGCCTGGTGGAAGCATCAACGGGTCGGAAAGCGGATGTGATCATCGGCAAACCTAACCCGGGGATCGTGGAGGCGCTGGCAGGCGAGTGGGGTTTGACGGCGCGGGATATGGTCATGGTGGGAGATCGGTTGTACACGGATATCGCGCTGGGCAAGAGCGCTGGCGTGCGAACAGTGTTGGTGTTGAGCGGGGAAACCAAACGCGCGGACCTGGAGCAGACCGAATTCCAGCCGGATCTTGTGTGTGAAGATTTGGCGGAGTTGGCAGCCTGGTTGATGGGGTAGGGAAGCATCACGGGGCTATACTTCGGTATATTCCCCTTTTGGCCTGTGGGAATTCGAACGCAAATCGATTATGATTAAACGCGGAAAACGGGTATTGACATGCCTAAAGTCACAGAAAAATACGCGAATTTCATCAAGCTGGAACGCAGCAAGGGCTATCAGAATACCGCTGTAGTTGGCGGGTTTGGCGCCCTGGCGAACAGTTGGTCCTCCGAAGCCAGAGAATCGGGCTTACCTGAGGAGCGCCGTAAAGACCTGATCGAATTGACTGCCTGGTTGGGTTTGATAGAAATTGGAGACTTTCCGCCAGCCCTCAATCCCGAAAGCAGCCAACCATCTTCGCCACATCGCCTCAAAAAACCTGCTCCTGCCCCATCCGTACCGCGAACTACAGCGCAGTCCGGCGGGGTAAGGGCGGCTAAAAAGCCCGAGCCAGCTTCCGCCTCACCGCAGCTACAAACCGGGCTTGAGGCGCCGGTGGGCGTCATCCGCGGGGTGGGAGAGAACCAGGTGAGGAACCTTGCCAAACTTGGCATTTTCAGCATCCGCGACCTGCTCTACCACTTTCCTCGCCGCTATGATGACTATTCAAAACTGAAAACCATCAGCCAACTGCGCTATGGCGAGGAAGCCACCATCGTTGTCAGCGTGAACAACATCGCCATGTACCCGACGCGCAAAGGGCGAAAACTGGTTGAGGCGGTCGTTTCAGACGCGACCGGCAGCATGCGGCTTTTATGGTTCAACCAGGAATGGCATCTGCGCAGTTTACGGCAGGACATGATGATTTCCATATCCGGAAAAGTAGACATCTACCTCGGGCGTCCGGTCATCTGGCATCCGGAATATGAAGCCATCGACAGGCAGCAGCTCAATACCAACCGCATCGTGCCGGTCTACCCGCTGACGGCGAAAGTCACCCAAAAGTGGCTGAGGCGGACGATTTTTTCAACGCTGAAATATTGGATTCCGCGTATCAATGAAACACTGACGGAAAAAATTCAAACCCGCGCCAGCGTGGTCGGGCTACAACAGGCGCTGACGCAGGTGCACTTTCCTGACGACTGGCAAAACCTTACCTCCGCCCAGAGGCGCCTGGCATTTGATGAGCTTTTCCTCCAGCAGCTTGGAATCATCCAGCAGAAGCGCCAGTGGCTGGAGCTGAGCGGCAAAGCGTACCCGGTGGCGGATGATTGGCTGCAAGCCAGAATCAAGGCGCTGCCTTATGAATTGACCGGCGCGCAAAAGCGGACGATTCAGGAAATCCGCAGGGATATCTCGAGCGCGCATCCAATGAACCGCCTGCTGCAAGGCGATGTTGGTTCCGGCAAGACGATTGTCGCTTTGGTCGGGATGGCGATGGTCATCTCCCACGGCGCTCAGGCGGCATTCATGGCGCCGACCGGCATCCTGGCGGAACAGCATTACCAGACC
>JAGVUP010000043.1 GCA_019136215.1 Chloroflexota bacterium | reverse complement strand
TTGACCGGAGTGGTCTCAAACATCACGTCTGCCGGGCAGGTCTGGATGAATGCCATCGTGTCGCCAGTAAAGTTGAGGGTATCCAATACCGCGAGGGATTGCCCCTGAGCGAGCAGGGATAAAGCCCGTTCCAGATCCAGACCGTTCGGGTTGATGCAGGCGCCATGCCGACCAGTGATGATGCCAGTGACAACGGGAGTAATGCCGTACTCAGCCTCAAGCTCCTCCCACTTTTCGGTCACCAAGCGAGCGAATGCCTGCCCCACGTTACCGAATCCGACCAGCGCCAAACGTATTTTTCTCATGATTCACCCGTTGATTTCTTAGTCTCTCAATTATAGCCAATTCCTATAGTCTAATCGTTCTACGCGAATCTAACGCTGATTTCGTGCTGATTTTGGCACAAATAGTATAATAGCCATTACTCAATAAATGAAAGCTTCGGAATAGCTAAACTAACCTAAAAAGGAGTATAAAATGATCACATCCAAGAAAAATCTTTTACTCACCCTCATGCTGGCGTTGACGCTTCTCATCAGCGCCTGCGGCGTCCAGACGCCTTCACCCCAGCCAGCAACAGAACAACCCGAAGTTCCCGCCGCACCGGAAGAACCAGTCGTTGAGGAACCCGCGCAGGAACCTACAGAAGAAGTCCCTGCCGAACCTGCCGCCGGACCGATCGTGGTTGTCGATGTGATCGGGCGCGAGGTCACGCTCGAAAAACCCGCCACGAAACTTACCAGCACCCACAACCCTACCCTCAACGCAGCAGTCGTACTCGGCGGCGGAGGAAAATATCTGGTCGGTTTCGGCAACAAATCAATGTCCCGCGCGCTTTACGAACAGGTCATAGAGGGTTTTGAAGAACTCCCCGAAGTCGGCAAGGGCAGCAACATTAATATGGAAAGCGTTATCGCCCTTGGAACAGACCTGGTCATTCTTCCTGAACGCCACCAGGATTTGGTTCCGCAGTTTGAAGCCGCCAATATCCCCGTTCTGGTCATTTTGGATAGCACCGAGAGCTTTGACACAGTCCGGCAGACCTTAACACTGCTCAGCACAGCGCTTGGTGAGGAAGCCCGGGCTGAAAAAATCGTCACTTTCCTGGACGCGCAGCTTGAGACCGCAGAAACCCTTCTCAAAGACGTAACCGAGAAACCATCTGTTGTTTTCCTTGGGTCCAGTTCTGCGCTTTCAGTTGCGCCAGGTTCGATGATCCAAACCAGCCTGATTGAAGCCGGCGGCGGAGTGAACGCTGTCAGCGGAGTGGATGGCGTCGGCAAATTCATCGATGTGAGTATTGAACAGATCATCTCCTGGAACCCGGAAGTTATCTGGATCCCCCAGTATGCCGACTACACCATCGATGACCTCCTGAACGATCCTGCCTGGAGCAGCATCAGCGCCATCCAAAACAAACGTGTTTACGTTTTTCCCTCCAGCATCGAACCCTGGGATCAGCCGACCGCAGCAGTGGGGCTCGGAGTCGCCTGGGCGCTCCATAACCTGCATCCTGATCTGTACACGAAGGAAGCGTTGATGCAAAATGTGGACGAGTTCTATACAATCGTTTATGATAAGACCTTCACGGCAGAACAATTGGGAATCGAGTAACGATCAGGAATGAAAACAGGCAGTACACCCTCAAAGAATAAGCATAGACAACGGCTCTGGCTGTTGTCTATGCTTTTAATATTGGGGGTTTTCCTCTCTCTCAGTCTTGGGCGCTACAGTAACGACCCGGTCAAAGTCTTGAATGTTATTCTCTCAAAACTCGGTTTGAGCGTGCCTGTAGACCCCGCCATGGTCAGCATCATCTTCAACGTGCGCCTGCCGCGCGTTTTGGCTTCGGTGATGGTCGGGGCGATGCTTTCCCTCTCAGGGGCGGTCTACCAGAGCGTTTTCCGCAATCCGCTGGTTTCCCCGGATCTTCTGGGCGTCTCGTCCGGAGCGGCAGTTGGCGCTTCAGCCGCGATTCTGTTGGGTATGGGCTTGGCTACCCGCCAGATTTTTGCTTTCGTGGGCGGCATGCTGGCGGTTTTTATCACTTCCCTGGTGCCTCGCCTTTTACGCAACCGCACCAATATGATGCTGGTGCTTTCGGGTATTATCGTTGGAGGTTTTCTCAGCTCAGTGTTGGCGATCATGAAGTATCTCGCTGATGAGCAAACCCAACTGGCTTCCATCGTCTACTGGCAGTTGGGCAGCCTGGCGTCCATCCTGGCGGAGGACCTGCAGGCGATCCTGCCGGTCTTTTTGGGGTGTTCCACCCTGCTCCTGCTGCTTTCGTGGCGTATTAACATCCTTTCTTTTGGCGAGCTCGAAGCCCGCACGCTGGGGGTCAACCTGCGCCAGGTGCGCTCCATCGTGATCATCTGCGCCAGCCTGCTGACCGCCAGCGCGGTCTCCGTCAGCGGCACCATCGGCTGGGTCGGTCTGGTGATCCCGCATCTCAGCCGGCTTCTTTCTGGCAGCGATAACACCCGTTCCCTGCCGACCACCCTGCTGGTTGGCGCCGGTTTCATGCTGGTGATTGATACCATTGCCCGCACGCTGACCACAGTGGAGATCCCGCTTTCGATCCTCACCGGTTTTGTGGGGGCGCCTCTCTATGCCATATTACTCTACAAGCAGAGAGCCCGTCTGGAGTAGTATGGACGCTATTTTGCAAGTCAGAGATCTTGGGTTTTCGTATGATGGCAGCCGACAGATTTTCAAAGCCATCAGTTTTGACGTAAACGCGGGTGAGATCATCTGCCTGGTCGGTCCGAATGGGATCGGCAAGACCACTCTGCTCAACTGTCTGGCAGGCTTGTGGGCGCCATTGGAGGGCAGCGTGCTGCTCGATGGAAAAAATATGGCGGGCATGCCCGCGCGCGACATTGCCCGGATGATTGGCTATGTCCCCCAGACGCTGCACCCCTCTTTTGATTACACCGTGCTTGAATATGTCGTCACTGGCAATGCCCCCTGGCTGAACATCTTCGAGAAGCCTGGTCCGGAGCATTATCAACGCGCCGAAGAAGCCCTGGAGCAGATGGCGATCAGCCACCTGGCAGACAAGCCCTATACCCGCCTCAGCACCGGCGAGCTGCAGCAGGTATCGATCGCGCGCGCCATCGCCCAAAAAGCCCGCCTGATCCTGATGGACGAACCCACAGCCCACTTGGACTACGGCAATCAGCTCAAGGTTCTGCGGCTCATTAAGGGGCTTTCCGCGAAAGGCTACGCGGTCGTTCTCACCACCCACAACCCTGACCAGGTCTTGCTTTTGGACGCCAAAACCGCGGTCATCGACCACCAATCGCTCTTCCACTTCGGCGCCTGGCAGGATATCCTCACGGAAGAGCTGCTTAGCGGCATGTACGGCACGGCGCTGAGGCTGACAAGAGTGGAAGGCGTTGACCGCATGGTCTGCATTGTTCCCGGTTTATAGGAGAAATCATGATAATTGAAAAGGTATTTCAAGCCGCCGAACCGCTTTTACGGGATCGGATCATCACGGACGCGGTTTTGGGGCTCTCGCTAACCGCCGTTGAATTGGACTGCAAAGATATTGGGCTTTCTTACGTGCTGCGCGAACGCCTGCCGGCTGGCTGTTCGGCGTTCGGTTTTGCCCAGCATATCATCGGCGCTCCCGCGCCGGAGATCGCCCGCTTGGTCCTGGAGGGTCGGGATGACGCCCAACGCAGTGTGGGGATGGCGGTCATCACCGCCGCGACACGCGCTCTGGACCTGCCCGATGAACCCGTATTGCCGACACCCTTCGGCTTACAAGTCCGCCCGGCGGACAGGGTGGGCATGATCGGATACATTCCTCCTGTGGCTGAGCAACTTGCCAATATGCAGGCGCGCGTCTTCATTTTTGATAAGGGCTTGACAGTCAGCGGTGGAGAAGGCGCCGCGCAAGTGATGGAAATGTCGCGCCAGGAGGAGATACTGCCGCTTTGTGACCTGATGATCATCACGGGTACCACCCTGATCAACGGTAGCATTGACCACCTGCTGACGCTCTGCCGCAACGCGCGCGAGATCGTGCTGGTCGGATCCTCCACGCCGATGCTGACGGAAGCGTTCAGGCACACGGGCGTGACCGCTTTGGCGGGCTCGTGGTGGGACGCGGCATATAAAACGGAAATGTTCAAGAAGCTGTCTCTATCCTGCGGGATCAGTCATTTGAAAAAGATGATGATCAAGAAGCTGGTCAGTGTGGGAGCTTGATGACTGCAATTCCCCGGAGCTCCGCGGAGTTTTACAAAAAAGCGACTGCCTTCTGGAATTATCCCGAAGTCCCCTACGGGCCAGCACTACGCGGCATGATCCGTCCAACAGATGTAGTGGCGGATATCGGATGCGGCATTGGCATCGTCAGCCGCTATCTGGCGGGCTTATGCCGCCGGGTCATCGCGATCGACCGGGATGAGACTGCCCTCGATGTGCTGCGAGCGGAACTTTCCGGCGAGGATTGTGGCAATATCGAGGTCGTGCATGCCTGTTGGCCCCAGGTCCAAACCGATGACTGGGATGTTGCGGTCGCTTTTTATCATCACCATTTCGGCTATACCGGGGAGGAGATCGAGACCCTCCTTCGCAAAACCCGACGGGGAGGCATTATTGTCAACCCGGGCATCCGCCAGCGCGAAGGTTTCTGCGAGGACCTCGGACCGGAGTTTGGCATCACGAATCTCCAGAAATCCTGCGCTGGCGGATGCTACGTGCGCGGAAGGCTGGAGCAGGCGGGGTTCGATGTGACTTGTGAGGAGATTTCCCACGATTTCGGGCAACCGGTAGACTCAAAAGAGGAGGCTGTCGCATACGCGATGAGGCAGCTCCGCCTGGAGGAACATCAGCGCCCAAAACTCGAGGAAAGAATTATGTTCCATGCAGAAGAAGTTGATGGGCAGTTGGTTCTGCCGATCAAACGGTTCAACTGTCTCCTGCGGTTTACTCGTTAGGAGACTCCTGTTTGAGGAGACTCCCTGCAAGGCAGCTTATCCGCCAAAAAAGTTTTCAAAAGGAGTTTCGTCATCACCCTGCGTGCCTTTTTCTGAATGCTGGGCTTCTCCCGGCTCCGCCGCGGGCGCAGATGGCTCTTCGGCAAACAGGTCCTGGATGGATTTGCCGGCTCGTTTGGCATAATCTTTCAGGTCCCGCACAGCGCGTTGAACGCGTTCTTCTTCAAGCTTCTCGCCCAAGGTTTGGGTGGTGTGCTTGATGCCTTCGCCTGCGTCATTCAGTGCGTCGCGGATGCTATCGGCGGCTTTGTTGAAGGACTCTTTGTCGATATATTCGCTGACGCTCTCGCTCAGGCGTTTTATTTCCTCCCCGAATCCTTCCAGGATAGAAAGAATTTCCGCACCAAGCTTTGAGTTCTCCTCGGGATTGGATTTTGCTGTTTCTTCAGTTTTGGTCGGTCCGGTATATTCCTGATAGTCGCCTGCAGGTTCTTTTTTTGGATCTGTAGAGCTGCCATCGGAAAAAGGTTGTTGTTCGTTCATTGGGTACTCCTTTCAGACCATTTTCATTTAATTTTACCTTTTTTCGTAGCACTAGCCCAAAATAGTTCAAGAAGTTAGGAATCTTAAAACATTGGAAATTTCGTTGGTTTGCTACGCAAAAATTCGATTTTATGCTAAGATTGTTTCATGTATTTTAACCCATAAGGAGGAGCTATGCGCTCAAAATCCATAACGACTTTGTCTGCAATCCTGGTGGTTCTTGTACTCACTACTTTATCCTGCGGCCTTTCGCTTAAGCCGGGAAGCAAATCAGACAGTACTGCCACTCCCAAGGTGAATCAAGTGACGTCAGCGCCTGTTGATGTTGACCCTGCGCCCACGCAAAAACCCGCTGATCCAGTTGTCCCCCCCACAGCGGCTCCGCCAACACCCCTTCCAACCAGGAAGTCCCAGCCGACAGAAGCGCCTGTAAGCAGATCCCAGCCTTATTACACAGAAGAATTTAACGAGGTGCCGGATAATTGGCATTTCAACATCCTGAAAGGAAACGAGGATAAGACCGACATCTCGGTTGATGATGGCAAGCTGGTTTTTACCCTTGAAGATTATCACACCTATGCTTATGTCTATTACGATGATTACACTTACACGGACGTCTATCTTGAAGCAAAGGTAAGCAATCGCGGCAGCAACGACAATATGATTACGCTGGTCTGCCGTTATTCCAACGCGGGATTTTATGAGGTAAATATTGGCAATGATGGGCTCTACGATATCTATGCCTATGTTGAAGCCATGGATATCGGCTACCGCCGACTTTATAACGGCGGCACCCGCAACATCAAAACCGGAATGAAGACCAACACCTTCGCGATGAGTTGTGAGGGCAACGAAATTAAGCTCTATGTCAACGGCGTGCTGGAACGCACCGTCGCGGATAACACCTACGATCTGCCGGAAGGTCAGGTTGGGGTTGGAGTGTCTTCCTTCTACAGCACTCCGGTTATCATTGATTTCGATTACGTTACTATCGCTCAACCTTGAGCCTTCAGGGCGTGTTAAACTAACCAAAAAGGAGATCCACGCGGATCTCCTTTTTTAGTACGCAATGAACTGCTATCCATAGGTCAGACGCCACTCGTCTCCTTCACGGCGGATAACAACCCTGACTCTGTTTTCTTCGGCTCCTGCCTGAAAAACAACTATCTCTGGAGCGAGTTCCAGTGTCTGCCAGTGGGCGCGGACCAACCAGGGATTGCTTTTCCGGAAAGCCGCCATCTCCCTCATCACTTTGGCGCTGTTTGCTTCGCTCTGCCTTTCCCAGTCCATCTCCGCGCGCGCTTCATCAAAACCGAGCGCGTTGTTGGCGTGGATGGACTGCCTCTGGGTAAGTTCACGCTCGCAGCCGTAATACACAATGGGCGCGCCCGGCAGCAGGTAAAGCAGTCTCAAGGCAGCCTCCTGCGCCGAGGATGAGCCCAGTGCCGTGAAGAAAAAACGGTTCATGTCGTGATTCTCGATGAAAGCCGGGCGCGAAAAATCAACTGGGAAGCCAGCCCGGTAGTTTTCCAGGTAGGCGGCAAGCCGGCTGAGGGACCACTGCCTGGTGGCGAAAGTTTCCCGCAGAGCCTGGCAGGTCAGGAAGTCGAGCGTGCCGTGCATGCTCCCGGCGAAGCTGATTTGCTCATCAGCCGGTGCGACAATCTCACCAAAAGTCCAGCATTCAGGATTCGCTTCCTGGCAGACTCGCTGAAAATCCACCCAAAACTCGCGTTCGGGTCCGTCGGCATAATCCAGGCGGTAACCGTCTGCTCCAAGGCGCAGCCAATGCTGGGCTGCTTCCAGCAGGTATGCCCGCGCGGGGCTGCCCGGTTTGAGGTTGAAGCAGGGCATGGACGAAACGTCATAGAAACTTTCGTAGTCCGGGTAGGTTTTCCATCTGAACCATGGCAGAGCGCTTTCATCGCCCGCCAGAGCAGCCTGTAAGCGCGGGTGCTGGCTGGAACAGTGATTGGCGGCAAAATCCAGCAAGACGCGCAGACCTTTCGCGTGCGCAGAGTCCAACAGTTGGCGCAGGTCTGCCTCGGTGCCGAAGCGCGGTTCCACGCGGAAGTAATCGATGGCGTCGTAGCCATGGTGGCTCGGGCTGGCGAAAATAGGTGAGAGCCAAAGGGCGTTGAAGCCCAGATCCTTGAGATAATCGAGTTTTTCGGTCACGCCGCGCAAGGTTCCGCCAAATGGCTTCGTCAGGTCGCTGGTTTGCAGCCACTGGCTGCCCGCGCCCGGGTTGAACCGATCCACGAAAACCTGGTAAACGATCGCCCTCTCCGACCAGACTGGCGGCATAAGATGCCCGGTAAACCTCAACCTGAAAATTGTGGCGCCGCCCGCTTCGGAGGCTTGATTGTCGGCAAAACAGAGCTGCCCATCGGGGAGCTTCGCGAAAACCTGGTAGAGCAGCTCTGTCCCTTCCTCCATTGCTGGCAGGTCGATGAGCCAGTCCCGCTGCCAGCACCAGGTTAAGCCATCCCAACGGTAGTCACCTCCTTCGAAAGGCTTTTCCTGCCAGGCGGCGCCATCCAGGCTGTAGCGCAGGCTGACCTCCCGAAAGGGCAGGTCCAAGCTGCTGGCGGCGTTCAAGCGGAACGGCTTTCCGGGCTCAGGCAGCCAGGGCGACACCCGATAAGCATGGTGAAGCCCCTTGTTTTGGGCAAGGTGACGCTGAGCGCCTTTCACAGCCTGGTCGAGGTCGCCAAAAAGATGATCGGGATAGGGATGACTTGCCAAGAAACACCTCTCGCGAAATAGTAAAAAAATTCTACGCTAATTCGGACAATAATGGAAGTCGGAAAGAGACGTCTCAATTTTCAGGAAATCCCCTGAGAATGATTGAAAATCAGGGCTTTTTGATTGATGCCTCTCAATAAAACTGCCCAGGAGGAAGGGAATGAGCGGTAAATCGGTCTTCTAACTCTTTGGTTTAACCTTTTCTGACGGCAGTTTCTTCAGCTTTAACGTTGCGATGAACCCCATTATGAGCAAAACCGCGAAGATCACATGCACAAGCGCGCCGACCGCATCTCCCGCACGGATGGACAAAAGCATGTCGCCCAGGTAGAGAAGAATGCCGAGGACGTAAACCAGCAGATTGCCGCGCCTTGCGAAAACGCCGATCACCACGAAAACTCCCGCGAGGATGACAATGATGCCCCACATGAAGGCGGGGTTTCCTTCGGGAAGCACGCGCTCAATGAAAAGAGGCGCGCCCAAACCAAAAACAAAGCGGCGCGTGGAACTCAGCAGGTCCATGACCTTATTAAAAACCGCGAAAAAGGCAATCCAAAAGAAATAGTTGGCGCCATTTCTGGCGTTTTGCTCGAGCGCGGCGCGCTTCTGAGGCTCGGGAGTTTCGGTTTGGGATGATGAGGCTCCGGATTCAATTTGGGTCATAATTCCTCCAAGTGTGTGGTTGCCTGAATACAGTATTTCAATCCGCGGGTTGTGATGCGAGCAGCAAACGATTGAAATCGCCGTCTGCCCATTTTTCCTGACAGAGCTTTGCCCATTCGCACGAGCCGCAGACCTCCGCGAGCAGATTCTGCTGGAGGATGCGGTCGTAGACTGCCTGGCAGAACTGCTTGAGCGGCAGGGTTTTCCCTGCCGAAAATGCCTCACCGACGAGCTCGCAAACTTGCTTGTCATAGCCGAAGACCTTGGCTTCATCGCGGCAGACTTCCCCGCGCCTGTGAGGGCAAACCTGGCAGAGGGCGTCGCAGCCGGCGGTGAGGCGCAGCATTCGCCCGGGCTCGGCGATCAAAGAAGTCATGTTCCGCACAAACTCCGGGCTGTACCCTCTGCCTTCAAAGAACAGGGCGCAAAGCGCATGGTGCGGGCGCAGTGCGGCGGGGTCATCCGAACGTGAAGCTTCTTCCATCCAACAGTCCTTTCCGAGTGAATTGTAACGGAAGATTGCCTGACTCGCTCAATCGCCCCAATCTGTGCGGTGGCGGGCTTTGCCGCGCAGCCACTTTTCCGCGGAGATTGCGGCAACAGCGCCGTCGGCGGCGGCGATAACCGCCTGTTTCACATGCGAGCACAAGACGTCGCCCACGGCATAGACGCCGGGAATGGCGGTCTGGTTTTCGCGGTCCACCTGGAGGCAGCCTTCCTCAGAGACCTCAAGCTGCCCCGCGACGAAATCGGTGATGGGCTTGCTGCCTTGCAGGTAAACAAAGACCCCATCCACCGGCAGGCTTTCCTCCTGCTTGCTGCCGTGGGCTGTATAGCGCAGGCAGGTCACTTTTTGCTCGCCGCAAATCTCCCTCACCACGCTGCCGGTGTGCATAACGACGTTTTCCTTCTCAGTCAGTTGGGCGAGGGTTTCCGGAGGCACGTTGATATGCTCGGTGGGCGAGAAGAAATGCAGGGTCGCGGCAAAGCGGGTCAGGTAGAGGGCTTCTTCGATGGCTTCATCGCTCTTGCCGATAACAGCAAGGTCTCTGCCTTTGAAAAAAGCCGCATCGCAGATAGCGCAATACGAAACGCCCCGTCCCAAAAATTCAGCTTCACCTTTGATGAGATTGGTGCGTCCCATTGAACCTGTGGCGATGATGACAGCGCGTGCGGAATAGACCCCAAAGTTGCCAAAAATCGATTTTGGACTGCTTGAGAGGTCACTTCCAA
The DNA here is from genome assembly GCA_019136215.1 of Chloroflexota bacterium. Taxonomy (GTDB): domain Bacteria; phylum Chloroflexota; class Anaerolineae; order Anaerolineales; family Anaerolineaceae; genus Mesolinea. The sequence goes on along the minus strand of JAGVUP010000043.1, from coordinate 23,338 downwards.
TGGCTTTGTCGTTTATGAACTCAGCGCCAAAGTCCTGCGCCTGCTTGCGCATCACCCCCAAAAGCTCCGCGCCGTCGACTTCGCCCGCCATTCCAGGGTAGTTGGCAATCTTACTGGTGGTGCCGAGAGCTCCGGTAGTGAGCCCTTTGTCCAAAATGCCCACCTTGAGCCCAGCCCGGGCGGCGTAGATGCCGGCTGTCGCTCCGGCGGGTCCACCGCCGATGATGAGAATGTCGTAAATCATTGTTTCCGCTGCTTCCAAACTGCACCTCTCTCTATACGTCTCCCCAGTATACCGATGGGACAGATACTTCTCCACTGTTTGTAGGAGCTGCACAAGAGCCTGTCCCAAACGCGCCTGGGATTTGAGAGTTTTTTAGAGGCTTTGGTTGATATATTTACTCAGATTTCAGTACAATGAGATTATTATGACGAAAAAGTTTTACAAAATGACTCTGTCTGAACGGCATGACCACCTCAGGCAGACCACAAAGCTGACGGAAGAAGATATGAGCGCCTGGCTGCCCGGTTCGGGGCTGAGCCTCGAGACCGCTGACCACATGATCGAAAACGCAGTGGGCGTTTTCAGCCTGCCGCTGGGCATTGCCCAAAACTTCATCGTGAACGGAAAGCCAGTGTTGGTGCCAATGGTTGCGGAGGAACCTTCTGTGGTGGCGGCGGTTTCATTCATGGCGAAACTGGCGCAGACCACTGGCGGCTTCAGAGCCTGGATGGGCTCGCAGGAGATGATCGGTCAGGTGCAGATGCTCGGTCTGAAAGACCTCGACGCGGCGCAGAATCTGATAGAGAAGCATGCGGCTGAGCTGCTGAGCCAGTTAAGCGCGCTCAACCCGGGGCTGACGCGCCACGGCGGCGGTGTCCGCGGATTGGAAGTGAGGCGCGTGGACGAGTCCCCGATCGGCGCTTTTCTGGTCGTACACCTCATTCTGGACACCGCGGACGCAATGGGCGCCAATATGGTCAACACCGTGGTGGAAAGCCTGGCGCCTTTGCTTGAGCGACTAACGGGAGGCAGAGCGCATTTGCGCATTCTCAGCAACCTCTCCGACCGGCGCCTTGCGCATGCCGAAGTCAGGCTTCCGCTGGATGCCCTGGCGTTTGAGAGCTACAGCGGCGAAGCGGTCCGCGACGGCGTAATTGAAGCCTGGGCTTTTGCTGAGGCAGATCCTTACCGCGCCGCTACCCACAACAAAGGCATTATGAACGGCGTGGACGCGGTTTTGCTGGCGACTGGCAACGACTGGCGTGCGGTGGAAGCCGGCGCGCATGCTTATGCCGCCCGCGATGGGCGCTACCGCAGCCTGAGCGTTTGGAGCGTGGGCGAGGACGGCAACCTGCAGGGCAGCCTCACACTCCCGCTCGCGATCGGCATCGTGGGCGGCGCCACGCGGGTGCATCCGGGCGTTAAAACCAATCTCAAGCTGATGGGAGTCAAGCGCGTGTCGGATTTGGGTGAGATCATTGCCGCGGTTGGTTTGGCGCAAAACCTCGCCGCGCTGCGCGCGCTTGCCACCGAGGGCATCCAAAAAGGGCACATGAGCCTGCACGCGCGCCAGGTGGCGCTGGCGGCGGGCGCTAAACCCGGGCAGGTCGAGCCGCTGGCGCAGGCATTGATTGCCTCAGGCAGGATCACCCTGAGCGAAGCCCGGGGTATTCTTGAACAATGGAACGGAAATGAGCATGGAAACGACACTTCATCACGACGCTGAAAGCGGCAAGCTATTAATTCCCAGCCGCAAGGTCGGCATTACCGGTTATGGGGCTTATGTGCCGCGCTACCGCCTGCCCGGAGGGGAGATAGCCCGCATTTGGGGCGGGGACCCGGATGGGCTGCCCGTGGCTGAAAAAGCGGTAGCAGGACTGGATGAAGACGTCATAACCATGTCCATCGAAGCCGCCCGCAACGCGCTGAAGCGCGCGGAGATCTCTCCGGCGCAGTTGAGAGCTGTGTGGGTGGGTTCTGAGTCGCACCCTTACGCCGTCAAACCAAGCGGCACGGTCGTGGCGGAAGCAATTGGAGCTTCTGGCAGCGTCAGCGCCGGCGACTGGGAATTCGCCTGTAAGGCAGGCACCGAAGCCATGGTGGCAGCGATAGGCATAGTCGGCTCGGGCATGGGCGATTATGCCATGGCGATCGGTATGGATACCGCTCAGGGCAAACCCGGCGACGCGCTGGAATATACCGCGGCGTCCGGCGGCGCGGCGTACATTATCGGTCCGCGGCAGGGTTCCCTGGCGGGCGTCGAAGCGGTTTATTCGTTCGTCACCGACACACCTGACTTCTGGCGGCGTCAGCATGCCATTTACCCCGAACACGGTCAGCGTTTCACCGGAGAACCGGCTTACTTCAACCATGTCGCGACTGCCGCCTCAACCATCATGCGCGAAACCGGATTGAAACCCGCAGATTTTGCCTACGCGGTCTTTCATCAGCCCAATGAAAAGTTTCCCCGCCGGGTGGCGAAGCAACTCGGCTTCAAGGACGAGCAGATCGAGACCGGCATGCTCTCCCCCATCATCGGCAATACCTACAGCGGAGCCGCGATAATTGGTCTGACGGCTGTTTTGGATGTTGCCAAAGCGGGCGATTTGATCCTGATGACCTCCTATGGTTCCGGCGCGGGTTCTGACGCGTTCGTGCTGAAGGTCAACCGCACCCTGGAAGAGCGCCGGGGCAAAGCCCGAAGCACGCGTGAATACATTGCCAACCGGGTGGAAATTGATTATGCCACCTACCTGCGCTACCGTGGGGAGATTGTGACCGGTTGAGATGACAGCGTACCCTGAAGTCGTTATCGTGGGCATCGGGCAGGAACCGGTTGGAGAACACTGGGATACCTCGCTGCGCGAGCTGGCAGGCAGGGCGCTGCGATCCGCCATGAAAGACGCCGGCGGCTTGCAGCCCCAGGCGGTATATGTCGGCAGTATGCTGGCAGCCAGCGCCTCGCATCAGGCGAATTTGGGCGCGCTGGTCTGTGAAGCAGCGGGGCTGGCGGGCAAAGCGGAAGGCGTGACGGCAGAGGTCGCCGAAGCCTCCAGCGCGGCAGCGTTGAACCTTGCCTGGCAGGCTGTCCGTTCCGGCATGACAGATGTGGCTGCGGTGGTCGGAGTGGAGAAGGTGACTGACGTCGTTGGCGCCGGGCAGGAGCTGAGCCTTTTGGGCGCGAGCCTCGACGCGGACTACGAGAGCTCCGAAGGGCTCACCCCAACCGGGCAGGCAGCCCTGCTTCTGCAGCGCTACCTCTACGAAAACCAATTCCCGCGTGAGGTGCTTCGCGGATTCGCGATGATAGCGCGCAATAACGCGGTCAATAACCCTAACGCCATGTTCCGCAGGGAACTGAGCGCCAGCGCGTATAACCGCGCGGCGCCGGCGGCTGCACCGCTGAACGCTTTCGACATCGCGGCGCACGCGGACGGCAGCGCGGCGTTGATCTTGACCCGCACTGATCTGGCTCCCAGGAATCTGGCGCATAAACCCATCCGGGTGCTGAGCTCCAGTTTGATCGCGGGTCGGCTGGCAGTCCACGACAGGCGCGATCCCCTCTTTTTCGAAGCCGCTGCGGTATCCGTCCGGCAAGCTTGCCTCAAGGCAAACCTTCCGCTGGCGAATATCGACTTCTTCGAATATTCCGACAGCACCACCCTGCAGGCGCTTCTCTCACTGGAGGCAGCCGGCTTTGCCCCGCGCGGACAAGCCTGGAAACTTGCCATGGATGATTCCCTGACGCTGAAGGGATCTTTGCCGGTTGCGACAATGGGCGGACACATGGGGCGCGGTTTCCCGCTGGGGGCATCAGGGGTTTACCAGGCGGCGGAAGCATGCCTGCAACTGCGCGGGGAGGCTGGCGCCAACCAGATCACTCATGCCCACTACGGCATGATTCAATCTCTCGCCGGAACAGGCGCGGCGGCAGTGACACATCTCCTGGCTGGGTGAGCCCGGCGCCCGGGCTGATGGTACAATCGATACATGAAGATCAAGCGTTGGCATGTTGCGCTGGGAATCCTTATCAGCGCAGTTTTTCTTTATCTGGCTTTTCGTAAAATTGAATTTGATCAACTCTGGCAGCACCTGCGCGCGGCGCAGTGGGGCTGGGTGCTCCTGGGTCTGGTGTTTTACTTTATGGGGGTTTGGGTGCGCACCTGGCGCTGGCAGGTTTTGCTCAACCCCCTCAAAAGGATCTCCCAGCGCAAGCTCTTCCCGGTAGTCTGCATCGGTTATATGGGCAACAATGTCTATCCTGCCCGGGCGGGTGAGGTTTTGCGGTCAATTCTGCTCAGGCAGTCCGATGATGTGCCAATTTCGGGATCGCTGGCAACCATTGTGGTGGAACGCCTCTTTGACGGTATAACGATCCTGGCATTGGTGCTGCTCAACTTCCGTCAACTGGCGCGGATAGCGCCGGACGCGGAATGGGTGCGGCGCATTCAAGCCGGGTCGGTATTGGTCGCGGCAATCTTCACGCTCGTTTTGCTGGTCTTCCTGGCGCTGCTCTTCCTGCCGAAACAAACCCAGGCGCTCAGCGCCTGGGTCATCAACAAGCTGCTACCGCTAAAACTGCGCCCAAAGGTGAGCAGCATCCTCGATAAATTCATCGACGGCTTGCGGGTGCTGCGTTCTCCCGGGCAGTCGCTGTTGGTGCTGATGCTTTCGATGTTGGTATGGATTTTTGAAGGCGGCTTGTATTGGGGCGTGATGAAAGCGCTCGGGTTTGAACTGAGTTTTATGAGCCTGCTGCTGATAGAAGGCGTGGTCAACCTGGTGCTGCTCATTCCGGCGGCGCCCGGGGGCTTGGGCACCTTTGATGCTGCTGCCAAATTTATGCTTTCGCTGTTTGGCATCCCGCCGGAACAGGCTCTGGGTTACGCTCTGATTTTGCGCGTGGCGCTTTGGATTCCCATCACCGCACTGGGAGCAATTTTCTTTGTCAAAGAAGGCTTCAGTCTGAGCACCAACCTGGAGCAAATGCAGACAGATTACCGTTCCGCTGAAGGAACCGAAAATGAGAGGACATCGCATGACTGAAAACCAACGCCATATCGCCATCATTGGAGCAGGGTTTGCTGGCTTAAGCGCTGCCTGGGACCTGGTAAAGAACGGGCAGAAAGTGAGCATCTTCGAGGCTTCAGCCGAACCCGGAGGGCTGGCTTCCGGCTTTAAGGAGCCCCATTGGGATTGGTCAGTGGAGCGTTTTTACCATCATTGGTTCCAGACCGATTCACATCTGCTTGGTCTGATTGAGGAGTTAGGCTGGTCCGACCAGGTGCTTTACCCCAGACCGGTCAGCGTCATGTACCACAAAGGCAAGTTTTACCCCTTTGATTCCATCCCCGCAGCGCTGGCATACCCAGGGCTCGGCTTCGGGTTTAACAAAATCCGCTTTGGATTGGTGGGAGTCTACCTGAAACTGACCAAAAACTGGCGCGCGCTTGAGAAAACCACGACCGATGCCTGGATGCGCAAATATGCCGGAAGCAAGGTTTACGAAAGCATGTGGCAGCCGATGATGATCGGCAAGTTCGGCGAAAACTGGCATGATAAAGTCAGCATGGCATGGATGTGGGCGCGTCTGCACGTGCGCACAACGCGCCTGGGCACCTTCAGGGGCGGTTTTCAGGTCTTCGCGGATCGTTTTGCAGGCAAACTCGAAGAAGCCGGCGTTGCCATCCGCTACAAGACCCCCGTCAAGACGCTCCAGCGCCGGGAAAACGGGAAAATCAGCGTGGAGCTTGGGGAAGGTCAGACGGAAAGCTTCGACCAGGTCCTGGTGACACTCTCTCCGGGGATGATGGCGGAAATGGCTCCGGATCTGCCTTCCGATTATCTCGCTGGTTTGCGGAATCTCAAAAGCATGGGCGCGGTTGTGATGACGGTCTCCATCAAACATCCGCTTTCCCCCGAGGGTTACTACTGGTACAACATCCCAAAGCAGGCAGGTTATCCCTTCCTCTCCCTGGTGGAACACACCAACTTCCTAAAGCCGGAGTACTTCGGAGGGGATCACATCCTCTACATTGGAGACTACCTCGAAACGGATCATCCCAATTTCAGCAAAAGCGATGAAGAACTGGCGGAAGAATTCCTGCCGCACCTCACTAAAATCAATCCCAACTTCACGCGCGACTGGGTCAACAAAATTTGGGTTTCCAAGACGGCGTACGCCCAGCCCATCCCACTGCCGAATCATTCCGCTGTTATTCCGAAGATCGAGACGCCCATCCCCGGGCTGTACTTTGCCAGCATGAGCCAGGTCTACCCCTGGGATCGCGGGACCAACTTCGCCGTGGAAATTGGTCGCAGGGCGGCGAAATTGATGCTCCGCTAAAAAAGAACGGGTGGCGCATAGGTTTCTGAATCTTAAAATCCTGATTCCAAATTGGGAATCACTATCCAATTTAAAAGCGGTTTTTTGAGGTCTGCTCAGGCAAAAAAATCATACCCATCCGTTGGAAATAATTACCGAAATTTGCAAATCACCCCCACATATGGGGTGATCGACGAGGTTTTTTCCTGCTAAATAGTGGCAGGATTTTTCCGCTGAAGCAAACCGCGAAATGAGGAAATGTTTGTAAAAGCAAGAGAACCCCCCGACCTTAAAGAATCGTAATATTTTAAGACTCCAAAGCTCGAATCCGGGCTTTTGGGTGTTAGAATCTGTCTACTCATTGAGCGAAACAATTTAGCAAAGCTCACCAGTGATGCGAATTTTGAGGAAATCGGATCGCTCAGTTCAATGTCGAAATTTTCAGATCCCAATAATGGGAAGGGAGAATGCCAATGAATGCTCAACAGGCATGGCAGGCAACGGTCGGACAATTGCAAATGGACCTTTCGAAAGCGACTTTCGATACCTGGGTCCGCAACACACACCTGATTTCATACGATGAAGAGTCAGGGACCTTTGCTCTTGGCGCGAATAATGCCTATGCCTGTGATTGGCTCGAAAGCCGCCTGAAAAGCATCATCACAAACAAACTCTCAGGGTTGATGGCGCGGCAGGTGGATGTGCTCTTTAAAGTCTGGTCAGCTCCGACTCCGGTGGTGGAAGAAGAAAGCGTGCGCACGCTCAAGCGCGCAGAAGTAGTGGAAAGCAACACCTTTGACACGCACCTCAACCCGCGCTACCGTTTCGATAACTTTATCGTTGGCGCGGCGAACCGCCTGGCGCAGGCTGCCAGTATGGCTGTCGCTGAAAACCCCGCCCGCGCTTACAATCCTCTCTTCATTTACAGCGGTGTTGGTCTGGGCAAAACCCACATTCTGCACGCGATCGGCAACGAGGTTCTCAAACAAGAAAAAGTTGTGCTCTATGTTTCTTCGGAGGAATTCACCAACGACCTGATCGATGCCATCCGCCACAAAACCACGCCCACCTTCCGCGAAAAATACCGACAGGTGGATGTGCTTCTGATCGATGACATCCAGTTCATCGCCGGGAAGGACACTACCCAGGAGGAATTTTTTCACACCTTCAACGCACTGCACGGGCAAAACAAGCAGATCGTGATCACTTCTGACCGATCCCCAAAAGCGATGGCGACCCTCGAGGAACGTCTGCGATCGCGCTTTGAGTGGGGGCTCACGGTGGACATGCAGCCTCCGGACTACGAAACACGGCTTGCCATCCTGCAGAGCAAAGCCGAAAAAATTGACAGGGATGTGCCGTTGGAGGTGATGGAAGTGATCGCCCGCGCTATTCCCACCAACGTGCGCGAGTTGGAGGGAGCCTGGAACCGTGTGAATGCCTACGCGGACCTCATCGGTCAGCAGCTAACCCTCGACCTGGCAAAACACGCTCTGGCGGACTATCTGCCCCAGAAAGCCAGCCTGACACCGGCATATGTGGTGGATGTGGTCGCTGACTTCTTCGGCACCACCAAAGAAAACCTCACCGGAAAAAATCGCTCGCGTGATGTGGCGCTGCCGCGCCAGGTTGCCATGTACCTTCTGCGGGAGGATGGCGGTATCTCGCTGCCGCGAATTGGGCAGGAACTCGGCGGGCGCGACCATACCACCGTGATGTACGCTTGCGAAAAAGTGGCGGATATGATGGAAAGCGACGACCGCATGCGCCGCCAGGTGATGCAGTTGCGCGAGAAACTCAACAGCCACTACCTGCCGGCTTAATCTCCGGAAAATCAAACAGGGATTCACCTGCAAAGAGCCGTGATAAAAGCGGTTCTGTTAGATTTCAGCGTCTAAATTAACCGCTTCTTCGTCCACTTTTTCCAGCTCGCCCCAGTTGCTGCCGAGGCGGGCTTCGGTGACAAGCGGCACGCTGAGCTCAAGGGCGTGTTCCATGATGTCTTTGATGACCTTCACAGCTTTTTCAAGCTCCCCGTCGGGCGCTTCAAAGATCAGCTCGTCGTGTACCTGCAGGAGCATCCGCGTCTTGAGACCCGCTTCCCGCAAGGCATCCGGAAGGCGAACCATCGCGATTTTGATGATGTCCGCGGCTGTGCCCTGAACGGGAGCGTTGATGGCTTCGCGTTCTTCCCGCTGGCGCATGGCGTAATTCGTGCCGGCTTTCAGGTTCGGGAAGTAGCGTTTGCGCCCTAGAAGGGTTTCCACGCTGCCGGTCTGAGCGGCTTCCACGCGGGTTTTATCCAGCCAGGCTTTTACCGCCGGGAATTCCTTGAAATATTCCTTTACGAAATTTTCGGCTTCCGCGAGGGTAAGGTCGGTGGTTCGGGTCAGCCCGAAGGGGCTCATGCCGTAAATCAGACCAAAATTGATGGCTTTGGCGTGGCGGCGCTGCTGTTTGGTGACCTGTTCGATCGGCACGTCATGAATGGCAGCCGCCGTGGCGGCGTGGATATCCAGCCCCTTGTGGAAGGCTTCCATCATGGCTTTATCCTGGGCGATGTGCGCCACAATTCGCAGTTCAATCTGGGAGTAATCCACAGCCAGGAGTTTTGTGCCGGGGGCGGCGATGAAACCCTGCCTCACGCGCCGACCGAGCTCAGTGCGGGTGGGGATGTTTTGCAGGTTCGGGTTCTGCGAAGCGATCCGCCCTGTGACCGTGCCGGTCTGGTTGAAGGTGGTATGCACCCTGCCGGTCGTGGGGTTCACCTGTTGGGGCAGGGCGTCCACGTAGGTGGACTGCAGTTTGGTCAGCTCGCGGTAATTCAAAACCATTTCAATGATGGGGTGGATGCCTTTCATCTCTTCCAGCACGCCCGCGGCGGTGGAAAACTTGCCGCTGCTGGTTTTCTTGGTCACGTCGGGCGGGTCAAGCGCCAGCTTTTTAAAGAGCACGTCAGAGAGCTTCTGGGTGGAGTTGATGTTGAAATCCTCACCCGCTTGCTGGTAGATGGACTGCTCCAGTTGGCGGATTTCCTGATCCAGCTCATGCGAAAAACGTTCAAACAAAGGCAGATCCAGCAATATGCCCGCCTCTTCCATATCCGCGAGGATGGGAATGAGCCGGACTTCGAGGTCTTGGTTGAGTTTCTCCACGCCGTGGGTCTTCAGGTCGGCTTCCTGCAAGGGCAGAAGCCGTAGGGTCATGACGGCATCCGCGGCAGCATAGGGCGCGGCTTTGGCGATGGGCACCTGCGCCATGGTGATTTGGTTCTTGCCTTTGCCGAGCAGGTCTTCGATCCGGGTCATTTCCACCCCTAGCCGCACCCACGCCTGGGCTTTCAGCCCGAGGTGGCGCGAATCCGGCGCGATCAGCCACTCTGCCACCATTGTATCGAATGTGATCGGGCTGACCTCAACCCCGACTTGCCGCAAAACGAGCAAATCATACTTGGCATTATGCGCGACTTTGTCAATTCGCGGGTCGGTCAGAAGCAGCTTCAGGGCGGCGATCGCAGCTTCCAATGGCAATTGTTCGCCGTTATCGTGCCCGAGGGGGATGTAGTAGCCGCGTTCCGGGCTGCCCGCGAGCGAGATGCCCACCAGTTTGTCTTGAAGGGGATCGATGCCAGTGGTTTCGGTGTCGAAAGCGAGGACTTTCGCCGTTTTCAGGTCATCCACGCAGGCTTGCAATTCTTCCGCGGTGGTGATGACGCGGGTTTCAAATTCTGCGTTGAGCGGCTCGGCGGGCTCGGGTTCGCTCGGGGGAACTGGTTCGGCGCCAAAGAGGCTTGCCTGCTCAGGCTGCGGGTTCAGGGATGGGTTCAACCTCCGGTTGAGCTTCTTCAGCCTCTGGGTGAGGGTGCGGAATTCCAACTGGTGAAAAAGGCTTTCCACGGCAAGGGGGTCGAAGCGTTCCGGTTTTGCCTGATCAAGGTCGAGCCGGACGGGCAGATCCGTGCGGATTCGCGCTAAATCCTGGCTGAGATAGGCGGAATCCTTACCGGCGATCAGGTCTCGCCCGGCTTTTCCGGTGATTTCTTCCAGATGGGCATAAATGTTATCCAGACTGCCGTATTGTTGGATCAGCTTAACGGCGGTCTTCTCGCCCACGCCGCGCACGCCCGGAATGTTATCGGAAGTGTCGCCGAGCAGGGCTTTGTAGTCCACCACTTGTTCCGGTAAGACCCCCAATCTGGCTTCGACGTCCTCGGCGAAATAGTCGTCATTCTGACCGCTCTTGTTGTTGGGCAGGCTGACCACGATACGGTTATTCACAAGCTGCAGCAGGTCGCGGTCGCCGGTGATGATTTTGACACCCAGCCCTTCTTTGGTGGTTGCCCAGGTCGCGAGGCTGCCGATGACGTCATCCGCCTCGTAATTTTCGACCTCGACGCGGGGAATATTAAAGCAATCCACCATCTCCCGAATGCGTTCGATTTGCGCGCGAAGGTCGTCGGGCATTTTGGCGCGGGTGCCTTTGTATTCAGGGAACATCTCGTGCCTGAAGGTCTTGCCTGTGTCAAAAGACACCGCCAGATAGTCCGGGTCCTCCTGCTCAAGCAGCTTCAGCAGCATGCTGGCAAAGCCGTAAACGCCGGCGGTCGGTTCGCCGCTGCTGGTTGCCCAGCGCGTAGACCCGCCGGATGTCAGGGCGAAGTAGGCGCGGTATGCAATGGCATGACCATCGAGTAGATAAAGAATTTTGGGCATGAGAACCTCTTTAGAAGACTTGATACCAATAAGTCCAATAGAGCGCCTGGGTGGCTGATTGGGCTGAGTTGGAGGTGGTTTGGGCTTGGCTGACGCGCACAGGTTGGGTGTGGCTTTCCGCGTCCTGGGCATATTTTGAGTTGACGGCTGCCTGAATGAACTCCGCCAAAACCGCCTCTTCGCGGCTGGTGAGGGCGCTGCTTGTTGGCTGGCTCAGCGAGCGCAGCTCCTGCACAATTTGGCTGGCTTGCTGCCGCAAGGCGGTTAGGCGCATGTGGACGGGGAAAATCAGGCAAATTTGTTTGTTATCGGGCAGAAGATCGCTGTAAACCAGGCAGGGCTGTTCATTTACCCGGCGGGCGTTGATCTTTTGGGAGGCGGCTGGGGGCGGAAAACCATCCAGGGAGGCAGGCGGCATCGAACCGCTCGAAGCCGTGAGCGCCTTGCCCTCAAATACCAACACGCCCAACAGACCTTCGGGGCAGCGGGGATGGTATTTGTTCAGCAGGTTTTGGTAGTCGATTTGCTGTTCCTGAGCTGCCATTACGCGCCTTTCATTATGCTTAAGTGTAGCATCCGCCCGCGCTCTAATCAAGCTCCCTGGCGCAATTGCTCATCCTTGTATTCAATAATACTGTCCTTTCAAAAAATCCTTGCTGTAACTTCTATCAACGACAAATCAGGAATTCTCAGTATGAAAAAACACACGAATAATTCAGTTCTCAATCGAGGAAATTTAACTCGGTTCAAAAGCCATAATAGAAAAAAGCTTTATTTCCGCTTTAGGAAAAAGGTGTTTTGTAGATAAATACGAAAAAGTATCACTTTTTCAGAAGCTTGTAGGCAGGTTTTGGCGGTTTCAATGACTTATCTTTAGCCCAAAAGTCCCACGATATTTATTACCACCTTTTTAGTATCATTCACACTGAAATTGCTGACGACAAATCACCTTAAAAGAGTATATAATTAATAAACATAATTATGTCCATAAAGGAGGCGGAAGTGGATCTGTTGGCAAATAATGTAGTCCCTGCAGAGGGCGAATCAACGGTAAGAACTTATCATTGTACATATTATCGGGAAAAAATGCTGGGATTAAAGTCAGGAGGTTTCCTCGGTATAACGAACAAGCGCGTAATATTCCAAGCAGCAGGTGAAATATCATCAGGGGGTTCATTAATACAAAGTGAGGTCCCAATTGCGGATGTATCCGGCATTAATAGTTATAAAGGAACATATTTCAATTTGTTTGCAGTAATTGGCGCGCTTCTGTTGGCTGGTGTTGCTTTAATGCTCATTCCTGCTATCTTGACAGGATTAGGCTACTTGCTTGAGTCTTACACTATATTCAAGATCGTTGGCTGGTTGTTGGCAATAGGAGCTTTCATTGGTTCTTTTCTTGTATCAGTAAAAATGATATGGCGGACTTTTTTGGTTGCTGTCTCTGCTGGCGCCCTTCTTGGTTTGGCAGGAGTAGAAGCGTTGGACTTCATTTATGCGCTTTCCAGCGGTGGTGGGAGCAATTTTTGGTTGTTATTATTGTTGGTTGGGACATTCATTTACATGTTTATCTGCGCGATTTGGTACGGAAGAAGACCAACTTTTTCGCTCGAAATAAATTCACGAGGAGGATCCAGCACACCAATTCGTATTGCCAGTGCCGGCGGCTTTTTGAGCGCGGTTGCTGTAAATATGCCCAACGCGCTGCCAGGCAAAGACGCAGAAAAAATGCTGCACGAGATTGGAGCGTTGATTACGGATATTCAAACGCTTGGTGATTACGGCATCGCCAAGTGGAAGCAGAACTAACACCGGGGCAAGACATGGAACAAAAAATTGTTGAATTCTCTGACGGCGAATTCGTAGTGCGAAGCTATCACTGTTCTGTCCAGAAATCAGCTTTTTCCAAAACCAGTGACGGATACATCCAGGTTACAAACAAACGTGTCATTTATGCAAATAGCAATAAATCGGGAGGAACTAGCAATCTACTGGTATCTGAAGTCCCCTTGGAAGATGTTGGCTCAATCAATTCGTTTATCGGCAGATCACTCAATGGATTGGGTTTGATACTATTTACAATCCTGTTAACAATGATTGCAATGATATCGGGCGACATTCTACCAGAATTTATGACCCACTGGCTTTTTGGCTTCTTTCTTATGCTACCGTTCATCGTTGTCTGGTTGATGGAGAAAAAGGTATTAAGTCAGGACCTTTTTGATCGAATTCTTAGCAATTTGGAACTAGAGAAGAACAAACACCGGTCAATTGGTAGCCCAAATGAGACACTGCGTAGAGTGTTCAAGGTTGTGTTTCTCATCGGGTTGGTGCTCCTGGTCGCCAGTTTCATGAATAGCTATGAAGTTTCCAGGTCCTTGGGGACATTCAAATTCGCGGTACCTCTGCTTGTTTTTGGGTACGTCTACGTTGCGGTAATCGGTTTTCAGGATGAGTTTGGACTCTCGGTATCTGCGAGATCTTCTTCGGGCTCGGGATTGACTATACGGTCTAACAGCTTCCAGGCTATGATTGGGAAGAAAGGGTGGGCAGCTTCTGGAAGAATTATTCCAACAGCTGATGCTTTCACTGTGGCGAAAGAATTGGGGGCATTGGTGATGGATTTACAGCAAGCGGGTGATCTTACTGCAGGAAAATGGTCAGAATCGAATCCGCAGACACCTTCAAGAACTCGGATGGATAGGTGAAAAATGCCGGACGATTCGATTGAACAGAAGCGGCAGCAAATTATCGAGAGCTACGAAAGAGAACAGAAGGTATTCGAGAAAGCCTATGAGGACGGGGCCAAACTGTTGAAAAAATCACTCGAGGAAAAGAATCTCGCTGGGATTGATCAAGCCAGGAAAAATATGAATGAAGCCTCCGAAATCCTTGGCGACCTGGTGCGTGGTAAGAATCAGGCGCTTGATGAGCTCGAGAAAATGGCTAAACCGGTCACAGCAGAAAAACAGGAACAACCAGATCATTCAGAAGAAGAAGATTACTACTATGGGCTTGGCATGTAGGAACGGTCAATGACTTACTACACCAGACACCGCGGTTATAACGAAATTCAGGGGAGATTGCATGAAGACTCGTTGAAGAACCTGCTGGGCGGAGACATTCAAAACATCAATGATCTTACGCAGGAGAATTTCAGGACATATGACCTAATATCTTCTGATGGAATTTGGAGTGTAAAGACCCATATGACGGCGGAAGGCAAGTTAAATGAAAGCGGTATCAATGCGTACCTGGCAGACTTTGAGCATCTGATGGGTTGGAACAGACCGGTTGGAGCTCTTGAGGAGGATGTGAAAGCTTTTAAGGAGCAGATTCCACAAGGAGTACCGATTCCCGACGTTTTGCGGGGGGGGAGCATTCCGGAGGCGGTTGATTTCCTAAAGAATCACTCTAAACTTGGTATTCCAGAAGATCATGTGTTGCGGGTGAAAGAAGCAATGATCAATCGGGCTCGCGAATACCCGGAGATTTACGGACTGAGCGTAAAACCTGGTGAACAAGATCTTGAATTGCTCTCAAATCGAATCCAAGGAACGGGTTTAAAAGCCGTAGACACGCCTGCGTTAATCAGAGAGCAACTCCAGAGGCAAGAGATTGACCTACAACTGGGGAAAAAAGGGGTTGCCGAACCAGCCAAGGAGATTAATCAGGAGGAAGAGTATCAATATGGGTATGGCTATTGATCCAAGAGGAGTGGTATGCAACCAACTAACCCGATGACAAAAACGATGGTGTTCGAAGGAAATGAACTCAAGAGAACTGTTCCGCCAAATGATTCTCCACATACACGCTGTTCAATCCGCGGTCAGGACGCAAACGGAAAACCGGCAAGCTTTCCGCTGAGTGATGATCTTCTAAGTAAGCATCTTTTATTTATTGGCGGAATTGGAATGGGGAAAACCAATGGGATCTTCCAAATCCTGTCTCAATTACGAATCACCATGACCAACAACGACGTCATGGTGATTTTTGATACCAAAGGCGATTTTTACGAATCGTTTTATAAACAAGGAGATATCGTCATTAGTAACGATGATAAGGCAACGGGGCCTCATGGCAAGGATTATTGGAATATCTTCGAAGAGATCAACTCCGGTACTAACACTGAAGAAGAAATCACTGAGATTGCACGAGCACTGTTTTTTGAACGAAGCAATAAGTCCAGTCAACCCTTCTTCCCGAATGCCGCACGAGACTTGTTTTCGGGGATTATGCTATGCTTTCACCGGTCGGAAGGCGAAAAACACAACGCTGCTCTGCGTACCTTCCTGGATCAGACCCCGTCTTCGGAGATAAGAGCCCTCCTTCACCAGCATCCTGACCTAAGAGCGATGACCTCATACATTGCTGATGATCGATCCCCGCAAACGCAGGGTGTGATTTCGGAGCTCCAGCAGCATCTGCGTGAAATTTTCATCGGTAATTTTAAAGAAGAAGGCAGCCTTTCCATTCGGCAGGCAATTCGTGCTAAACAAGGACGATTGATCTTTGTAGAGTACGATCTTGGAATTGGCGGGATGCTTACCCCAATCTACCAGCTCATGTTGGATATGGCAATTAAGGAAGCTTTGAGTCGCAAGAAAAGTGAAGGGAATGTATGGTTTGTCATTGATGAATTTCGCCTTATTCCAAATCTGCAGCACATTGATGATGGGATTAATTTTGGCAGGAGCATGGGCGCCAAGTTTATCATTGGCGTGCAAAACATTGAGCAAGTCTTCCACGCTTACGGTGAAGCGCAGGCACATTCGATCCTCTCGGGATTGTCGACGACAGTAGCTTTTAGAGTAAACGATGCCGCAACTCGAAAGTTCATTCAGGAACTTCTCGGGAAGAATCGAAAAAAAGAGGTCTTCATGTCTTCGGTTTCGTCGAGGGGGATTGTTGAACAGATTCGCGAAGCGAATGTCGTAGAAGATTGGGAGATCGCAAATATGCATGTGGGTGAAGCCATCATCAATACTCCTGGCTACGAACCTTTCCGTTTTAAATTTGATCGAGTCAAATAAGATGTTGGTCGCCAGATTGTCTAACTTGAAAACACCTGTTTATTCGACTGCCTTATTTTTGCTCATTTTGTTGGCAGTGGGGTGTTCCGCAGGAGCTTACTCCCCGGACGAGGAGTTAGAGGGGCTCGCTTTGTCTGAAAATGGGTTTTGTCTGGGTGAATTGTTCTGTCAGGATCTTGAATTTCAGAAAGAAGAAAAACTCCTCTTTATGGAAAGCGGTGATGAGGGGCGGTATGTGGTCATTGCCCCCGGGATGATGAAGTTCACACTTGATCAGGAAACTTCAATCATCAGCTTCACTCTTTCAGGGGGACGTCTGAGTTTAAAAGTTGACGGAAAGGTTTTTAACTATTCTTACGCTGAAGCCATTGTTGTCGAAACTGTCGAACCACTTCAGGAGACCAAGCTCCCTGCGAGAGAGGCGCCAGATGAGGATGGGGAAATCGCCATGCCTGAAAGGGGACCTGTGAAATTCACTTGGGCATACACTCTGGATGTTTCAGATACTCTAGAGAAAAACGCATGTTCACGATTAATGTTCAATTCTGAAACCGGCCATGCAGACATGGTAAAGGACGATCCGTTTTTATCCAACTTAGAAGTCTCTCCTGATGGAAGGTTGTTATTCGCAACAGCAGGTGATGCAGGGATGATGACTTGGGATCTTGTTAGCCAATCAGTGATCGCAGACATTGGCGGAAGGTGTTTAAAGGCGAACACCAGCCCGGATGGCAGGAATGTTATTGTCGATTCATCCTACTGTTATCTTGGGGTTTTTAAGTCAACGTCATTGGAACTGGTCAGTCATATCGAAGGCGAAATTTGTACCACCTTGAACGATGTACATCCTTATGAAAATGTCGTATTGGCAAGTGTCGCAGAAAACAAAGTGGTAGTCCATGACCTACTGAGCGGATCAGAGATTGATTCCATTCAAGACTGCAGATTCGCAGTGTATTCAAGAAGCGGAAGTAGCATCATTTGCTTTTCAGGAAATCAGTCAATTGATGTGTTGGATTCTCAGACCTTAGAAAGGCTGTCCAGACATCAATTAGGGGGGAGTGTTGACTTTTATTCCTTATCAGTATCACCGACCGAGGATGTCATTGCCTACAGCGAAGGCGGGAAAAGTGGCGTGATCCTCTATAACCTTATAACAGAAGAAAAAACTGAATTCCGTCCAGATGCTTCGGATGAAAAATTTTATAGAACTGCTTTTTCGGAAGACGGACGTTTAGTTGCGATAAGCGGCTCAGAAAATATCTACATTTGGGAAGTAAAGAGTGCATCACTGGTGTTTGAGATCAGACAGGACAATTCTACTGTAGCGGATATTGCTTTTATCCCGGGAACAAGGCAGTTAGCCATTGCTTATGCAACATGGATAGAGGTTTGGAACGAAGAGTAAGGAGATCAACCGATGAAAGATACAAATCTATCAAGAACAATTCTTCTTTCTTTTGTTGTAATAATGATCTTTCTGACATCAGTGCCTGCATGCAGTTCTGGACCGGAAAATGAATTGGTTGGTGATTGGTCATTAAACTGGTTTTCTAGTAGCAGCGTTAATTTGGCAGGCAATTTGACCTTTGGCAAAAAAAAGTCGCTTACAGTTACAGGCTTGCTTGACGGATCCCAAGAAGAACTGCGTTATGCGGTCATTGCACCTGGAAAATTGAAAATTACTATGGCTGATGGCGCTGTAGTGGCAGATTTCATAATTGAGAAAGATGAGCTTATCATTCAATTTGACGATGGGAGGAATTACTATCAGCGTGTGCAAAAAGTCTCAGAGACTGAAAATGAGAGCAGCCTTACCCTCTCTGAATCAACAAATAGCGAGCTTTTCCCCACGGCAACCCATATTGATATGAACCAGTTTATTTCGTCCAGTTCAACCCCAGTACCAACAAATACCTCTGACCCGCTTGTCCTTCAACAGCCAACTACTACTGAGAAGCCAGACGTTACACCAACGCCAAAAATCTATTCACCTCTTCCTCAATGTGCTGCTTCAAGGCTTCATGTTGGTGATTCTGCTTTTGTTAATTATGAAACAGGCAGGGTC
The DNA here is from genome assembly GCA_019136215.1 of Chloroflexota bacterium. GTDB lineage: Bacteria > Chloroflexota > Anaerolineae > Anaerolineales > Anaerolineaceae > Mesolinea. Next base: position 5,196 of record JAGVUP010000043.1, on the reverse strand, counting down.
GGAATGCGGTCCGAACCAGTCGCTAGAATCGGCGACAAGCTCGTCCGCAAATTGGATGAGGGGGAGATCCTCCATATCATCGATGGCCCAGTTTGTGATATGGGTTGGGTTTTCTGGAAGGTCCGTACTGTCTACAGTGAGTATGGATGGATCCCTGAAGGGGATGGAAGTGAGTATTGGGTAGTACCAATTGCCACATATTCGGTCTGTCCTGGAGCGAAACCCAGAACCGATGCCTGTAGATCACAATCGTATTTATCCAGAACCAGCTATCGATCCCTCAAAATTGCTCTATCGCATGAAACCGGGGAGCTATATGAAAGTATTGGATGGCCCTTCATGCGGCAGCGGAAAAGCAGGAGTCTGGTGGTATGTACGCTCTGAGGATTCTGGAATTGAAGGCTGGACTCGTGAGAGTGACTATGCTAAAAGTTATTACTTCATCGCGCCAGTGATTCCTAGACCATAGAAAACTACTGAACCAGTATAAAAATCATAACGAATTGGATTTATTTTTTCTCCTCCTCTCTTTCTATTCAGGAACTTTGGGCATGAATGAAGAGGTGTTATTATTTCAGATAGTCAAGAATGGAGGTAGTGAATGCTTCAAGATTTTCTTCGGGATTACGTCAACCGCTATGGCTTCAATGGCTACACCGAACTGCGGGCGCAGCAAAACCGCAGCCGCGGAGTGACGATGCTCAACGGCAGTCTGACGTCCAACACCAGCGGCACCAGCCGCGGGCTTTCGGCGCGGGTGGTGAAGGGCGGGGCTTACGGCTTCGCGTCCGCCACCGGCTATGGGGAGGACCTCGACGCGATCGCCCGCGTGGTCCAGACCGCCAGCCGCAACGCCGCTTTTTTGGACAGCCGCGTGCAGCGGGGCAAGCCGGACTTCCCCGCCAATGCCCCTCTTAACCGCAAAGACGGTTTTGAACAGGATGTGCCTGTGGAGCAGGGCTACCTGCTGGGCATCGTTGACGAGATCGACGCGTACATCGCCGAGCGTTTCCCCAAACTGCTCAGCCGGCGCGTCTTTGCCCGCGTGCTGGACATGGAAAAACTGCTCTATACCAGTGACGGCGTGGTGTCGCACTCCTTTGTGCCGCGTTCAAACGTTTATGTATTCATGACCACCCAGGACAAAGACGGTCAACCCGTGGAACTCTACAAGGTTTTGGGCGGCTATGGAAACTTCCTTAACAATTTTCCAAACGCGGAAGCGCTTTTTGGCAAGCTTGAAAAGCAATATGAGCAACTTATCTTAAAAGCCGATGGCGTTTACGCCAAACCCGGAATCCAGACTGTCATCCTCGATTCAGACCTGGCTGGGATTCTGGCGCATGAGGCGGTCGGGCATACTGTTGAAGCAGATTTTGTGGAAACCGGCTCGGTGGGCGGTCCAATGTTCGGCAAACAAGTTGCCAGTGAGAAGGTCAGCCTGGTGGATATCGCCCATACCGCCTTCGGCAAACTGGCGCCGGTACCGGTGTTCGTGGATGACGAAGGTACGCTGGCGCGGGATCAGATGCTGATCGAAAACGGCATCCTCACCGGCTACATGCACAACAAAGAGTCCGCTCTCAAATTCGGACATTTGCCCAATGGCAATGCCCGTGCCTACGACTTCTTTGACGAACCGCTCATCCGTATGCGCAATACCTGCATCCTGCCTGGCTCCGATAAGCTGGAAGACATGATAGCGTCAGTCGAAGACGGCTATTACTTCACCGACATGAACAATGGTCAAGCAGATTCGACCGGCGAGTTCATGTTCGGCGTGCCGATGGGCTTCGAAATCAAAAATGGCAAACTTGGGCGGGCGGTGAAAGACACGACCGTATCCGGCGTGGCTTTTGAGGTGCTCAAGACAGCGGAAATGGTCAGCGATACGGTCACCTGGACCAACTCGGGCATGTGCGGCAAAAAGCAGATGATCCCGGTTGGCATGGGTGGACCGGCGATCAAGGTTCAGATCAACGTGGGAGGTCGGGCATGAAACAGGCATTTGAAGTGAAGGACAAAGCGCTGCTCGAAGCGGCGGACTTGATTTTGGATGAGATCAAAGCAGTCGGCGCGGATGAAGGCGAAGCGTGGATCAGCCGGGAAGCCCTGACAGAGGTCTATTACGAACTCGGCAAGGTCAGCATGGTGCGCAGCGTTTTCACCGACAACGTCCGCCTCAAGCTGCTCAGCGCGAAGCGCAAAGGGAGCACCACCCTCAACAGCTTTGCACCAGAGGATATTCGTTTGGCAGTGCAGGAAGCCTGGCAGGCGGCTCAGGCCGCCGCTCCGGACGAAGCGGAAGGTGTTGCCGAACCGCAGGAAAATCTCAGCTTCTCTTCCGGAAAAGAAAAACCCGATCTGGACGCTATGTATGAGCAGTTGGATCAGATACTGCGAGATTCCAAAAAGGATTTCCCTAAAATCAGCTTCGACTCGATCGGCATCGAGCACCATTACGCAGAATCTCTTTACGCCAACAGCAAGGGCGTCCGGCTTTCGGAACGCAAAGCATATTATCAGCTCACCAATATGTTTATGGCGAGGGAGGACGGCAAAACCTCTTCCTTCAACTATTTCGCCACGGTCTACGAGGACCCCACCGGGCGGGTTTGTGAAGAACCCAGGGTGCGGCGACTGCTGGATGAGAGCCAGCGCCAGATCGTGACCGAACAGTTCCCGGGAAGTTTTGAGGGCGACCTGGTCATCACTCCCGGCTGCCTGACGGACATTCTCTATTATGTGGCGGATACCTACCTGGAAGACGGCGCGATGATCTCAGGCACCAGCCCCTGGAAAGACCGTCTGGGTGAGCAGGTCGCCAGCCCGCTGGTAAACATGGAGCTCGTGGCGGAGCATCCGCAGTTGCCCGGGGCATCGCGCTTGTGCAGCGATGGCTACGCAGCGGAAAACATGACCGTAATTGAACAGGGCGTGCTGAAAAACTTCATCCTCAGCCGCTACGGCGCCGCCCGGACAGGGTTTTCGCGCTCCGGGAATTATGGCGGAGCCACGATATTTGGCAGCGGAGAAACGCCTCTGGAAGAGCTGATTGCCGGCGTGCAAAAAGGCATTCTGATGGGAAGGTTCTCCGGTGGAAGCCCAAGCCCGGCGGGCGACCTGAGCGGCGTGGCAAAGAACAGCTTCTTAATCGAAAACGGAAAAGTTACCAAAGCCCTCAGCGAGGTGATGATCTCCGGTAACCTTGCGGACATGCTGCGGGATGTGGTGGCTGTCAGCCGTGAACGCGAGTGTTCCGGGTATTGGCTCCTGCCCTGGGTGCGCGTGCGGGGCGTCACGATTTCGGGCAAGTAGCGCCGGACCAAATATGAAATGAGTAGAAACGCGGGAACTGAGAATGGTCCCGCGTTTGTTGCCAGCGTTTTGGTGTTATTTGAGGGACATATTCGCCGAAGGGTCTATAATTTACCCAAACCAAACAAAGGAGCCGCCATGTTAGACCCTGAAACGCAAAAGAATCTGATAGCCCGGGGGCGGGAGTTTATGAAACATTTCTCGGAAACCCCCTATGACGCTTTCGAATCCGACCAGGACCGCAAGCTGCCCCAACCGCCGCTGGTGAAAGCGCCAATGCGGGTGAAAGCTTTGACGCTGCCCAGAAAATTCGAGGACCTCGACCTGCGGCAGAATCTCTTCACCCTGCTGATCGAGCGCAAAAGCTCCCGCGTCTACACCCAGGAGCCCATCAGCCTCTTGGAGCTCTCCTTTCTGCTTTGGGCTACGCAGGGCATCCTGGACGTCCGCGGCAGGGCGTACGCCACCCTGCGCACGGTGCCCAGCGGCGGAGCGCGGCATGCTTTTGAGACCTATCTGATCGTCCAACATACGAAAGGCTTGGAACCGGGCGCCTATCACTACCTGCCGATGAGACACCAGTTGGAATTCCTGCATCCGGTGGAGGATCTTCCCTCCGCGGTAACCAATTCGCTTATGGGGCAGAGTTGGGCAGCCAAAGCCAGCGTTATCTTCTATTGGAGTTTTGTGCCCTACCGCTGCGAATGGCGCTACGGAATCTGGGCTCACCGCCCCGCCCTGATTGATGCCGGACATGTGGGGCAGAACCTCTACCTTGCCTGCACCGCGCTGGGCTTGGGCACCTGCGCAATCGCCGCCTTCGACACCGCCCTTTGCGACGCGCTCTTTGGGCTGGATGGCGAGGAAGAGTTTATAGTCTACACCTCGGCGGTGGGCACGATCTCAGCCGCCAATCAAAAGTTCGAGAAGGTTTTTTATCAATTTGTGGAAGACGAAGGCTTGTAGAATTTCGCATTCCAAAACTGGTCTGTATCGGTGGCTATGCTGAATTCTTTGCTTCTAAGCCCGCCCCTCGGGTACAATTTGGTCATCTGAAAAACGGAGCTTTATTCATGATCAGACGTGACAAAATCAATTACTACCTCGACCTTGCTGATATCGTCAGCCAGCGCGGCACCTGTCTGCGCAAACGCTACGGCGCGGTGATCGTCAAAAACGACGAGGTGATTTCGACCGGATATGTTGGCGCGCCGCGGGGCAGGGCTAACTGCATCGACCTGGGCTACTGCATCCGCGAGGAGATGCATGTCCCGCGCGGGGAACGCTACGAGCTCTGCCGCAGCGTGCATGCCGAGGCGAATGCCATCATCAGCGCCTCTCGAAAACGACGAATCGCTGAACGGAACGCTGGGGTATTAAATTCGGATGATTTCCGGAAATGAAAGTAAGACGAGTGATCCGGGTCATGCGGGGCTTCCAGATGCATCCGCGCTACCTCTGCGCGAGTAGCTTGCCTGGGGCAGACCAATCGTGATGAATGCGCCTGAAGAACTGATGCAGGCGTTTGAAGAGCTTAGAGCCGGAAGGATTATCAAGGAATAAGGAGCAGCCATGAAACAATTTGATGTGGTGGTTTTAGGAGCAGGACCCGGAGGATACGTCGCTGCGATCAGAGCAGCGCAGCTCGGCAGGAAAGTGGGCATCATCGAGAAGGAAAATCTGGGCGGAGTCTGTCTGAATGTTGGCTGCGTTCCCTCCAAGGCGCTGCTGCGCAATGCGGAGCTGGCTTACCTGATGCGCACGAGCGCGAAGGAATTCGGCATCAGCTTTGAGAACCTCCAGCTCGATTATTCTGCCGCCTACAAACGCAGCCGGCAGGTGAGCCAGCGGCTGACCAAAGGAATCAGCTTCCTGATG